>NZ_JBHTBX010000005.1:0-306354 GCF_042665135.1 Hydrogenophaga bisanensis
CGGTGAACAGCGCGTTGTCGTCGCCCCGGCTGTTGAGCATCGAATGGGTGTACTCGTGCGGACGCGAGGTGCGCCAGTGGTAGAGCGGGCGCACGAATTCGTGCTGCAGCGACAGCGACAGCACCGCATCGCGCAGCAGGCGGAAGCCCCGGGTGGGCGGCGTCATGAAGCGCACGCTCTTGCCCGACTCGGCAATGATCTCGCGCGCCGCGCCCACCCGCTCGGCGCTGTGGCTGGCCAGCAGGCGGGGGCCCGCCAGGCCTTTGACCACATACGCCAGGTGCCAGCCCAGCGACTGCGCGTCCTGGAACGCGGTGTTGGCCCCGCGCACGCCGAAGATGGGCAGCAGGTGGGCGGCGTCGCCGGTGAAGATCACGCTGCCGTGCACGAAGTCGGGCAGCGTGAGCGTGCGGGCCGAGTACACCGAGCTCCAGTCCATCTCCCAGGGCGTACCGGCATGGCCGATCATCGCCAGCTGCGCGTCGATGCGGGCCTTGAGCGACTCCGGGCGCAGGGCCTCCTCGGGCGTCTCGCCCTCGGGCAGCTGGTAGTCCACGCGCCAGATGCCGTGCGGCTCGCGGTGCATCAGGATGGTGTTGCCCGGGTTCCACTCCGGGTCGAAGAAAGCCAGGCGCTCGGTCGGCAGCGGCAGGTCGATGCGGATGTCGGCGATGACGAAGAAACCTTCGTAAGAGGCGCCTTCCATCTGCAGGTTCATGGCCGTGCGGATGGCCGAGCGGCCACCGGAGGCATCCACCACCCAGTCGCTCTCCAGCGTGTACTCACCCTCGGGCGTGTCGATCAGCACCTCAGCATAACCCTCGCGCTGGGTCACCCCCACAACCTTGTTGCCCCAGCGCATCTCGATCAGCGGACTGGCCGCACAGGCATCGTGCAGGTAATGCTCCATGTACTGCTGCTGCACGTTGAGCATGGGGAAGAACCGGTCGTCATCGTCGTGCGGCGCTTCCATGCGAAAGACGCGATGGCCCCGGTAGTACGAGTTGCCAAAGCGCCAGGGCAGGCCCCCCTCGGTCATGCGTTCGGCCACGCCCACCTGCTGCAGGATCTCCATGGAGCGGCGGGTGAACACGATGGCCCGGCTGCCCTGCGAGAACTGCAGCTCGGCGCTGAGCACCACGCTGGCCACACCGTGGCGCGCCAGCTCCAGCGCCGTGACCATGCCCGCCGGCCCGCTGCCGACGATGACCACCTTCTGGCGCGGCTGCGCCCCGTGCTGCGAGGGCAGCCAGGGCTGGAACACCTCATACGGGTAATAGATCGACGGACGCGGCTGCGTCGTGGGTTGGTGCATCTGGGTTGTCTCCGGCGCTCTGTTTTCGGTTTCCGCGAATTCTGGCGCATTTTAGTTGCGCACGCAACTATTTCCAACCACGCAGAGGGATTGGCCAAACCCGCCAATCACCTGAAGGACAATGCACCCATGAGCGAGCGCAGCCCCTCCCCACCCGCCCTGGAGCGGTTTTTCACCTACCGCCTGAACACCCTGGCCAAGCTCAACGACATGGCCACCCACGCCCTGTACACCGCCGAGCTGGGATTGGGCCTGTCGGAGGCCCGGACGCTGTCTTCCATCGGGTCTTTTCCCCAGCTCACCGTGAATCAGCTGGCTTTTGAGGCCAACCTGGACAAGGGCCAGGCCAGCCGGGCCGCCCAGTCGCTGGTGGACAAGGGATTGGTCCAGAAAGTCGCCAGTCCGCTGGATGGCCGCAGCGTCTTCCTGGCCCTCACGCCCAAGGGCAAGACACTCTGGCGCAAGGTCATGGTGCTGGTGGAACAGCGCAACGACGAGCTGACCCGGTGCCTGAGCGACGAGGAATACGACCAGCTGCTGGACATGTTCGCGCGCATGCTGGCGCAAGCCAAGGCGGGCCAGCAGACCGGCAGGACCTGAGCGTGGCGGCGCCTGGTCAGCGCCGGCGCCGCGGGTCCGATGGCACGGCCGACGACCCCGCCTTGCCGGTCTTGCCCGCCGGACGCAGGCTGGACTGAAGCTGATCCAGCCAGAGCAGGGTGTCGGCATGGGCGAGGAAGCGGCGCAGGTAGTGGGGTGACAACTCCCCCATCAGCGCCAGGTTCCCGCTCATCAATCGCTGGGGATTGAGCGGACCGGCATTCTGGGGCGCACGCTGCAGGGACTGCCGCACCTGGCCCTCGGCACTCAGACGCTCCCAGGTTTCCCGAAAGCGGGCTGCGCTGCGCAGATCCGGCCAGGGTCCCGCTCCCGGGTCCAGCGTGCCCCTCGCCTGCCTGGAGGCCTGGTCCAGATGGGCATGGAGGGCGGCCAACGGGGAACCGGCCCCGCCAGCAGAGGATGCGGGTTTGGTCATGAACGTCCCGCCGACGGCGTCGCCGCGTCGCGTTCCTGGGTGGCGTTGCTGCCGGCACCGGCGCCGGCGCTCGCACGGGGCACCGGTGCCATCTCCACCCGGCGGTTGAGCGCACGCCCCTTCTCGTCGGCGTTGCTGGCCACCGGCTGCTCGGCGCCGAAGGCCGCACTGAAGACGCGTGCACGCGGCATCCCCTGGGCAATGAGGGTGCGGGTCACCGTCAACGCCCGCTGGGCAGACAGCTCCAGGTTGTCCTTGAACCGGGTGTTGCTGGCGCTGATGGGTTTGTCGTCGGTGAAGCCGCTGACCATCAGCAGTTCATCGCGCTCACCCAGGTACACCTGCAAGGGCGGCACCAGCGCCTGCAGCAACTGCTCGCCTTCGGGACGCAACTGCGCCGAGTTGAAGTCGAACAGCACGCTGCCACTGATGCCGATGCGACCGTTGTTCAAAGTCACCCGACCACTGGCCAGCGGCACGGCCAGTGCCTTTTCCAGTGCCATGCGACGGGCTTCCTCCTGCTGGCGCTTCTCGATCTCCGCCTGCAGGCTGTTGACCAGGTCCACCTGGGTGAGCAACACGCCAATGAACACCAGCACAAATGCGCCCACCAGCCCGGCCATCAGGTCACCAAACACCGCCCAGACGGGGGCGGTGGCTTCGGGCGCCTCGTCATCGGGGCCCTCAGCCCCACCCCACGGGTCATGGAAGGCGCCCATCACGCCACTCCGGCCGTGGCCTTGACGGGTCCGCGAAGACGCCGCAGGTCTTCCACGATGCCTTGCTGGGCGCTGATGCTCAGGTCAATGACCTCGCGCGCCTGGGCCACGTAGTAGGCCAGCTGTTCATCGCTGCGCGTGAGCGACTGACCGATCGCCTCCTCCACCCGCCGGAGGCCCTGCACCAGCTGTTCGTGGCTGGCCGCCAGCTGCCCGATGCCTGCCTGGAAGGCCTCACCCAGCGCACCCAGCTGGGCGGCACTGGCGGCCGCCTGCTCGGCCATCGCCTCGGCACGTCCGGACTGCGCGCCGACCGTGTCGGCAAACTGCTGCCCCACCCGTTCGAGCACGCTGGAGGCGGATCCCACCAGGTTCTCGATGGCGGCACGCTGCTCGGCCGTGGTCTGCTGCACCTGCTGCAACAGCTGACCCATCTGCCCCACCAGGTCGGCCCGTTCGGCCAGCGTGGCGTTGTCCCGCTCGGCCAGACGGCTCATCTGCTCGCGCAACTGGGCAATCACCTCGGCCGCCGCCTTGGGGGCCTCGGATGCCGTCTGCATCAGTCGCGCCATGGGCGCTTCCAGAGCGTTCCCCAGGGTGGCCAGTTGTGTCGCCAGCGCCGCCTGCAGTTCGGCCAATCGCTGCACGGCCGCATCACCGCGCACCGCCTCGTCGTTGCGCAAGGCCTGAAGTTGCTGCCCGATGCTGGCCTGCCAGGTGCCTTGCTGCTCGACCAGCCGTTGCTGGTGCTGGACTTCGGTCTCGCGCAGGACCGAGAGCTCCTGGCGCCACAGGGCCGCCAGCTCGTCCATGCGCTGACCATGCTGCTGCACCCAGGCCGCTTCGGATGCCGCGCGGGCCTGCACCAGGGCTTCGGTCTGGGCCAGCAGGCGTGAAACGCCCTCCAGTCCCTGGTCAAGCTGCCGGGTGCTTCGTTCGGTGATGGCCCTGGCGGTCTCCTCCAGGGCCTGCATCATGGCCTGCTGCTGGGTCTGGGCCAGGCTGCCCGCCTGCTGCCAGCCGGCCTGCAGCGACTGCGTCACGCGCTCCAGCGCTGCCATGAGCGACGCCTGCTGGCTCTGGTCCATCTGGAGACGCTGTGCCTGGGCCTGCTCCTGGGCGGTCTGCACCTTGTGCAGCCATTGTTCGGCGCGAGACTCGAAGCCGGCATGCAGCTGGGTGAGGGATTGCTCCTGCAGCGCCAGCAGTTGCCGGGCATCGTCGGCGTGCTGCTTCAGTGCCTGGGTCCAGGTCTCGGTCACCGCGGTGGTGGTGACGGCAAAGCGCTCCGACAGCCCGGACAGCTGTGCCTGGACCGCAGCGCCCACGCCTTCGTGCAGGCGCATGGACTCGGCGGCCACACGGCTCATGGCCTGTTGGACCACAGGCTGCAGGCTTTCGGTGGCGGCGCGGGCACTGGCGGCCAGGCTCTCGCGCAGCGAACGCTCGACCGACTGGGCCAGGCCGGTGTAAGACGCCGCCGCCTCACGCTGGAACTCGGCCTGGCGGGCCAGCAACTGCTCGTCGAGCTGCCGGCTGCGCTGCTCCATCTGCTCGATCAGCGTCTGCAGGTGCCGGGCCGCGGCCGGCATGGCTTCGGCCTGGCGTTGCAGGGCTTCGAAACTCTGCTGTCGCTGATGCGCGGCCGAGAACGGCCGCAGTGTGGTGGCCACCAGGCCATCCAGCATCCGCAGCGCGCGGGTGCGTTCACGTCGCGCCAGGGTCGTCATGAGGCCCAGCATGGCCGAGGTGGCCACGCCAGCCACCGAGGTCCCGAACGACAGCCCCAGGCCCTTGATCGGCGCGGCCAGTGCGCTGCGGATGGCCGACAGGTCGGCCGACCCCTCCAGGGCAAACACCGCCCCCTTGAACGTCACCACCATGCCCAGAAAAGTCCCCAGCATGCCCAGCATGACCAGCAGACCAATCAGGTAGGGGGTGAGCGTGAGTGCCGGGAAGGCAACCCGATCACCCTCGACACGCTGGCGGACGGCCCCCTGCAGGGAGTCAGGCACACGGGTCAGCCAGTCGGACAAGCGCTCCAGGGGCTGTGGCACGTCGGCCATGGCCGTCTGCAGGGCTGCGGTCGCCTGTGAATAGCGGCGCAACTCCCAGACACCCCCCAGAAAGACAGCGCCAATCAGCAGCGTCATGCCCAGGGCAAACGCACTGGAGCCGACAAAACCGCTGGCCACCCAGGCCACCACCGCCAGGCCAGTCACCAAGGCGCCCGCAGACAGGACGCGATGCAAACGCAAAGAATCAGTCATCATGTTCCAGGGATTCGATCAGACCCATGACCGGTTGCAGCCGAAGGTCCAGCTCGGCCAGCAGGATCTGTTCGAACTCGTCGGCAAAGGCCTGCAGCCAGCGTGGGTCATGGGGGGTGTCAGAGGTGGCGACCGCCTGCCGCAGGGCGGCAAATCGGGCTTTCAGCAAGGCTGGCAGCTGGGACAGCAGCCGCTGCTCACGTCCGCCAAAGAGGGTCTGCATGTGGGCATCGAGCGCAGCCAGGCGCGCGTGATCCGGCGACGATTGGGCCAGGGCCTGGCGCACGTGGTCGCGCAGGGCGTCCACCGACAACTCCATGCGACGCTGCTGCTCGTGCAGGCGCTGATGGTAGAAGGCGAACTCGGTGTCGGGATCACTGGCGTCAGGGCGGTGCGTCGGATCGCGGCGACGGATCGATTGCGCCAGCACCGCTTGCACGCGCTGCAACTCGGCCTGCAGGTTGGCACGAAGCGCCTGGGTCGGTACCGTCGTGGAACGCTGCCGCCTCGACGCCGCAGCGCCGGCGGCGTCCACCGCCCCGGTCGCCGCATGCAGCGCAATGGCTTCCTTGACATTGAGCCATTGGCCAAGCCGCTCGGCCACGTCCTGCCGCGGTCCATCGACAGGCGCAGGCAACCAGCGCGCCAACTGTCGCGCCAGGGCGGAGGCAGGTACGGACGGCAAACGGTCGAGCAAAATGGTCCACGGTACCCGGGGTCGGGCACCAGCAACAGGGTTGACAGGGAGGAATCCGTCCCACGAACGTGGCCGGCGTGTTCCGCGGCCGGTGGGCCGATGGCAACCCTCTATTAGAAACGATGTCTTCGGCGGGTTTGTAACCGCCGATCCGGGGCCGCCGCGCGGGACGCGGCGGAAGTCACCTCACCAGAATCGCCCGGAAGTCGTTGACATTGGTGTGGGTTGGGCCCGTCGCGACCAGATCCCCCAGTGGTTCAAAGAAGCCGTAGGCGTCGTTGCGGGCCAGATGATCACCGACCTTCAGCCCGAGGGCGGCCGAGCGGGCCAGCGTGTCCGGCGTCACCACCGCACCCGCGTTGTCCTCCATGCCATCGATGCCGTCGGTGTCGGCGGCCAGGGCCCAGACACCGGGCTGGCCGCCCAGCGCCTGTGCCAGACCCATGCAGAACTCGCCCGCCCGTCCGCCCTTGCCCCTGGGCTGATCCGGGGCACGGGGACGCACCGTCACCGTGGTCTCCCCTCCGCTCAGGATGACGCAGGGCGCCTCGAAGCTGCTGCGCCCCAACGCCGCCGAGCGGGCGAGCGCCGCGTGCACCTTGCCGACTTCCCGCGATTCGCCCTCGATCTCATCGCTGAGGATGTAGGCACGCAGACCCAGACTGCGTGCCGCGGCGGCAGCGGCCTCCAGGCTCTGCTGCGGCGTGGCGATCAGGTGCGTTTCGCAGCGCGCCAGTCGCGGATCGCCGGGTTTGGGGGTTTCCAGCTCGGCGCGCTCGAGCCGCGCCCGGACCGCAGGCGGCACCTCTATGCCGTAGCGACGCAGGATGTCCAGGGCATCGGCGCAGGTGGTCGCATCGGCCACGGTCGGGCCACTGGCGATCACGCTCACGTCGTCACCTGGCACATCGCTGATGGTCAGCGTGACCACGCGGGCGGGTGCACAGGCTGCCGCCAGGCGCCCCCCCTTGATGCGGGAGAGATGCTTGCGCACGGTGTTCATCTCGCCGATGTGCGCGCCGCTCTCGAGCAACTGGCGGTTGATGCGCTGCTTGTCGGCCAGGGTCAGGCCCTCGCACGGCAGCGTCAGCAGGGACGATCCGCCGCCCGAGATCAGGCACAGCACCAGGTCGTCCCCGGTCAAGCCCTGCGTCAGCGCCAGGATGCGCTGAGCCGCCGCCAGACCGGCTGCGTCGGGCACCGGGTGCGCGGCTTCCACGACCTCGATCCTTTCGTGCACCCCCGACGGCCGCGGCGGTGTGTGTCCGTAGCGCGTGACCACCAGACCGGACAGCGGCGCATCCTGCGGCCACAGGGCCTCCACCGCGTGCGCCATCGCGCCACCCGCCTTGCCCGCCCCCAGCACCAGGGTGCGTCCTTTCGGGGGCTGGGGCAGATGGGCCGCGGTGTTGTGCAGCGGCAGCGCGCGCTGCACCGCCACGTCGTACAGGTGTCGCAGCAGCGCGCGGGGGTCTTCGAGGCTGGGTAGTGTCATGGGGTTGTCAGTCTAGCGGCCGCGGGCCGCACCGGCAGGCTGCGCTCATCCTTGACCACCTCCATCACCACATAGGTGTGGGTCTGCTTGACAGAGGGCAGCCCCGAAATGTGCTCGCCCATGACTTTGCGGTACTCGTTGATGTCCCGGGTGCGTACCTTGAGCAGGTAGTCGAAATCCCCCGCGATCATGTGGCAGGACTCGATCTCGGGGATGCGGCGCACCGCCTCATTGAAGCGGCGCAGGTCCTGCTCGGTGGTGCTGGAGAGCAACACCTGCACCAGCACCACATGACCGGCACCCACCGCGTCGGCGTCCAGTGCCGCGTGATAGCCCCGGATCACACCCGCCTTCTCCAGGCGACGGACCCGCTCGGCGCAAGGCGTCTTGGTCAACCCGACACGACGGGAGAGTTCCACGATGGACAGCCTGGCATCTGCCTGCAGCTCCTGGAGGATTTTCTGGTCGATGCGATCCATTTTTCAGAAGACTTTCGTCTTTAAATACGCTCTATGTCAGCCATTATGGCTTTATCAATCTCAAATTCAGAGCCAAAAACTACCGTAAATTCGGAACAATTCAGGCCATTGACGTGACTGACAAACAACCGTCATCCGCCCTGGAGACCCCGCATGAACGCACCCGACACCCACCTGATCACACAGCCCGCGCCGTCCCGCGGTGCCGCCGCCCTCCCGGCACAGCCGCGCCCGGCGCTTCGCGTGCACATCGACGACGCCTGGCGCCTGCCCGAACCGGTGTGTGTGCCGCCACTGGTGGAGGCGGCCCGGCTCGATCCGGCCCTGCAGGCACCAGTGCGCCAGCTGGCCCATGACCTGGTCACCGGCTTGCGCAGCGTACGCACCCGCTCCAGTGGCGTCGATGCCCTGATGAAGGAGTTTTCCCTCTCCAGCCAGGAGGGCGTGGCCCTGATGTGCCTGGCCGAGGCCTTGCTGCGCGTGCCTGACAAAGCCACCGCCGACCGACTGATCCGAGACAAGCTGTCCGACGGGGACTGGCGCTCGCACATCGGCAACAGCCCCTCGCTGTTCGTCAATGCGGCCACCTGGGGCCTGCTGATCACCGGCCGGCTGGTGTCCACCAGCAGCGAGGAAGGTCTGTCGTCCGCGCTCACGCGGCTCGTGGCCCGTGGCGGCGAACCCCTGATCCGCAAGGGCATGGACCTGGCCATGCGCATGCTGGGCGAGCAGTTCGTGACCGGGCGCGACATCGACGAAGCGCTGCAGCGCGGACGCGCCCATGAAGCCAGAGGCTACCGCTATTCCTTCGACATGCTGGGCGAAGCCGCCATGACCGCGCAGGACGCCGAGCGTTACTTCGGCGACTACGAGCGCGCCATCGCGGCCATCGGTGCGGACAGTCGTGGCCGTGGCGTGGTGGATGGCAATGGCATCTCGGTGAAGCTGTCCGCCCTGCACCCGCGCTACACCTGGTCGCAGCGCGAGCGTGTGCTGGCCGAGCTGCTGCCCGGACTGAAGGCGCTGTGCCTGCAGGCTCGCGGGCACGACATCGGTCTGAACATCGACGCCGAAGAAGCCGACCGTCTGGACATCTCGCTGGACCTGCTCGAAGCCCTGGCCACGGACCCGGCGCTGGGCGGGTGGAACGGCCTGGGCTTTGTGGTGCAGGCCTACCAGAAGCGTGCGCCCCGCGTGCTCGACTTCGTCATCGACCTGGCCCGGCGCAGCGGGCGGCGAATGATGGTCCGCCTGGTCAAGGGCGCCTACTGGGATGCGGAGATCAAGCGCGCCCAGATCGACGGGCTGGCGGGCTACCCCGTCTTCACGCGCAAGGTCTACACCGACGTGTCCTATCTGGCCTGCGCCCGGCAGCTGCTGGCCGCGCGCGAAGTGGTGTACCCCCAGTTTGCCACCCACAACGCCCAGACACTGGCCACCATCGTGCACCTGGCCCAGACCGATGGCCGGCCCTGGCAGCCCGGCGACTATGAGTTTCAGTGCCTGCACGGGATGGGCGAACCGCTCTACGACCAGATCGTCGGGCACCCCCAACGGCATCGGCTGGTCAGGATCTATGCCCCTGTGGGCAGTCACGAGACCCTGCTGGCCTACCTGGTGCGGCGGCTGCTGGAGAACGGTGCCAACACCAGCTTTGTCAACCGCATCGTGGACGAGCGCGTTCCCGTGGAGGAACTGATTGCCGACCCGGTCGAACAGGCCTCGGCCCTCGGGGGCGCGCCTCACCCCAGGATCCCTCTGCCCCGCGACCTGTTCGCCCCGCTTCGAGCCAATTCGGCCGGGCACGACCTGGCCAGCGAAGCTGTGCGGGAACGCATCGGTCGCGCGCTGGCGCGCTCACTGCATGAGGCATTCGAGGCGGGTCCCATCGTGGCTGGCACGCCTACCGCCGTCGGGCCGTCCGTGGCGGTGTACAACCCGGCCGATCTGGGCGAAACCGTCGGCACGGTTCGGGAAAGCACCACCGATGACATCGGGCAGGCATTGCACACCGCCACTGAGGCCGCCAATACCTGGGCCACCACACCCGCCGCAGACCGCAGCACGCTGCTGGAGAGCGCCGCCTCGCTGTTCGAGCAGAACGCCGATACGCTGCTGTCCCTGGCGGTGCGCGAAGCCGGCAAGTCATGGGCCAACGCGGTGGCTGAACTGCGCGAGGCGGTGGACTTCCTGCGCTACTACGCCCAGCAGTCGCGCGGCTTCGATACGGCCTGCCATGTGCCCCTGGGTCCGGTGCTGTGCATCAGCCCCTGGAACTTCCCTCTGGCCATCTTCACCGGGCAGGTGGCGGCGGCCCTGGCCGCCGGTAACCCGGTGCTGGCCAAGCCGGCCGAGCAGACGCCCCTGATCGCGGCCTTTGCGGTTCGGCTCCTGCATCAGGCGGGCATCCCCCCGGCCGTGCTGCAGCTGCTGCCCGGTCAGGGCGAAACCGTGGGCGCGGCCCTGGTGGCGGATGCACGGGTGCGTGGCGTCATGTTCACCGGCTCCACCGAGGTGGCCGCCATCATCCACCGCACACTGGCCTCGCGCGGCGGCCAGGTGCCGCTGATTGCCGAGACGGGCGGGCAGAACGCCATGATCGTGGACTCGACCGCCCTGCCCGAGCAGGTCGTCACCGATGTGCTGGCGTCGGCCTTTGACTCCGCGGGCCAGCGTTGCTCGGCCCTGCGCGTGCTCTGCCTGCAGGAGGAGATCGCCGATGGCGTGCTGCACATGCTGCGTGGCGCCATGAGCGAACTCAGTCTGGGCAACCCGGCCGATGTCCGGGTGGACATCGGCCCGGTGATCGATGCGCAGGCGCGTCATGGCCTGGAGAACCACGTGGCCGCCATGCAGACCCGTGGCGCCCGGGTGACGCGTTTGCCCCTGCCCCCCGCGTGTGCCCGGGGCACCTTCGTGGCCCCCACGGTGATCGAGATCGATCGCCTGGCCGATCTGGGGCGTGAGCAATTTGGCCCGATCCTGCACGTGCTGCGCTACCGGGCGGCCGATCTGGACCACCTGATCGACCAGATCAACGCCAGCGGCTATGGCCTGACCATGGGCGTGCACACCCGCATCGACGAGACGGTCGACCAGGTCGCCAGCCGCGCCCATGTCGGCAACCTGTACGTCAACCGCAACATCATTGGCGCCGTGGTGGGCGTGCAGCCCTTCGGCGGCGAGGGGCTGTCGGGGACCGGGCCCAAGGCGGGTGGCCCGCTGTACCTGCACCGCCTGCTGGCGCGGACCGGTGGTCCGGTCCTCGGGGATGGCGCATCTGCTGTCGCTGAGACCCCTGAAAGCCACAGCGCGGATGAACACCTGCAATGCCTGCAGACCTGGCTGGACAGCGCAGGACGGCAGTGGCTGGAAGGCGATGAGCTGTTGGCCCTGCGCGACCAGGCCGATGCCTACCGCACACGGCGCATCACCGGCCTGCGGCTGGCGTTGCCCGGACCCACGGGAGAAGACAACCGCCTGCGCTTCACCGCCCGGGGACTCATCGCCGGGGTGAGCCAGACAGCGGCAGACGCCCTGCACCAGGTGATGGCGGCGCTGATCAGCGGCAACCGGCTGGTGCTGGACAACACACCAGCGGCCAAGGTCGTGCATTCGGCGCTCCCCGCTTCCCTGCAAGAACGGGTGGCGGTGGATGCCGCGTGGATGGAACGGGACGTGACAGCGGTGCTGTTTGACGGTGCGGACGACGACGCCGACGCCCTGCAGGTGCGCCTGGCCGCACGCCCGGGTCCGATCCTGCCACTGCTGCGGCCCGTGCCCGGCTACGACCTCACGCGCCTGGTGCACGAACGCACCCTGTCGGTGAACACCGCCGCGGCCGGGGGCAACGCCAGCCTGATGGCCATGGGCGCCTGAGGATGTCATGATCGGGTGCGCCGGCGATGGTGGCCGGCACACGCCGCCCGACCTGACATGACCGACCAGACCCTGCTGATCCATCGCGCCGACTGCATCGCCACCTTCGACCATGCCGATGCCTCGATGGGTCGTGAACTGAGGGACGCCTCCCTGCTGGTGCGCGGCCACACCATCGAATGGATGGGGCCGGCAGCTGACGTACCCCCGGAGACATTGGCCGGCGCAGGTGAGGTGATCGATGCGCGCGGCCACCTGGTCGTGCCCGGGCTGGTGAATACCCACCACCATATGTACCAGTCGCTCACGCGGGCCATCCCCGGGGTGCAGGATGCCGAGCTCTTCAGCTGGCTGCGCGGGCTCTATCCGATCTGGGCGGGACTCACGCCCGAGATGGTGCAGGTATCCACCCAGGTCGCGATGGCCGAGCTGCTGCTCAGTGGCTGCACCACCAGCAGTGACCATCTCTACATCTACCCCAACGGTATTCGCCTGGAAGACGCCATTGAGGGCGCCCAGCACATCGGCATGCGCTTCGTGGCCACGCGCGGCAGCATGAGCGTGGGCCAGTCACTGGGCGGCCTGCCACCCGACCGGGTGGTGGAAAAAGAGGACGCCATCCTCAAGGACAGCCAGCGCCTCATCGAGACCTGGCACGACGCGTCTCACGGTGCCATGGTTCAGGTAGCGCTCGCGCCCTGTTCGCCCTTCTCGGTCAGCCCGGCGTTGATGAAGGCCAGTGCCGATCTGGCCCGCAGCTTCAAAGGCCTGGGCGTGCGCCTGCACACCCACCTGGCCGAGAACGACCACGACATCGCCTACAGCCGCGAGAAGTTCAACATGACGCCGGCGCAGTATGCACAGGAACTGGGCTGGCTGGGCGACGACGTCTGGCACGCCCACTGCGTCAAGCTCGACGACGAAGGCATCTCACTGTTCGCCGCCAGTCGCACCGGCGTGGCGCACTGCCCCTGCAGCAACATGCGCCTGGCCAGCGGCATTGCGCCCATCCGGCGCATGGTGGATGCCGGCGTGCCGGTGGGGCTGGGAGTGGACGGCAGCGCCAGCAACGACGGGGCGCACATGGTCAACGAGGCGCGGCAGGCCCTGCTGCTGGCGCGCGTCGGTCGCGCCCTGTCAGCCCCCGAAATCCGGGACGGCAGGACCTTCTTCGGCTGTGACCTGGGCCCGGCCGAGATGACGGCGCGCGACGCGCTGCACATCGCCACCCGCGGCGGTGCGGCGGTACTGGGCCGGCGCGACATCGGCCACCTGGCCGTGGGCATGTGCGCCGATCTGGCGCTGTTTGACCTGCGCACCCTGGGGTTTGCCGGCGGGGCCGTGCACGACCCCGTGGCCAGCCTGCTGCTCTGCGCCAGTCCGCAGGCTGTCTGGACCGTGGTCAACGGGCGGGTGGTGGTGCGCGAAGGCCAGCTGGCTTCGATCGATCTGGGACCCCTGATCGAACGGCACAACCGGCTGGCCCGTCGACTGGCCGAATCAGCCCGCAGCGCCTGACGCGCACAGGCTCAGGACTTGCCGGCCGTGAAACCGCCGTCCACCAGCAGGTTCGCGCCGGTGATGAAGCTGGCCTCATCACTGAGAAGAAACAGCGCCGCGTTGGCCACCTCTTCGGGCCGCCCCAGGCGCCCGATGGGGTGAAGCCCGATCAGGAACTGCTTCGTCGCCGCATCCAGCAGGGACAGCAGGGGCGTGTCGATGTAGCCGGGGCCGATCGAATTCACACGCACCCCCTTGGCGGCGCCTTCCAGGGCCAGGGTCCGCGTCATGTTGACCACCCCGCCCTTGGCGGCGGTGTAGGCCGCGGTGTTGCTCTGGCCGAACACACCCAGGATCGAGGCACAGTTGACGACACTGCCACTGCCCTGGGCGTACATGACCTTGATCGACGCCCGTGCGACCCGGAACACGCCCATCAGATTGATGTCCAGTATGCGCAGGAAGTCCTCATCGGTGTAGTCCTGCGCGGGGCTCAGTCCGCCGATCCCGGCGTTGTTGAACACGCCATCCAGCCGCCCGAAGCGCTGGACGGTGTCGGCCACCATGCGGTCCACCTGCTCGGTCGAGGACACATCGACCGGAATGAATGCACAACGGCCGGCGTACCGCTGGTCAAGTTCCGCCGCCCGGGCCTGGCCCTGGGAATCCGCCATGTCGGCCAGTGCCACGCGGGCGCCTTCGGCAAGACAGCGTTCCACGGTGGACAAACCGATACCACTCGCGCCGCCAGTGATCAGCACCACCTTGTCTTTCAAACGCATCACCATACCTCCTTGATTCGATGTCACCAAGGCATGGCCGCATGCCATGCCCTGCGATCATTGTGAAGGCAGTTGATGACGTCCGATACCGATCAGGTCAAGTTCTGGGAACTTGCAGCCGCTCAAGCAACCAGTCGCGGATCACAGACACTTCCTCCATGCAAAGCTCATGCCCCATCGCAAAGGTAGCCCACTGCACGTTGTAGCCCAGATCCTTGAGCACATCCCGCGCCGCCTCGCCCCGGGACGGCACCACCACCTCGTCGTGCAGGCCATGGATCATGAGCACCGGCACCTCGCGGCTGACCGGGCTTGCCTCAGCCGCCGTGATCGACGCCAGCGGAAGGTAACCCGACAGCGCCACCAGACCGGCCAGGCGATGGGGCGAGCGCAAGCCCGCCAGCAAGGTCATGGCGCAGCCCTGGGAAAAGCCCATCAGCACGATGCGCTCGGCGGGCACGCCACGCTGGCGCTCGCGCTCGATCAGCTGCTCCACGATGGCCTGGGATTCGCGCAGACCAAGCTCGTCTTCCTGGCGCACACCACCCGGTTCGTCGGCAGGCGGATGGATGTCGTACCAGGCGCGCATCGCGTACCCGCCATTGATGGTCACCGGACGAACAGGCGCACTGGGAAACACATAGCGCACGGGCCCCACCGGTGACAGGTCCATGGCCTGTGCCACGGGCAGGAAGTCGCTGCCGTCGGCCCCGAGGCCGTGCAGCACGATGATGCTGGCGCCTGGTTCCTGATCTTGCGAAGTGGCGCCGGTGACAAGTTCCAGGAGATCGACATGAGGAGGGGTATACATGCGATCAGCATACCGGACCAGGTGCTGCAAGCTTGAGCAGGATCAAACCGCCCGGCGGCGATGGAGTGCATCCTCTATTTTTTGGCAGGGAAAACCCATTTATGCGTCTGCACGCTTGTGTGTAGATTGCGGTGGGGAACAAGCACAGGCAGGAGACACGTTCATGAGTCCGGTAGCAAGCGATCTGCTGGCGCTGCAGCGCCTTTATCACTGGGAAAGCAAAGACCCCGGCCGCATCGCGCTGACGCAGCCCATGGGTGGCGGCGTGGTCAAGGACTACAGCTGGGCCGAGGTCGCCGATCAGGCGCGACGGATGGCAGCCCACCTCAAGGCACAGGGATGGGAGCCGGGTTCGCGGGTGGCTATCCTGTCCAAGAATTGCGCCTGGTGGATGATGAGCGATCTGGCCATCTGGATGGCTGGCCACGTATCGGTCCCCCTATACCCGACCCTGGCGCCCGACACGATTGCCCAGATCCTTGAGCACAGCGGGGCACGCGCCTGTTTTGTGGGCAAGCTGGACGGCTGGGAGCACATGAAACCCGGCATCCCCAGCGGCTTGCCGTGCATCAGCTATCCGCTGTCACCGCCGGACGCGATACGGCAATACACCGGTTGGGACGAGATCTGCCAGAAGACCTCCCCCCTGAACGGGCAGGTTCTGCGTGCAGCCGACGAGCTCGCCACAATCATTTACACCTCGGGCACGACGGGCATGCCCAAGGGCGTCATGCACAGCTTTGGCAACTTTGCCTGGGCGCTGGACAAGGGTCTGGCACGCATCCCCCTGAGCGGGGATGACCGCATGCTGTCCTACCTGCCACTGGCCCATGTGGTCGAACGCATGCTGGTCGAGCACGGCTGGCTGCGCACCGGTATGCATGTGTACTTTGCAGAATCGCTGGACACCTTCACCGCCGATCTGCAGCGCGCACGTCCGACGGTGTTCTTCTCGGTGCCGCGCCTGTGGGTGAAGTTCCAGCACGGCATTCACCAGAAGATGCCCGAAGCCAAGTTGCAGCGCCTGCTGCGGATCCCGTTGCTGGGTGGACTGATCCGGCGCAAGATCCGCAAGGCGCTGGGTCTGGACCAGTGCCAGTTTGCCGCCGGCGGCGCCGCGCCGATGCCCCTGGCCCTGCTGCAGTGGTACGAGCGGCTGGGCCTGCCCATCAACGAAGGTTACGGCATGACCGAGAACCTGGCGCTGTCACACATCACCGAGGCCGGCAAGAACCAGCAAGGCACGGTGGGACCGACCTACCCGGGCGTGGAGCACCGCATCGCCCCCGAATCGGGCGAGATCCAGATGCGAAGCGAGGCCCTCATGCTGGGCTATTACCGGGAGCCCGAGAAAACCAGAGAGGTTTTCACCAGCGACGGCTGGCTGCGCACCGGCGACAAGGGCCACATCGACAGCTACGGCTTGCTGCGAATCACCGGTCGCGTCAAGGACCTGTTCAAGACCAGCAAGGGCAAGTACGTGGCCCCTGCGCCGATCGAGGACAAGCTGATGATGCACGACGCTGTCGAGGCCTGCGTGGTGACCGGCGCCAACCTGGGGCAACCGCTGGGGATCGTCATGCTCAACGCCGAAGCGGCGGCCCAGTCCGCCGAAGTGGGAGGGCGTCAGGCGCTGGAGCAGTCGCTGACCGAGCACCTGCACCAGATCAACGCCTCGCTGGACCCGCACGAGCAGCTGCAATGCCTGGTGGTCACCACCACCGCCTGGACGGTGGACAACGACATGATCACGCCCACTTTCAAGGTCAAGCGCAACCGCATCGAGGACCTCTATGCCCGGCACTACGAGACCTGGGAGGCCTCGCAGCGCAAGATCATCTGGCAGAAATGAGCCCGCTCAGGCCCCCAGGGCCTGGGCGTGATGCCGGAGATGATCGTCGATGAAACTGGCCACGAAGTAGTAGCCATGGTCGTACCCGGCGTGTCGGCGCAGCGCCAGGGGCTGACCGACCTGCGCGCAGGCCGCCTCCAGCGCCTCGGGGTACAGCTGTTCCGCCAGGAATTTGTCGGCCAAGCCCTGGTCGACGAGGATCCCGCCGGGATACGGTGCGGAAGATTGCCCGGCCATCAGCAGGCTGGCGTCGTGTGAGGTCCAGGCGGTTTCGTCCTGCCCCAGATAGCCCAGAAAGGCTTTCCGGCCCCAGGGGCAGCGGGTCGGCGCGCAGATCGGTGCGAAGGCCGACAGGCTGCGGAACATCCCGGGGTGTCGCAGTGCCAGGGTCAGCGCACCATGCCCCCCCATGGAATGGCCGGTGATGCCCAGGCGCTGACCATCCAGACCGAACTCGCTCACCACCCCGGGGATCAGGTCCTGCAGCAGGTAGCTCTCCATCTGCCAGTGGCCCGCCCACGGGTGCTCGGTGGCATCCAGATAGAAGCCGGCCCCCACCCCGAAATCCCAGTGATGGTCCTCACCGTCAATGCCGCTGTTGCGCGGACTGGTGTCCGGAAACAGCAGCGCCAGGCCGAGCTGCGCGGCCAGTCGCTGGGCACCGGCCTTCATGGCGGCCGTCTCCTCGGTGCAAGTCAGGCCGGCCAGGTAGGTCAGCAGCGGCACTGGCTGTCCGGCCAGCGCTTGCGGCGGCAGGAACAGCGCGAAGCGCATGGGCAGGCCAATCTGGTTGACGTTGAAGTGCTTGTAGAAGCGCTGCACGCCGCCAAAGCAGCCGTGCTCGCTGATCAGTTCCAGGCGTTCCAATGCCATGCTCAGAACTCCACCACGCTGCGAATGGACTCGCCGCGCTTCATCAGCGCGAAGCCCTCGTTGATGTCGTCGAGCTTGAGCTTGTGCGTGATCAGGCTGTCGATGTCGATCTTGCCGTCCATGTACCAGTCCACGATCTTCGGCACGTCGGTGCGGCCGCGCGCGCCGCCGAAGGCCGAGCCCTCCCACTTGCGGCCGGTGACCAACTGGAACGGGCGGGTGCTGATCTCGGCGCCGGCTTCGGCCACACCGATGATGATGCTGCGGCCCCAGCCCTTGTGGGTGCACTCCAGCGCCTGGCGCATCACCTTGGTGTTGCCGATGCACTCGAAGGAGTAGTCGGCGCCGCCGTCGGTGAGCTGGACGACGGCGTCCACGATGTTTTCATGATCCTTCGGGTTGAGGAAGTGCGTCATGCCGAACTTGCGCGCCATGGCCTCGCGTTCGGGGTTGAGGTCGATGCCGATGATCTTGTCGGCCCCCACCATTCGTGCGCCCTGGATCACGTTCAGGCCGATGCCGCCCAGGCCGAACACCACCACGTTGGCGCCCGCCTCCACCTTGGCGGTGAACAGCACCGCGCCGATGCCGGTGGTGACGCCGCAGCCGATGTAGCAGACCTTGTCAAACGGCGCGTCCTCGCGGATCTTGGCCAGCGCGATCTCCGGCACCACCGTGTAGTTGCTGAAGGTGGACGTACCCATGTAGTGCAGGATGGGCTGGCCGTCGATGGAGAAGCGGCTGGTGGCGTCGGGCATCAGCCCCTTGCCCTGCGTGCCGCGGATGAGCTGACACAGGTTGGTCTTGCGGCTCAGGCAAAACTTGCACTGTCGGCACTCGGGCGTGTAGAGCGGAATGACGTGATCACCCTTCTTGAGCGAGGTCACGCCGGGTCCGACGTCCACCACGATGCCCGCGCCCTCATGGCCCAGGATGGCGGGAAACAGCCCTTCAGGATCGGCGCCGGAGAGGGTGTAGTAGTCGGTGTGGCAGATGCCGGTGGCCTTGATCTCGACCAGCACCTCACCCAATTTCGGGCCCTGCAGATCGACGGTTTCGATGGTCAGGGGTTCACCAGCCTTCCAGGCCACGGCTGCGCGGGTTTTCATCGGGGTTCTCCTGTGCGTTGTCAAACCCCGAGAGTAGCGCAGGAAGGTTCAGTCCACCCGCGCACCGGTCTTGAACCACTGCGCGAACAACGCCCTTTCGTCTTCGGTCAGGCCGGTGGCGTTGTTCAGTGGCATGAGCTTGCTCACCACAACCTGCTGGTACACCGTCTGTGCATGCTTCTTCAGCTCATCGGGCGAGTCCAGGCGCACGCCCTTGCTCTGCAGCGCTTCGCCGTGGCACATCACGCAGCGCTGCTCGACCACCGGTTTGAGCTGGGCATAACCCATGTTCTCGGGCACGGCCGCCGTGGCCACGGGCGCGGGCTTGAGCCAGACGATCAGGCCCAGCAGCACCACCACGCCGACGGCGGCGTACTTCCAGGGATGCGGGTTGCGGCCGAGCTTGTGGCCATGTCGCATCACAAAGAACTGGCGGATGGCCGCACCCGCGAACATGATGGCGATCAGGAACACCCAGTTGTATTCGTGCGCGTAGGTGAAGCTGTAATGGTTGCTGAGCATGGCAAACAGCACCGGCAGCGTGAAGTAGGTGTTGTGCACGCTGCGCTGCTTGCCGCGCTTGCCGTGGATCGGATCGACCGGACGGCCAGCCTTGAGGTCGGCCACCACGGTGCGCTGGCCGGGAATGATCCAGAAGAACACGTTGGCGCTCATGGCGGTGGCCAGCATGGCACCCACCAGCAGGAAGGCCGCGCGACCGGCGAACATCTGCGTGGCGGCGTAGGCTGCGATGCAGACCAGCACCAGCACCGCGGCGCCCACCTTGGCATCGCCGTTCTCGGTCTGGCCCAGGGTTCGGCAGATGCCGTCGTAGAGCAGCCAGAAAACCACCAGGAAGGCCAGTGCCGCTGCGATGGCGCCAGCGGGCGACCAGGACATCACATTGGGGTCGATCAGGTAGACACTCGGGCTCCAGAGGTAGGACACCAGGAACAGCGCAAATCCCGACAGCCAGGTGGAATAGCTTTCCCAGTAGAACCAGTGCAGATGCTCAGGCAGCTTGGGCGGCGAGACGTTGAACTTGACCGGGTGGTAGAAGCCCCCGCCATGCACGGCCCAGAGCTCGCCGGAGACACCATCTTTCTTCAACTGCTCGTCCACCGGCGGGGTGAGGCTGCTGTCGAGGAAGACGAAGTAGAAGGAAGAACCGATCCAGGCAATGGCCACAATGACGTGAAGCCAGCGCAGCAGCAGATTGGCCCAATCGAGCAGGTAGGTTTCCATGGCACCTCAAGACGTGGACGGAAGAACCGTCGATGTTGCCGGCTCACCACCGCGGGCGCTCTGAGCCGATTGAGGGCCGCGTTCGAGCACCTGTCCGATGGACACGACGCTGCACCGCTGCGACCTGATGACGCAAAGTGTATACAGTTTTTGGCGACAACCGGATGGTGGTTAACCCTCAGGCCGAACACCGCACGACGGACCAGGCATGCTGTCGACAAGCAACAATTGCGCCACCACCGAGGCCGCAATCACGGCAGGCGCCTTGCCATGAATGCCCGGGACCCCGATCGGACAGGTCACGCGGGACAGCTCCTGTTCAGAGAAGCCCATGGCCTGGAGCCGGTGCCCGAATCGCGCCCATTTGGTGCGGCTGCCGATCAGCCCGATGAACCCCAGATCGGCCCGGTGACGCTGTCGCCGCAGGCAAGCCGCCACGATGTCCAGGTCCTCGGCATGGGAAAAACTCATCACCAGCACATGGCTGCCCGCATCGAGCTTGTCCACCGCCGCGTGCACCGGATCGGAGTGCTCGGCACGCACGAGAGCGGACAGCGCCGGGGGAAACACACCATCCCGGCTGTCGATCCAGTGCACCGCGTAAGGCAGCGGCCCCAACGCCTGGACCAGCGCCTGCCCCACATGACCGCCGCCAAACAGGGCCAACGGCTGCAGCGGCGAGGCCAGTTGCCGGCCCAGTCTCGCGGCATCCGCCGCACCGACCGCCTCCCAGATGAGTTCAACCCGCCCGCCGCAGCACTGTCCCAGCGAGGGCCCAAGGGCAATCTGGCGGACCACGGGCGACGACGCGCCGCTGGCGAGGGTTTCGCGGGCCAGGCGGATCGCATCCCACTCCAGATGCCCGCCGCCAATGGTGCCGATGACTTCCCGGTCGGTCACCGCCATCCAGGTACCCGCTTCCCTGGGGACCGATCCCCAGGTGCGTCCGACCGTCACCAGTATGGCGGGGTCCAGTGGGAGGGTGTCCAGCAGATGGCCGAGCAAGAGGTCCGGGTGTGGTGTTTTGGCCATGCCAGATGTATGCATGCGTAACCGTTCAGCCATGTGAGGCAGTATCTTCGTCCGCACGATTGCGGGAGCATCGGGTTACGCCATAAACTTTATAAGAGATTTCCCATGCCCCAGGCCTGTTGGGTACAGGCGTTACCATTCACGCCACGTCCTGATCCCGCCCGGACTCACGGAGACCGCAGCACCATGACCACCCTTCGCCTCTTTTCCGGATGGCGTGCCATTCTTGGCGCGGCCACCGCCGTTCTGCTTGCTTCTTGCGCATCTCCCCCGCCGCCGCCAGCTCCGGTGGTCGATGTGGCGCCCCCGCCGCCGGTGGCGAAGGCACCGGAACCGGAGCCGGAGATCGTTTCTCATGCCGTCAGCCCCCGCGACTACCGTCAGGACGGCGCACGCCACATCTACAGCAAGAACAGCCACCGGATTTTCAAGGGCCGGATGCCACCCCTGCTTCAGGGCGTGGGCACCATGCAGTTGCACATCGGACGCCGGGGTGAAGTGCTGGCCATGAACTGGATGCGTCCGCCGAGTCACCCGGGGGCCAAGGCCGAGATCGAGCGCACGGTCATGGCCGCTGCGCCCTACCCGGCTCCGATCAGACTGGGTGGCGTGGTGTACACGGACACCTGGCTGTGGGACAAGAGCGGCCGTTTTCAGCTGGACACCCTCACCGAAGGCCAGCGCTCGCGCTGAACACGCCCGCGACCTCCGGAGAAGCCCGCCCTGTGCGGGCTTTTTCGTGGGCAATCCCGGCGGCGGTCAGCTGCCGCGGTAGGTGGAATAGCTCCAGGGGCTGACCAGCAAGGGCACGTGGTAGTGCTGGTCCGCGTGCGCCACCCCGAAGTCGATCGACACCCGGTTGAGGAAGTTGGGTTCCGGCAGACTGACACCCGTGCGCGCGAAGTAGCCCTGCACATCGAAGACCAGGCGGTAGGTGCCGACCTTGAGGCTTTCGTTGTCGTAGAGTGGTCCGTCCGGGTTGCGACCGTCGTGGTTGAGCTCAAAGCGTTTGACCAGGGTCGCCTGTGCGCCTTGGGTGGTGTAGAGCTCGACGGTCATGCCGGCGGCCGGGCAGCCGTGCATGGTGTCCAGAACGTGGGTGCTGAGGCCCATGGCTGATCCTTTCAGGTTGGTCGACCGAAAGTGTATACACTTTTTGTTTTTCTGGATATGATGACCCGCATGGAAACGTCCAGCACCAACCACATTGTTGAATCGCTGACCCGGGCCATCGTCGAGCACCGGCTGCACCCGGGCACCAAGCTGGCCGAGCAGAAGCTGGCCGACCACTTCGGCGTGTCGAGGACCCTTGTCCGCCAGGCCTTGTTCCAGCTCGCACAGAACCGGCTCATCCGTCTGGAGCCGGCGCGCGGTGCCTTTGTGGCCGCCCCGTCGGTGGACGAAGCCAAACAGGTGTTCGCTGTCCGGCGCATGCTCGAAACCGAGATGACCCGGGCATTCGTGCGTCAGGTCACCCCGGCGAAGATCAAGGCGCTGCGGGACCACGTGGCCCAGGAGAAGAAAGCGGTCGACAACCAGGACGTGCCCGGACGCACCGAGCTGCTTGGCGACTTCCACGTGCGCATGGCCGAACTCATGGGCAATCAGGTGCTGGCCGAACTGCTGCGCGAGCTGATTTCCCGTTGCGCCCTGATCACCCTGATGTACCAGAGCACCACCGCCGCCGAGCATTCGAACGAGGAGCACGCGGAGATCGTCAGGGCCCTGGCCGCGCGCGACGAGGGCCTGGCCGTGCGCCTGATGGACGAGCACCTGGCGCACGTCGAAGCCGGACTGACCTTCGACCGCAAGCTGCCCACCAACGACCTGTCGATGGCCCTGTCCTCCTGAGCGATATCCCATGATCTACGACTCGACCGCCCCCTATCCGCGCGACCTGATCGGCTACGGCCGCGACGTACCCCATGCCCGCTGGCCGGGCGGCGCCCGCATCGCGGTGCAGTTCGTCCTCAACTACGAGGAAGGCGGAGAGAACTCCGTGCTGCACGGCGACCAGGCCAGCGAGCAGTTCCTCTCGGAGATGTTCAACCCCGCCGCCTTCGAGGCCCGCCACATCAGCATGGAGGGCATCTACGAATACGGCTCACGCGCCGGCGTGTGGCGCCTGCTGCGCGAGTTCGAGCGACGCGATCTGCCGCTGACCGTGTTCGGCGTGTCGACGGCCCTGCAGAAGCACCCTGAGCTGACAGCGGCCTTCAAGGAACTCGGTCACGACATCGCCTGCCACGGGTTGAAGTGGATCCACTACCAGAACATCGACGAGGCCACCGAGCGCGCCCACATGGCCGAGGCCATGCAGATCATCCAGGACCTCACGGGCGAACGCGCGCTGGGCTGGTACACCGGCCGAGACAGCCCCAACACCCGCCGCCTGGTGGCCGACTATGGCGGTTTCGAATACGACAGCGACTACTACGGCGACGACCTGCCCTTCTGGATGAAGGTGCGCAAGACCGACGGCAGTGACACCCACCAGCTCATCGTGCCCTACACGCTGGACTGCAACGACATGCGCTTCGCGCTGCCGCAGGGCTATTCGCACGCCGATCCGTTCTTCCAGTACATGAAGGACGCCTTCGACGCGCTCTACGCCGAGGGTGACCCGAACGGACTGGACCGGCCCAAGATGATGAGCATCGGCATGCACTGTCGCCTGCTCGGCCGCCCGGGCCGCATCACCGCACTGCAACGCTTCCTCGACCACATCCAGTCGCACGACAAGGTCTGGGTGGCGCGCCGCCTGGACATCGCGCGGCACTGGAAGGCCACGCACCCGCTGAACCCTGCCTGAGGCCAACGACATGCCATTGACTTTGGACCAACTGAACGCTGCGCCCCTGCCCGAGGCGCTGCAGATGCTCGACGGCCTGTACGAGCATTCGCCCTGGATCGCCGAGCGCGCCCTCGCGCAGCGACCGTTTGCCTCGCTGGCGCAACTCAAGCATGCGATGACACTCGTGCTCGACGAGGCTGGCGTGGAGCCGCAGCTGGCGCTGATCCGCGCACACCCGGAGCTGGCCGGCAAGGCCATGGTGAGCAAGACCCTCACCGCCGAATCGACCAACGAGCAGACCAAGGCAGGCCTGACCAACTGCACACCCGAAGAGTTCGCGCACATCCAGCAATTGAATGCGGCCTACAACGCCAAGTTCGGCTTTCCCTTCATCCTGGCGGTGCGCGGCCCGCGCGGCACGGGGCTCACCAAGGCGCAGATCATCGAGGCCTTCGAGCGCCGCCTGCACGGTCACCCGGACTTCGAGCGCGCCGAATGCTTGCGCAACATCCACCGCATCGCGGAGATCCGCCTGAACGACAAGTTCGGCTTTGAGCCCGTCGATGGCCAGCGCGTGTGGGACTGGCAGGAAGCGCTGGCGCAGCACAGCGACCCGGGCTATGTGGAGAAGGGCCAGCTCACCGTCACTTACCTGACCGACGCACACCGCGCCTGCGCCCAGCGCATCAGCCACTGGATGAAGGACTGCGGCTTCGACGAGATCGAGATCGACGCCGTGGGCAACGTGGTCGGCCGCTACCACCCTGCCACACCCGGCGCCAGGTACCTGATCACCGGCAGTCACTTCGACACCGTGCGCAACGGCGGCAAGTACGACGGACGGCTGGGCATCTTCGTGCCCATGGCCTGCGTGCAGAAGCTGCACGCCGCCGGGAAGCGCCTGCCCTTCGGCATCGAGCTGGTGGCCTTTGCCGAAGAGGAAGGCCAGCGCTACAAGGCCACCTTCCTCGGCTCCGGTGCACTCACCGGCCACTTCGACCCGACTTGGCTCGACCAGAAGGACGCCGACGGCATCACCATGCGTGAGGCCATGCAGCACGCCGGCCTGTGCATCGACGACATTCCCAAACTGCAGCGCGACCCCACGCAGTACCTGGGCTTCATCGAGGTGCACATCGAGCAGGGCCCGGTGCTCAACGAGCTGAACCTGCCGCTGGGCATCGTCACCAGCATCAACGGCAGCGTTCGCTATGTGGGCGAAGTCATCGGCATGGCCAGCCACGCCGGCACCACACCCATGGACCGGCGCCGCGACGCCGCGGCCGCGGTGGCCGAGCTGATTCTGTTCGCAGAAGAGCGCGCCGCGCAGGACGGTGACTCGGTGGCCACCGTCGGCATGCTGCAGGTGCCCAGCGGCTCGATCAACGTGGTTCCCGGCGCCTGCAAGTTCAGCCTGGACATTCGCGCGCCCATCGACGAGCAGCGCGACGCGGTGGTGCGCGACGTGCTGGCAAAACTCAGCGAGATCTGCGAACGCCGCGGCGTGCGCTACACGCTTGAAGAAACCATGCGCGCCGCCGCTGCGCCCAGCGCCCCCGAATGGCAGGCGCGATGGGAAGCCGCCGCCACCGCGCTCGGTGTGCCGATCCACCGCATGCCCAGCGGTGCCGGGCACGACGCGATGAAGCTGCACGAAGTCATGCCGCAGGCCATGCTGTTCGTGCGCGGCGAGAACAGCGGCATCAGTCACAACCCTCTGGAATCGACCACCGCCGACGACATGGACTTGGCCGTCAAGGCCTTCGACCATGTGCTGCAACAACTCACACAGGCAACCGCCTGAACACCGACATGACCAACCCACATCAGCAACTCGACGCCTGGATCGACGCCCACTTTGACGAGGAAGTGCAGTTCCTGCAGGAACTCATCCGCGTGCCCACCGACACACCGCCCGGCAACAACGCGCCGCACGCAGAGCGCACCGCCGAACTGCTGGCCGCGATGGGCCTGCCCGCGGAGAAGCACGCCGTGCCGGACGCCGAGGTCAAGGCCGCCGGGCTGGAAACCATCACCAACCTGATCGTGCGCCGCCGCTATGGCGACGGTGGCAAAACCATCGCCCTCAACGCCCACGGCGATGTGGTGCCGCCCGGCGAGGGCTGGACACACGACCCCTACGGTGGCGAGGTTGCGGACGGCAGGATCTATGGCCGCGCCGCGGCGGTGAGCAAGTGCGACATCGCCAGCTTCACCTACGCCATCCGGGCCCTCGAATCGCTGGCTGCGCCGCTCAAGGGTGGCGTCGAACTGCACGTCACCTATGACGAGGAATTCGGCGGCGAGGTTGGCCCCGGCTGGCTGCTGGACAAGGGCCTGACCAAGCCCGATCTGATGATCGCCGCCGGCTTCAGCTATCAGGTGGTGGTGGCGCACAACGGCTGCCTGCAGCTGGAAGTGACGGTGCATGGCGACATGTCGCACGCCGCCATTCCCGACAGCGGCACCGACGCCCTGCAGGGAGCCACCCACATCCTCAACGCGCTCTACGCGCTCAATGCCGACTACCTGAAGGTGACCTCGAACGTAGAAGGCATTACCCATCCCTACCTGAACGTCGGTCTGATCCAGGGCGGCACCAACACCAACGTGATCCCGGGCAAGGTGGTGCTCAAGCTCGACCGACGCATGATCCCCGAGGAAGATCCGGCCGAAGTGGAGGCCTCCTTGCGCCGCACGATCGAGCAGGCCGCGGCCAGCTTCCATCCGCCGCGGGGCGGCAAGGCCATCCGTGTCGAGGTCAAGCGCATGCTGCTGGCCCGCGCCATGAAGCCGCTGGCCGGCAACGCACCCCTGGTGCAAGCCATCCAGAAGCACGGGCAGGAGCTGTTCGGCGAGCCCATCCCTGCCGTGGGTACCCCGCTCTACACCGACGTGCGCCTGTATGTCGAGCGCGGTATCCCGGGCGTGATCTATGGCGCCGGTCCGCGTACCGTGCGCGAATCGAATGCCAAGCGCGCCGACGAAAATCTGGTGCTCGAAGATCTGCGCCGCGCCACCAAGGTCGTGGCACGCACGCTGCTGGACCTGCTGGCTGCGCACTGAGCGCCGCCCCCCTGCGGTGCCGGTTATCCGGGGTACCTGACGTTCCGGTCCGCCGTGTCACAATGTTCGCCCGCCCCTGCGGGCGGACCGGACCCTGGAGACCACATGACCCCCGCTGAACAAGCCCTGCGCGACGCCGCACTCGAATACCACCGCTCGCCCGCCAAGGGCAAGATCACCGTCAACCCGACGAAGCCCCTGTCGAACCAGCGCGACCTGTCGCTGGCGTACTCGCCTGGGGTCGCCTACCCCTGCCTGGCCATCCAGGCCGACCCCACCCTGGCCGCCGAGTACACCAGCCGCGGCAACCTGGTCGGTGTCATCACCAACGGCACCGCGGTGCTGGGCCTGGGCGACATCGGCCCGCTGGCCGGCAAGCCGGTGATGGAGGGCAAGGGCTGCCTGTTCAAGAAGTTCGCCGGCATCGACGTGTTCGACATCGAACTGGCCGAGCGCGACCCCGACAAGCTGGTCGAGATCATTGCCTCGCTGGAGCCGACGCTGGGCGGCATCAACCTGGAAGACATCAAGGCGCCCGAGTGCTTCTACATCGAGAAGAAGCTGCGCGAGCGCATGAACATCCCGGTCTTCCACGATGACCAGCATGGCACCGCCATCATCTCCAGTGCGGCCCTGCTCAACGGGCTGGAGCTGGTGGGCAAGGACATCGGCCAGGTGAAGGTGGCCGTCTCGGGCGCGGGCGCAGCCGCCATCGCATGCCTGGACGTGATGGTGGGTCTGGGTGTCAATCCCGCCAACATCCTGGTCTGCGACTCCAAGGGCGTGATCCACAGCGAGCGCGAGGACGCCAAGGCCGGCAAGCTCGACGCCTCCAAACAACGCTATTGCCAGACAACGACCGCTCGCACGCTGGCCGACGCGGTCAACGGCGCCGACGTGTTCCTGGGCTGTTCGGCCCCAGGCGTGCTGACAGTGGACATGGTCAAGACCATGGCCGACAAGCCCATCATCCTGGCCCTGGCCAATCCGGAGCCCGAAATCCGCCCCGAGCTGGCCAAGGTAGCCCGGCCGGACTGCATCATCGCCACCGGCCGTTCCGACTACCCCAACCAGGTCAACAACGTCCTGTGCTTCCCGTACATCTTCCGCGGCGCGCTGGACTGCGGCGCCACCAAGATCACCGAGGAAATGAAGCTGGCCTGCGTGCGCCAGATCGCCGATCTGGCCAAGAGCGAGATCAGCGACGAGGTGGCCGCCGCCTATGTGGGCCAGGAACTGACCTTCGGCCCCGAGTACCTGATTCCCAAGCCCTTCGACACGCGCCTGATCCTCAAGATCGCGCCGGCGGTGGCACAGGCGGCAGCCGATTCCGGTGTGGCCACCCGCCCCATCACCGACATGGAGGCGTACAAGGAGTCGCTCTCGCGCTTCGTGACGCAGACCGGCATCCTGATGCGGCCGATCTTCAATGCCGCCAAGTCCATCCCCGCCGGCAAGAAGCGCGTGGCCTATGCCGATGGTGAGGACGAGCGCGCGCTGCGGGCGGCCCAGATGGCGATCGATGAAGGCATTGCCACGCCAATCCTGATCGGCCGCCCGGCGGTGATCAATGCCCGCATCCAGAAGGCCGGTCTGCGCATCCGCCTGGGCGTGGACGTGGAGAACGTCAACCCCGAGGACGACCCGCGATTCCGCCAGTACTGGGAGCACTACCACGGCCTCATGAAACGCCACGGCGCGACGCCCGAGGTGGCCAAGGCCGCCGTACGCCGCTCCAACACCATCATCGGTTCGCTGATGGTTTCGCTGGGCGATGCCGATGCGCTGATCTGCGGCCTGGTGGGCACCTACGCCACGCACCTGGAACGCATCGACAGCATCCTGGGCAAGCAGGCCGGCGTGAGCAACTACGCCGCCGTCAACGCGCTGATGACCGATCGTGGTCCCTTGTTCATTGCCGATACCTACGTCAATGAGGATCCCAGCGCCGAGCAACTGGCCGAGATCGCGTGGATGGCGGCCCAGGAAGTGCAGCGCTTCGGACTGCCGCCCAAGGTGGCGTTCCTGTCGCATTCCAGCTTCGGGTCGTCCAAGCGCGCTTCGGCGAAGAAGATGCGCGCTGCCCGCGACATCTTCGTGGCGGCCCACCCGGACATCGAATGCGACGGGGAGCTGCATGGCGATGCGGCGCTGCAGCCCGAGATCCGCAGCGCCTACCTGGGCGATTCCACCCTGAGCGGATCGGCGAATCTGCTGGTCTGTCCCAACGTGGATGCGGCCAACATCCTCTACAACGTGCTCAAGACCCTGGCCAGTGGCGGGGTGACGGTGGGGCCTGTGCTCATGGGGGTGAACCGGACCGCGTACATCCTGACGCCAGCGGCCACCGTTCGCCGCGTGTTGAACATGACGGCCCTGGCGGCCGCCAGCCAACGGGCCTGACGGGGACCAACCGTGCGGCAGCCCAGGGGCGCTTCGGCGCCCCTTTTTTGTGTCCGGCAGCCTTCGTCCTGCGGGTAAACCCCATCGCTCGTCCATTTCAATGTACACATAATCTGTATACAGTTTTGCATGCGATTGAGGGGTAAGTGCCCCCAGGAGACGACCATGAGCCCTGATGTTCACCCTGTCGACGAGCGCCTGCCCCACGGCAAGCTGGCCGCGCTGGGCCTGCAGCATGTGCTGGTGATGTATGCCGGCGCGGTGGCTGTCCCGCTCATCGTCGGCCGGGCGCTCAAGCTCAGCCCGGAGCAGGTGGCCATGCTGATTTCGGCCGACCTGTTTTGCTGCGGCATCGTCACCCTGATCCAGTCGCTGGGGGCCACCCAGTGGTTCGGCATCAGGTTGCCGGTCATGATGGGGGTGACCTTCGCTTCCGTGGCCCCCATGGTAGCCATGGCGAACAGCCATCCGGGAACAGACGGCACGGGCCTGATCTTTGGCTCCATCATCGGGGCGGGTGTGATCTCGATACTCATCGCGCCACTGGTCAGCCGCATGCTGCGCTTCTTTCCACCGGTCGTGACCGGCACCATCATTGCCGTCATCGGGATCAGCCTGATGAGGATCGGCATCAACTGGATCTTCGGCAACCCCTTCGGCCCGACCGCCCCCTCGGTACCCAACCCGGAGCACCTGGCCTGGCTGGAAGCCGCCAAGCAAGCTGCAGCCAACGGCAGTGTGCCGCCGGTGCCCCAGGGCATGGCCATCGTGGGTTCGGTGCCCAACCCCAAGTACGCTCAGCTGTCGCACATCGGCATTGCCGCCATCGTGCTGTGCTCCATCCTGCTGATCGCCAAATACGCCCGCGGCTTTGTGGGCAACATCTCGGTGCTGCTGGGCATCGTCATCGGTGGCGTCATCGCCACGGCCGCCGGCATGATGGGCTTTGAGAAAGTGGCCAAGGCCAACTGGTTTGACCTGGTGCTGCCCTTTGAAATTGCCCGCCCGATCTTCGACCCAATCTTGATCGTGACCATGACGCTGGTCATGATCGTGGTCATGATCGAATCGACCGGCATGTTCCTGGCGCTGGGCGAGATGACCGACCGCAAGGTCGACCAGAAGGCCCTGACCGCCGGCCTCCGCACCGACGGTATGGGGACGCTGATTGGCGGCATCTTCAACACCTTTCCGTACACCAGCTTTTCGCAAAACGTGGGGCTGGTGGGCGTCACCGGCGTCAAGAGCCGCTTCGTGTGTGTGGCCGGTGGCGTGATCCTGATCGTGCTGGGTCTGCTGCCCAAGATGGCGGCCCTGGTCGAATCCCTGCCCACCTTCGTGCTGGGCGGTGCAGGCCTGGTGATGTTCGGCATGGTGGCCGCCACCGGCATCCGCATCCTGGCTGGCGTGGACTATCGCCACAACCGCAACAACCTCTTCATCGTCGCGGTCTCGATCGGCATGGGCATGATTCCGCTGATCGCGCCCAACTTCAAACAGTGGATGCCCCATGCCATCCACCCGCTGATCGAGTCGGGCATCCTGCTTGCGTCGATCAGCGCGGTGCTGCTGAACCTGTATTTCAACGGCGGCAAGGCCGATGAGCAGGCGGTCATCGTGGCCGCCAGGCAAGCCGACGCGCACTGAAGCGGCGACAGTTCACCGAAAGAAGGCCCCCAGTGGGCCTTCTTTTCGTTGCGGATACCCCCGATACCCCGGGTCGCCCCCGATTGGTGCGAGCCTGGTCTGCGTGCACCATATCGATGCCCGAGCACCAAGACATTGGCCAGGAAAAGCGTCATCTTGTATACAGTTACTGTGTTCAATGTGACCCTGACCCCCGTGCTCATCTGGCACTGATCTTGCTGAACCTTCAGACACGTCTGCCACCGCAGCCTTCCACCCGCACGGAGATCACATGCACAAGCGACACTTTCTCAAGACCGCCGCCGCCCTGGCCGCGACCGCTGCCTTCGGAGCCGCGCAGGCACAGACCGCCCTGAAGTTCCAGCTGGACTGGCGCTTCGAGGGTCCCGCCGCCCTGTTCCTGCAGTCGGCGGCGAAGGGTTACTACAAAGCGGCCGGTCTGGATGTGACCATCGATGCGGGCAACGGCTCGGGCGGCACCGTCACCCGTGTCGCCTCGGGCACCTACGACATGGGCTTTGCCGACATGGCCGCGCTGATGGAGTTCCACGCCAACAACCCGGATGCGCCCAACAAGCCGGTGGCCGTGATGATGGTCTACAACAACACCCCAGCGGCGGTGCTGGCCCTCAAGAAGAGTGGCATCACCAAGGTCGGTGACCTCACGGGCAAGAAACTGGGGGCCCCCGTGTTCGATGCCGGCCGCAAGGCGTTCCCCATCTTCCAGAAAGCCAACAATGTGGGCAACGTGGCCTGGACGGCCATGGACCCGCCGCTGCGTGAAACCATGCTGGTGCGTGGCGACATCGACGCGATCACGGGTTTCTCGTTCACCTCGCTGCTGAACCTGGAAGCACGTGGGGCCAAGCCTGCGGACGTGGTCGTCTTTCCCTACGCCGAGCACGGGGTCAAACTGTATGGCAACGCCATCATCGCCAGCCCCAAGCTGATCAAGGAGAACCCGGCTGCCATCAAGGCATTCCTTGCTGCGTTCGCCAAGGGGGCCAGGGAAGTCATGGCGAACCCCGCCGCCAGCATCGAAACGGTCAAAGCGCGTGACGGCATCATCAACGTGGCGCTGGAAACCCGGCGCCTGCAGATGGCCATCGATGCCGTGGTCGCCAGCCCCGACGCCCGCAAGGAGGGCTTTGGCCAGGCCGTACCTGCCCGCCTGGCGTTGATGGCTTCCCAAGTGTCGGACGCCTTCGGCACCAAGACCCGCATTGATCCGAATGCGGTGTGGAACCCGTCCATGCTGCCGCCGGCTGCCGATCTGAACATCCTGCCGCCCGCCAGGAAGTGATCCGGCCTCGCGCCAGTTCAACTGGCCTGGGCCAGCTGCCACGGCAGCTGGCCTTTTTTCAGGACCCAACATGACCGATGCCATCTCCAACGACAAGGCCTTCGTCGACTTCGACGGCGTCTGGCTGGCCTACAACGACGACCTGCTGGCCAAGAACATCTTCGCGGTCGAGGACATCAACCTGAAGGTTCGGCAGGGCGAGTTCATTGCCATCGTCGGACCATCGGGCTGCGGCAAATCCACCTTCATGAAGCTCACCACCGGGCTGAAGATGCCCAGCATGGGCAAAATCACCATCGACGGCCAACCGGTCAACGGTCCTCTGAAGATCTCGGGCATGGCCTTTCAGGCGCCCTCCCTGCTGCCCTGGCGCACCACGCTGGACAACGTACTGTTGCCGCTGGAGATCGTGGAGCCCTTCCGCAGCCAGTTCAAGGACCGGCGCAAGGAGTTCGAGGAACGGGCAAAAAAGCTGCTGGCCAGCGTCGGACTGGGCGGCATGGAGAAGAAATACCCCTGGGAACTCTCCGGCGGCATGCAGCAGCGCGCCAGCATCTGCCGCGCGTTGATCCATGAACCCAAGATGCTGCTGCTCGACGAACCTTTCGGGGCCCTCGATGCGTTCACCCGAGAGGAGCTGTGGTGCACCTTGCGCGACCTCTGGGAGGCCCAGCGGTTCAACGTCATCCTGGTCACGCACGACCTGCGCGAGAGCGTGTTCCTGGCCGACACGGTCTACTGCATGAGCAAGAGCCCGGGCCGCTTCGTCGTCCGGCGCGAAATCCCGATCCCTCGCACCCGCGATCTGGAAGTGACCTACACCCCCGAGTTCACCGACATCGTTCATGAGTTGCGCGGCCACATCGGTGCCATGCGCAAGGCCGGCGCCGTCATCCAACAGTGAGGTTCACCATGAAACGAAAACAGCTGGAACGCTGGTCTCCCTTGCTGCTGCTGCTCGCGATCGTCGTCGTCTGGGAGGTGATCACCAGCGGCTTCGGCGTGTCCGAATTCATCTTCCCCAGCCCCTCGCGGATCTGGGAACAGACCATGGAGCACAAGATGGTGATCCTGGGGCACGCCTGGCGCACTTTCTGGGTGACCATGGCGGGCTTTGGTGTTGCGATCGTGGTGGGCGTGCTGCTGGGCTTCCTGATCGGCTCCTCGCGCATTGCCTATGCGGCCATCTACCCGTTGATGACGGCCTTCAACGCCCTGCCCAAGGCGGCCTTCGTGCCCATCCTGGTGGTGTGGTTCGGCATTGGCGTCGGCCCGGCCATCCTGACCGCCTTCCTGATCAGCTTTTTCCCGATCATGGTCAACATCGCCACCGGCCTGGCCACGCTCGAGCCCGAACTGGAAGATGTGCTGCGCGTGCTCGGTGCCAAGCGCTGGGATGTGCTGGTCAAGGTCGGTCTGCCGCGCTCCCTCCCCTACTTCTACGGATCATTGAAAGTGGCCATCACGCTGGCTTTCGTGGGCACCACGGTCTCGGAGATGACGGCCGCCAACGAGGGCATCGGTTATCTGCTGATCTCCGCCGGCAGCTCCATGCAGATGGGGCTGGCCTTCAGCGGGCTGCTGGTGGTGGGGATCATGGCCATGGTCATGTACGAACTGTTCAGCTGGATCGAGAAGCACACCACCGGCTGGGCGCACCGCGGATCGCAAGGCTCATGACCGACGACCAGATCGCGCGCCACTTGCGCCGTGCCAACGCCGTGGCCCTGCGCGCGATGCGCATGGGACGGCATCCGTTCGGTGCGCTGCTGGTGGCGCCCGATGGGGAGACGGTGCTGGCCGAGCAGGGCAACATCGACACTGTGCACCATGCCGAGGCCACGCTGGCGCGCACGGCAGCACTCAACTACCCGGCCGACTTCCTGTGGGGCTGCACCCTGGTCACCACCTTCGAGCCCTGCGCCATGTGCGCCGGCACGGTGTACTGGGCCAATATCGGCCGCATCGTCTACGGGGCCAGCGAAGAGGCCTTGCTGGCCCTCACCGGCAACCACGCCGAGAACCCCACACTCGCTTTGCCCTGCCGTGAATTGCTCGCACGCGGTCAGAAAGCCATCGAGGTGATCGGCCCCATCCCGGCGCTGGAGGCCGAGATGGTGGCACCGCACAAAGACTTCTGGTCGCGGCGCTGACGGGTCAGTACTTCTTCTGGTAGTTGGCTTTCATGCGCTCGGCCAGGTAGTCGCCCGCGGTGATGGGCGGGTACTTGCCACTGGGCGAAGCAATCACCGCATCGGTGTTGGCCTGGCAGAAAAACGCGATGCTGTAGCGCCCGCCCATGTACTCGCCCGGCAGCGGGTTGCGCACGCGGTGGAAGTTGGACAGCAGCCGGTCGTCGCTCCAGCGCATGAGCATGTCGCCGATGTTGCAGGTGATCAGCGCTTCATCGGGTGGCACCGGGGTCCATGCCCGCGCTTCGAACTCCTTGCCCGGGCACACCTGCAGACCACCCTGCCCCTCGCGCTGGTAGAGCAGGGTCAGGCAGTTGAAATCGGTGTGGGCGCCGCCGCGCACGTAGTCCAGCTTGTCCTGCACATCCGTCGGGATGGGGTAGTAGTGCAGCAGACGCAGGGTGCTCTGGTAGGTGTCCCGGCCCATGTCGTGCGCGCGGGTGAAGAAGTCGCGGTCGAAACCCAGCTTGTCCGCGAAGCAGGACAGCACCCGCATGCCGACCGCCCAGCTCGCGTCCTCAAACGCCTGCATGGCCGCCTTGAAGCCGGGCAGCTCGGCCTCGCTCGGGTACAGGCCCGCCATGCGCGGACGCGTCATCTGGTAACTCTCCTTCTGGTCGGGCACGCCGGTTGATGGGCGCACCTGCGACAGGCTCTCCCAGCCCGCGTTGCGAGCAATCGGCCACTGTGCCTTGGTCTCTCGTGGCAGGGCGAAGAAGCGCTCGCTCATGGCGAAAGCCTCGCGCACCTGCGCCAGCGGGATGCCGTGGTGACTGAGCTGGAAGAAGCCGACCTCGGTGGCGGCGCGCCAGAGCTGCTCGGTAATCTCGTCCCGGCGTGCGTCGAAATCGCTCAGGTCGATGACAGGCACCGGGCGGGCGGTGGTTTCCGAACCGGCAGCGCCCATCCGGGCTTCCTTGCGCAGTTCCTCGAGGACGTAGGGCGAGGCAGTGGTCATGAAAGGACTCCTGAAAGTGTGTTGAACATTTCAAGAGCAATTTCCCACCAGCGGCTGCCGGCTGAACGCTTCTACTCTCATGCCGGATTTAGCAATATCTGCACCAGCCAGGCAAGCTGGCCACGCGCCTGCCGCGGCATCTTTGGGCACACCGTGATGGTGCGACCTGCGCCACCTTGGAATGGCTGAGCACCGATCCGCGTCCACATTGGGGCAGGTCTTTATCCGGTGATGCGCGCTGCCATCACCTGACACTGGCACGCTTCCTGCTGTCCGCTCAGTCAAGAGTAGAAGCGTTCAGCCGGCAACCGCTGGTGGGAAATTGCTCTGAAACCAAGCCTGTGGCCTTGCGTGACCGACCGACATCGGTTTCGCAGCAGCCGTCCTTGCGCCTGTCATTTCGGAGCACTGATCATGAAGCGTCGTTCCCTTGTTGCCGCCGCTGGCGCCGCCTCCCTGCTTTGCGCCGCACCCCTGGTGCGGGCCCAGGGAGGTCTTCAGAAGTTCAAGTTCAACCTGGGCTGGAAGGTTGAGGCCTCCGGTGCCGGGTACCTGCTCGCGCTGCAGCGAGGCTACTACCGCGAGGCAGGTCTGGATGTGACCATCGACACCGGCAACGGTTCAGCGGCCGCCATCAGTCTGGTGGCAGGTGGCGCGTACGACGCCGCTTCGGCCGACCTGGGTACCATGATCGAATTCAACACCAAGAGCGCCGATGCCCGGCTGCAAGCGGTGGCCATCCAGTACGACCTGAATCCGAACTCGGTGATCGTCCGGCGGGATGGTCCGATCCAGAAGCCCGCGGACCTGGCTGGCAAGTCCCTGCTGGGACAACCCTTCAACGCCTCGCGCAAACTGTTCCCTGCCTTCGCGAAGGCCCAGGGATTCGACCCCAGCACCGTGAAGTGGGAAAACGTCGCGCCCGACATCGGTGACACCCGGTTTGCCAAAGGTGACTTTGACGGGGCTGCCTACTTCTTCTTCACCGGCCTGCTCAACCTCAAGGCGCGAGGCATGGGGCCGGAGTTGCTGCGGGTCTTCAAGTACGCCGATCTGGGCCTGAAATCCTACGGAAACGGCATCGTGGCCAACCCGAAAGCCATGCAACAGACCCCAGAGGCTGTGGCCGCCTTCGTGCTGGCCAGTACGCGCGGCTGGATCGAGGCCATCGCCGACCCCAGAGCCGGTGCCGCCGCCATCAAGGCGCGGGAGCCTCTGGCCAACGAGACGCTGGAGTACGAGCGCCTGCAACTCATCGTGGATGGAACCATGAAGACCAGCGGCACCCGTCAGCATGGTTGGGGAGCCGCAACCCCGGAACGCCTGCAAGCCACCCTGGAGGAAACCATCGGTGCGTTCGGCCTGGACAGCAAGCTGACCGTGGCCGACATCTGGACCGACCGGTTCCTGCCGTCGCCCGAGAAGCGGCGACTCAAAGCCTGACGGACGAGCCATGAGCATTCCGGTGATCGATCTGTCCGACGCAAGGACCCCCGGCTCAGCTGGGGCCACCACCGCCGCAGGACAACTGCGGGACGCCGCCCTGGCATCGGGCTTCTTCTATGTGACCGGTCATGGCATCCCCGCTGAAATGGTGCAAGGCCAGTTCGATCTGGCGCGGGCGCTGATGGATCTTCCCGACCAGGTCAAGGATGCCCTGTCCATTCGGCGGTCACCCATCATGAGGGGATTCGAGCGCCTGGGCGAGCAGACGCTGGATGCAACGGCGCGACCGGACCTCAAAGAGAGCTTCTACTGCGGCATGCACTATGCGCCCGACCATCCCTACGTGCTGGCGGGCTATCAGACCTACGGGCCCAACCAATGGCCCGTCGAGCTGCCCGACGCCCCCGAGCGCTGCGAAGCCTACATCCACGCCATGCTCGGCTTGTGCCGGCGCCTGATGCAGCTCATGGCCTTGTCACTGAGGCTCCCCGAGGACTTCTTTGACGCGAGCAGCCACAGCCCGATGGTCACGCTGAGGATGATCCGCTATCCCGCCCATCCGGACGACGCCGATGAGCGCACCTTCGGGGCCGGCGCGCACACCGACTGGGGCGCGCTGACGGTGCTGGCGCAGGACGACTGCGGTGGTCTGGAAGTGCAGATGCCCGACGGTCGGTGGGTCGAGGCGGCTCCGCTGCCCGGCAGCTTCGTGGTGAATCTCGGCGACATGATCCCGCGCTGGACCAACGGGCTCTACCGATCCAACCCCCACCGCGTGCGCAACCTGCACTCTGCCGGCCGTGCGCGCTATTCCATACCGTTCTTCTACGAACCCGACTACCTGGCGCGCATCGAACCCGTGCCCGGCACGCTGGCCCCGGGCGAGACGCCCCTTCTCAAACCCTGCACGGCCGGCGAACATCTGCGCGAGATGTACCTGCGCACGTACGGCTGACCGACGCACAGGAAACGCCATGAAGCTCTATCACAACCTGTTCTGCAGGGACATCGAGGCGCAGTTGCGCTTCTACAGTCACCTGCTGGGCGTTGGCGAGGCGCTGCACCTGCGCTCACCCATCTACCGCGGCATCGAAATGCCCGGCTTTCAGTTCGGCTTCCATGCCCCTGCCGCCTACCGCCTGCTTCAGCTGGAGGACAGGATCACTGAGCCCACCAGCCACCAGGCCGTGACCGGCTACCCCACCTTCATGCTTGACACTCCCGACGCCGTGACGAAAGGCGCAGGCCGCGCGAGCGAACTGGGCGGCCGCGTGATCAAGGCCCCGTACGCCACCTACTACGGCCAGTGGCAGGCCGTGCTCGGCGACCCCGAGGGCCATGTTTTCCGGCTCAGCTGCGATGCCTTGCCCGCTGGCGTGAGCGCACCCATCCTGCACCTTGAACAGACGTCAACATGAGCGCCGAGCTGCCCACCGAATCTCCTTTAAGCGAACGCGACGGTCGCTACCTGCGCCATGCCATCGCCATGTCCCGCGTGGCCCGCTCGCGTGGCAACCGTCCTTTCGGGGCCGTGATCGTCGCTACCGATGGCGCGGTGCTGGCCGAGGTCTGGAACAGCAATGTCGAAACCGGTGACTGCACCGCCCATGCCGAGGTGAATGCCATCCGCGCGGTCAGCCCCAGGTACAGCAGAGAAGCCCTGGCGTCGGCCACCCTGTACTCGTCGGCCGAGCCGTGTGTGATGTGTGCGGGTGCCATCTTCTGGAGCAACATCGGTCGCGTGGTCTTCGGTATCGATGCCCAGCGCCTGCGGGCGTTCCGGGGTGAACGCCCCGAGCAGCGCGATGCCGAACTCTCCTGCCGGGATGTGTTCGCCGCCTCACCGCACCCGATCGATTGCATCGGTCCGGCCCTGATCGAAGAGTCCAGCCGAGAGCACGAAGGCTTCTGGCAACGCTGACCCCCTGTCCTGCGAAAGGGTGCTTCTAGAATCGGGCCGTCAACATCGACGCGTCCTCCGATCATGACCCGCACCGCAGCCAGCCCGCCCGCCACACGCTCGCGCCGCGGGCGTCCACAGATGATGGCCGACATCCGGGCGGCGGCCATCACGGAGTTCGGTCTGCACGGCTATGAAGGGGCTTCCACCCAGCGCATTGCCGAGCGGGCTGGGCTGACCAAGCCGCAATTGCACTATTACATCGAAGGCAAGCAGGCCCTGTATGAAGAGCTGCTGTCGTCGGTGCTGCAGGGCTGGTCGCAGGCCTTCCGGTTTGATGCTGCGTGCGATGACCCGCGGGAAGTGCTGTCCTCCTACGTGCAGCGCAAACTCGATTACGCCATCGACCACCCGGGGCTCTCGCGCGTGTTCACCTCGGAATTGCTCTCGGGTGGCAAACACCTGGGCAAGTACTGGCCGGTGGCCCGGCGGTCCACGCAACAGAAGGTGCAGGTGATCGAACGGTGGATTGCGCAGGGGCGATTGCGTCCCATGGATGCGCGCCTGCTGCTGATGCACATCTGGGGCATGACGCAACACTACGCGGACTACGCGGTACAGGTGCGGGTGATGCTCGGCGTGGGGCCCGAGGCGCCCATCGACCGCGCACCGATAGCGCGCGAACTCACCACCTTCGTGCTGCTCGGCTGCGGGCTTGCACCAGACTGAATCGCCCCGCAGCCGATCAGGGGCACACACACCCGGATCCGCCCGCTCCTGAGGCTGGCACACCCCTTGCTCTGACTTCACCATAAATTTGATCGATTGGTCAAATTTGGAGCCAACGGATTCCGGTGGCTCCACGAACCCTTAGCAAGGAGCTGTTGATGCGTGTGCTCGTCATCTATTGCCACCCGGTGGACACCAGCTACAACGCGGCGCTGCACCGGCAGGTGCTGGACGGACTGCGTCAGGCCGGACACGAGGTGGACGACTGCGACCTGTATGCCGAGGGCTTCAACCCGGTGATGTCGAAGGAGGAGCGCCTGGGTTACCACGAGGTGCCTACCAACCAGGCCCCGGTCCAGGGCTATGTGGACCGCCTGCGCTGGGCCGAAGCCCTGGTGTTCTGCTTTCCCACCTGGTGCTTTGGCATGCCCGCCATGCTCAAGGGCTTTTTCGACCGGGTGCTGATGCCGGGCGTGGCTTTCGACATCAGCAACCCGCAGCGGGTTCGGCCATCACTCACCCACATACGGCGCATCACCGCGGTGGTCACCTATGGCCGCCCGCGCTGGACCGCCATGCTGATGGGTGATCCGCCGCGCAAGGCCATCACACGCTACCTGCGCCTGCTCACCGGCGGCAGCGCCCGCACCGACTACCACGCCTGCTACCACATGAACGTGGCCACACCCGACCGACTGCAGACCTTCAAGGACCGCGTCGGACTGGCGATGGCCCGACTCGCCTGAGGCCCATGATGAGCACCAACCCCGACCCGGTTCGGATGCTGCGCGGGCTTCGGCTGCCGCAGTGGCTGCTGCCAGTGCACTGGCCACAAACGGATAGCGGCCCGGCCTGGGCTGACCTGCTCATCGACTCCGAGGGGCAGGTCGTGCGGTTGCAACCCCACGGATCGCCATCCGGGGCACCAGACATGGGCCGATGCTGGGATGTTCAGGGCGCCCTCGCCCTGCCCGGGTTGGTTGACGCCCACACCCACATCGACAAGACCTTCACGCTGCCCCGAATGCGGAACGTGACACCAGGGCTGCTGGGGGCGATCGAGGCCATGATGGTCGATCGCGCGCAATGGACGCCCAACGACATCCACCAACGCGCCTCCCGGGCAATGGAGTGGAGCTACCGATCCGGCGTGACGCGGCTGCGTACCCACTGTGACTGGTGGGAGCCCGACCAGGTGCCGGTGGCCTGGCAGGTTCTGCGGGACCTGGCCGAGGCGTGGCGGGGGCGCATGCGCCTGGAGCGGGTGAGCCTGATACCGCTGCCGCTGTTTGCCGATCGCCACGCAGCACACGAGCTGGCGCGGACCGTGGCCCGCTCGGGGCCGGATACCCTGCTGGGTGGCTTCGTGCACTCCACCCACTGGAACCCCGGCGCGCTGCGTCACCTGCTGGAGGCGGCGGCGCAACATGGCCTCGACGTGGATCTGCATGTGGACGAAGAACTGCAGGTGGAGGCACAGGGGCTGTTGACCACCGCCCGACTGGCACAGGAGATGGGCTTTGCCGGCCGCATCGTCTGCGGCCACACCTGCGCCCTGTCGGTGCAGGACGAACGCACGGCACAAGCCACCCTGGATGCTGTCGCCCAGGCACCAATCACCCTGGTCACCTTGCCAGTGACCAACCTGCTGCTGCAGGACGCCCAGACGGCGCGAACGCCACGCACACGGGGCATCACCCTGGTCAAGGAGGCGCGCAGCCGAGGCATCCCGGTGCTCATGGCCAGCGACAACGTGCAGGACCCGTTCTGCCCCATGGGCAGCTACGACCCGCTGGAAGCCATGACCATCGGCCTGCCGGCCGCCCAGCTGACACAGGCCTTCGATCGGTGGACCGACTCGCTCTGCCGCGCCGACTGGCTGGACCGGGCACCCAGTCCGCCCCTCGCACCCGGTGAACCCGCCGACCTGGTGATTTTTGTCGACGCAGACCACTGGGGCTTTCCGTCCAGAACCCAGCAGCGCGTGGTCCTGCGCCGCGGGCGCCTGTGCCACGGCAGCCCGCCCGCACCCTGGTACCAGCCATCCGGCGCCCTGGCGCCATGACGCCCATGAACCAGCCGTCCACCATCGCGCAGCCCCTGGCCCGATACGCCGCCTGGCGCCGGGCGGGCGACTTCATCTTCCTGTCGGGCGTGATCGCTGTCGACCCCGCGGCCGCGCGCATCGTGCGCGGCTATGAAGACATACCACCCGAAGCGGCAACGCTGCTCGGCCGGACCGGCGAGTTCTCGACCGACGTCAAGGAAGGACCGATCCTGGCCCAGAGCTGGTATGTGCTCGACCGCATCCGCCAGACCGTGGAAGCGGCCGGTGGCCAGATGAGCGACGTGTTCAAGCTGGTGCAGTACTTCCGCTGCCTGGACCACTTCCCGCACTACAGCCGCGTGCGCAAGCACTTCTTCCCGGGCGAGCCACCGGTCTCCACCGTGGTGGAGGTCAGCGCGATGCTGCCCACCGACGACATCCTCATCGAGGTGGAAGCCACCGCCTGGGTGCCGCTTCGCTGAACTTCACCAACAGGACCCGCCATGCTGCACGGCTACAACCCGCCCAAACGCTACCTGCCCTACCTGAGCTGGACCGAGATCGCCGATCTGCCCGACAAGGCCAACACGGTGATCGTCCTGCCCACAGGCGCCACCGAGCAACACGGCCCGCACCTGCCGTGTGCCGTGGACACGGTGATCGCCGCGGGCGTGATCGGTCACGCCCTGCAGCGCCTGCCGGACGAGGTGCCAGCGTATGCCATGGCGCCCATCACCTACGGCAAGTCCGAGGAGCACCTGCATTTCCCCGGGACGGTCACGCTCAGTGGCGAGACCCTGCTGGCCACGATGAACGAAGTGGGCGAATCGGTGTACCGGGCCGGCTTTCGCAAGCTGCTCATCGTCAACGGCCACGGCGGGCAGCCCCAGGTGATGGAGATGGCGGCCCGCGAGTTGCGACTGCGGCACGGCGACTTCATCGTGGTGCCCAGCTTCACCTGGCGCGTGCCCCACGCGGCAGGCCGGTTTCTGTCCGACCAGGAGAAAAAGCTGGCGATGCACGCAGGCCATGCCGAGACCGCACTGATGCTGGCGCTGGCCCCCGAGACCGTCCGCATGGACCGCGCCGTGGCCAACTACCCACCGGTGTTCCCCTCGGCCTTGCTGTCGCCCGACGGCCGTCCGGCCTGCGCCTGGAGCGCGCGGGACTTCGGGCCGAGCGGCGTGATCGGCGACCCCTTGCCAGCCACGCCCGAGCACGGGCAGGCCATTCTGAACTCCCTGGCCCACAGCTGGGCGCAGGCCATCACCGAGCTGCACGCGCTGCAATGGTTGACACGTCCCGAAGCTACCTGGGGCCGCTCTCACCATGGCGGCCATGTCGAAGCAAGCGCTATCTAGTTCCTGTCACCGTCACTGTCCGTTTCCTTTGTCCTACCCACCGGAGAATGCCATGAGCGACACCACATACCGCCCATCCCGCCTGCTGCGCACCCTGGCCACCAGCCTGCTGGGTCTGGCCGCTGTTTCAGCCGGTCATGCCCAGGAAAAGTTCACCTACATGACCAACTGGTATGCACAGGCAGAACACGGAGGGTTCTACCAGGCGGTCGCTACCGGGCTGTACAAGAAGTACGGACTGGACGTCAGCATCCGCATGGGAGGCCCCCAGGTCAACGTGGTGCAGCTGATGGCCGCCGGCCAGGCCGACTGTGTCATGGGCTCCAGCGACTTGCAGATGGTGCAGGTGCGTGAGGGCGGTGTGCCTGTGGTGACCATGGCCGCGGTGTTCCAGAAGGATCCGCAGGTGCTGATTGCCCATGAAGATGTGAAGTCGTTCGAAGACCTCAAGGGCAAGACCATCCTGATTGCGTCGTCGGCCCACCGTGGCTACTGGCCCTGGCTCAAGGCCAAGTTCGGATTCACGGATGCCCAGACCCGTCCGTACACCTTCAACATCCAGCCCTTTGTGGCCGACAAGAACGTGGCCCAGCAGGGGTATCTGACCTCGGAGCCGTTCGCCATCCAGAAGGCGGGTGTCAAGGCCAACACCCTGATGTTCAGCGACTTTGGCTTCCCTGCCTACGCCACCACGATTTCCTGCCTGGACAAGACGGTGAAGGACCGTTCCGCGGTGGTGGAAAACTTTGTGCGCGCCTCCATGGAAGGCTGGAAAAGCTATCTGGCCGATCCGGCGCCTGCCAACGCCCTGATCAAGAAGGACAACCCGAACATGACCGACGAGCAGCTGGCCTACAGCGTGTCCAAGCTCAAGGAACTGTCCATGGTCACGGGCGGTGACGCGGTCAAGGCGGGCATCGGCATCATCACGCCGCAACGGGCCAAGGCCAGCTACGACTTTCTGGTGTCGGCCAAACTGATCGACCCGGCCAAGGTCAAGCTGGAAGACGCCTACAAGCTCGATTTCATCCAGACCCTCAAGGTGCTCCCCTGAGGTCCTCGCGGGCAGGCCCTGCCTGCCCGCACCTGCTTCCACCCGCCCAGGAGTCGCACCATGAGTCCCTCTGATCCCGCCTGGTCAGCCGACCCGCCGGCCGCCATTGACATCCTGTCGGCCGAGAAAACCTACCCCGACGGCACCCAGGCGCTGCTGCCGGTGGATCTGCAGATCCGGGAAGGCGAGTTCGTCACGCTGCTCGGGCCGTCCGGCTGTGGAAAAAGTACCTTGCTCAAGATGGTGGCGGGGCTGCTGGAACCCAGCGATGGACGGCTGCTGCTGTGGCGCAAACCGGTCGCCGACCTCGCCCGCGCCGGCAAGCGCATGTCGTTCGTGTTCCAGTCCCCCACCCTGATGCCCTGGGCCAGCGTACAGGCCAATGTGCGCTTGCCGCTGGACCTGGCCGGCGTGCCTCGGAGCACCGCCGACGCCCAGGTGGCCGAGGCCCTGGCACTGGTGGGCCTGTCGGGCTTTGCGCGTGCCCTGCCCCGCGCGCTGTCCGGGGGCATGCAGATGCGGGTCTCGATTGCCCGGGGACTGGTCACCCAGCCCGACCTGCTGCTGATGGACGAGCCCTTCGGCGCCCTGGACGAGATCACACGGCACAAACTCGATGCCGATCTGCTGGCGCTGTGGCACGCCAAGAAGCTGACCGTGGTGTTCGTCACCCACTCCATCCACGAGGCGGTGTTCCTGTCGACCCGGGTGGTCATGATGGCGGCCCGTCCCGGTCGGGTGGTGGAGCAGTTCACGATCGACGCACCGTGGCCCCGGACCGCGGATTTCATGGTTTCGCCCGAGTTCACCCGCTATGCGCGGCGCCTGCACGAGAGCCTGCAGCTGGCCAGCCACACCGAGGAAGTCACGCCATGAACACCCTCACCGCCCATCCCGCACAGCCCCCGGCCATGACCGCCAACGAGCCGGTATCGCGAGCGGCAAGGACAGCCGGCTCCGCCCGTCCACCAGAGCAGATCAATACGCCACGACCGGTACCCTGGCTCATGCGCCGCAAGGTCCAGCGGGTGGTCTACCCGCTGATGGTGGGTCTCGTCCTGCTGGGCATCTGGCAGGGGCTGGTGACCGGCCTGCAACTTCCCGCCTATCTGGTGCCCTCACCGACCCTGGTGATGCAGACGCTGGTGACCGACTGGAGTGCGCTTGGCATGGCCCTGTGGGTGACCCTGAAGATCACTCTGCTGGCCTTCGCCTTGGCAACCCTCACCGGCGTGCTGATCTCCTTCCTGTTCGTGCAGAGCAAACTCATCGAGACCGCCCTGTTTCCCTATGCGGTGCTCTTGCAGGTCACGCCCATCGTGGCGGTGGCGCCCCTGATCATCATCTGGGTCAAGGACCCTACCCTGGCCATGGTGATCTGCGCCACGCTGGTGGCGTTGTTCCCCATCATCAGCAACACCACACTGGGCCTGCGCAGCATCGACCCTGACCTGCAGTCCTATTTCAAGCTGCAGCGGGCCAGCCGGCTGCAAGTGCTGTGGCGGCTGCGTATCCCCAGCGCCCTGCCCTACTTCTTTGGCGGGCTGCGCATCTCCAGCGGTCTGTCGCTGATCGGTGCCGTGGTGGCCGAGTTCGTGGCCGGCACCGGAGGTACCGGCGCCGGGCTGGCCTACCAGATCCTGCAAGCAGGCTTCCAGCTCAACATCGCACGCATGTTTGCCGCCTTGCTGCTGATTTCGCTGACCGGTGTGGCGCTGTTCGTGCTCATGGCGTGGCTCTCCCGCCTGGCACTGGGCGGCTGGCACGCCAGTGAGCTATCCCATGACTGAACCCGGAGGACACCCCATGAACATGCCCACCGACGCCCAAGCGCTGGCCCAGGCCATGCCCGATCTCGACTGGATCACCGATGCCGGCCGCGTCGCCCGGCTCTCGCAGGACTTCGCCTGGTTCAGTCCGGTGCTCAAGCAGGCCCTGACCGGGCTGAGCGGCGACGCGGTGGTGCGACCCCGCACCGAAGAAGAAATCGCCCGCGTCGTCAGTGCCTGTGCCCGACAGCGCATTCCCATCACCCTGCGTGGCAGCGGCACCGGCAACTACGGGCAATGCACACCCCTGCAGGGCGGCATCATTCTGGACATGAGCGGCTACAACGCGTTTTGCTGGCAACGCGCGGGCGTGGCCCGCGCACAGGCCGGCATCCGGCTGGCCGAGATGGACCAACAACTCAGGCCCCATGGACACGAGCTGCGCTGGCTGCCGTCCACCTTCCGCAGCGCCACCCTCGGTGGCCTGTTCGGCGGCGGTTTCGGGGGAGCAGGGTCCATCAACTGGGGCCCTCTGGCGGCCCCGGGCAACGTGCTGGCCGCCAAGGTCATGACGGTCGAGGAGACGCCCCGGCTGCTGGAATTGCGCGGGGCCGAGGCCATGCTTCTGCATCACACCTACGGCACCAACGGCATTGTGCTGGAGCTTGAGGTGGCACTGGCGCCGGCGGTGGCCTGGTCCGAGTGCCTGGTGGTGTTCGAGAGCTTCGAGAATGCCCTGGACTTTGCCAGCCGCCTGGGCATGGCACCGGGGCTGGAGAAAAAGGAGGTCTGCTTTCTGGGCGCCCCCATTCCGGACCACCTCGCGAGCCTTGCACCGCACCTGCCTCCGGGATGCCATGCGGTCATCGCCATCGTGGCACCCCACAGCGAAGCCGGTCTGCACCAGCTCGCCGAGCCACTGGGCGGAACCGTGACCTACCGAAAAAGCGAAGACGAGGTGCGCGCGGGCGGCCGCACCCTGCTGGAATACACCTGGAACCACACCACGCTGCACGCGATGAAGGTGGACAAGTCGCTCACCTACATCCAGAGCGGCTTCAATCCCATCTGCTTCCGGGAACAGGTACTGGCACTGGAGAAGGCACTGGCCGGTGAAGTGATGATGCACCTGGAGTTTCTGCGCACCAAGGAAGGTGCCTTCAACTGCAGCGGCCTGCAACTGATCCGCTACACCTCGGAGGACCGACTCAACGAGATCATGCAGATCTACCGCGACCACGGCGTCCAGATCAACAACCCGCATGTCTACATCGTGGAAGACGGCAAACAGAACCACCTGGACCCGGGTGTGCTGGCGATGAAGCACCAACTGGACCCCCTGGGCCTGCTCAACCCCGGCAAGCTGCGCAGCTGGGAGACCCCGGCAGCACGCCTGCCCAGCGAAGCGCAACCAGCCTGAAGACAGGCCTGTCAGGGCACTACACTTGGACCCATGCCCTGGCACGCCCGACTCTCGCTCAACTACCGCCTGCAGGAAGACAAAACGGTTCTGCAGCACGCACATGACGGTCCGCTGCGCATCTTCAAGAGCCTCTACCCGGAGGGCGAGTCGGTCTGCCACAACGTGATCGTCCATCCACCGGGTGGCATCGTCGGTGGTGACACGCTGGACATTCGGGTGAATGTGGGGGCCGGTGCACACGCGCTGATCAGCACGCCAGGCGCTACCCGTTTCTATCGAAGCGACGATGAGCCCGGCACCCAGGCGGTCCACCTGCAACTGGCCGACTCTGCCCGTCTGGAATGGCTGCCCCTGGAGAGCCTTGCGTATCCGGGCTGCCGGGCGGTAAACCGTCTGGAGATGGAGCTGCAAGGCGCCGCCGAGCTGATCGGATGGGACATCCTGGGCCTGGGATTGCCCAGCGCGGGCCAGCCGTTCAACGAGGGCAGCTTCCGCCAGCACATCGAGTGGCCCGGCATCTGGCGGGAACAGGCCCTCATCGACGGCCGGGATCACCGCTTGCTGGACTCGCCGGTCGGTCTGGACGGACAGCGATGCATGGGCACCCTCTGGCTGGCCAGTGGACAAGCCCTGGAGCCGGCGCGCAAGGAACGGATGCTGGAAGCGGTGAGGGCCGTGCTGGACGCGGGCGACCGCTCGGCCACCGGCGCTCGGGTGGCCGCCAGTTGCCCCAATCCGCAACTGCTGGTGGTGCGCGGGGTGGCGCCGCTGGTGGAGCCCCTGATGCAGGTGATGCAGCTGGCCTGGCGTGAGCTGAGGCGCGCAGCCTGGGGACTGAGCGGAGGTTCGCCCCGAATCTGGCAGGTCTGAGCGGAAGTACCGGGTTTTTCCGGGGTTGTTCGGCGTTTTGCGGACCCGACTCAGGTCCACAATGGTGCGGTATCAAGCAACCGCGCTCTGCGGTTGTCCGCTTCTGTCCGCTCGAATGGCCTTCGCACCCAACGCACTGCATGAATCACATGCCCTGGTGATCGAGGGCAACCCGCAGTCGCGCTCCATCCTGGTGTCACAGCTACGGGAACTGGGCTTGGGCAAGGTCTCCCAATGCTCGCGCCTGTCGGATGCCCGGCGCAAACTGGAGGCGGCGCAGTACGACGTCATCATCTGCGAGCAGACCTTCGAAAAAGAATCCGGATCGGGGCAAGACCTGCTGGACGACCTGCGCCGCAATCAGCTGCTGCCTTTCTACACCGTCTTTGTCATGGTCACGGCCGAGGCGTCGTACGCCAAGGTTGCCGAGGCCGCCGAGTCGGCCCTGGACGCCTATTTGCTCAAACCCCACACCGGCGCAAGGCTGGCCGAGCGCATCCTGCAGGCTCGCCAGCGCAAGCGGGAACTGCAGGACATCTTCGCAGCGATCGACGCGCAGGACTTCGACCGCGCCGCCACCTTGTGCCTGGGGCGATTCGAAGCACGCGCCTCCTACTGGCTGTACGCGGCACGCATCGGTGCGGAGCTGCTGCTGCGCACGGGACGCATCGCCGAGGCGCAGAAGCTGTATGAAGCCGTGATCGAGGCCAAGGCCTTGCCCTGGGCCAAGCTCGGCGTGGCGAGGACCCAGCTGAGCAGCGGACATGCATCCAAGGCCGCCACGACCCTGGAGAGCCTGCTGCAGGAAGACCCCGGCTACGCCGACGCCTACGATGTGATGGGACGCGCCCAGTTTGAACTGGGCAACTTCGAGAACGCGCTGGCGACCTTCCGCATGGCCACGCAGCTCACGCCCGGGTCCATCAGCCGCCTGCTCAAGCACGGCATGCTGGCCTACTACGCTGGCGACCGCGAGGAAGGCATCGCGTTGCTCGACAAGGCCACGCGACTGGGCATCGACTCCAAGATGTACGACCCCCAGGCGCTCGTGCTGCTGGCCTTTGCGCGCCTGGATGCGGGCGATCGCAAGGGCATGGCGCGGGTCGTCGACCAGTTGCAACGCCTGCGGGACAGATCCTTCGAGCCGGAGCGCCCTCACCGCCTGCTGGAGTTCGTCAAGACCATCGAGGCGCTGCTGCACCAGCAGGGCAACCGGGTCATCGACGATATCCGCCACCTGGTCAACCAGATTCCTGGGCCGGAGTTCGATTTCGAGATGGCGACCAACCTGCTGGGCCTGATGGGTCGCGCCTCGGCCCGAGGACTGCCGATTGCGATCGCAGAAGCCGAAGCGGCGGTCGAGCGCCTGGGCATGCGCTTTTCCACCAGCCGTGCCATGTCCGAGCTGCTGGCGGCCGCAGCGACCGGTCAGGAAGACTACGCCCGCATCGCGCACGAGTGTCACACCCGGGTGCTGAAGATCACCGAACAGGCGATGACCCTGAGCATCAAGGGCGATCCGCGCGGTACCGTGATGCGCCTGTTGCAGGAGGGTGAAGCGACCCGCAACGCCAAGCTGATTGAATCGGCCCACCAGGTGCTGCTGCGCCATGCGGCGCGCATCCCTGACTTTTCGGAGCTGGATGAACGGGTGAATGCCTTGCGTACTCTCTACCGGACCACCACCAGCATCACGCGCATGGGTGACAACACGGCAGCGGGCAGCGCTCCGGGAGGCATGGCGCTGCCCACGGGTTACAAGCCGCCCAAGCAGGAAGGCCTGCTCGACCGCATGCGCAGTGACTGAGCGCACACGCTGCCAATCGCCCGTCAGATCGCCACCAGCTGGCGGATGTTCTTCGCCTGCATCTCGCTGCCCGGTCCGCTGGCGATGACCTCACCTCGCTCCATCACCACATACTGGTCGGCCAGCTCCTCGGCAAAGTCGTAGTACTGTTCCACCAGCACGATGGCCATGTTGCCGCGGTCGGCCAGCATGCGGATCACCTTGCCGATGTCCTTGATGATGTTGGGCTGGATGCCCTCGGTGGGCTCGTCCAGGATCAGCAGCTTGGGACCGGCCGCCAGCGCTCGCGCAATGGCCAGCTGCTGTTGCTGCCCGCCGGAGAGGTCACCCCCGCGACGACCCAGCATCTGCTTCAGGACAGGAAACAGCTCGTACAGCTCGGCCGGGATGGGGGTGCTGCCGGGCTTGTAGGCCAGGCCCATCTGCAGGTTCTCCTGCACCGTCAGGCGTCCGAAGATCTCGCGTCCCTGGGGCACGAAACCGATACCGGCACGTGCCCGCTCATAGGGTGTGGCCTTGTCGATGGCCTGGCCGTCGAAGCGTATGCCGCCACTCTTGATGGGCACAAGACCCATCAGCGATTTGAGCAGCGTGGTCTTGCCCACACCGTTGCGGCCCAGGACCACTGTTACCTGGCCAAGCTCAGCGGTCAGGTTGACGTTGCGCAGGATATGGCTGCCACCGTAGTACTGGTTGACGTCCTTGACTTCGAGAAGGCTCATGTCGGGTTCTCCTCAGCGGCCCAGATAGACTTCGATGACGCGCTCATCGGCCTGCACCTCATCCAGCGTGCCTTCGGCCAGCACCGAACCATCGCAGAGCACCGTGACCTTCTCCGAAATCGCGCGGATGAAGCTCATGTCGTGCTCCACCACCATCAGCGAATGCTTGCCCTTGAGCGAGAGGAACAGCTCGGCCGTGCGCGCGGTTTCCTCGTCGGTCATGCCAGCCACCGGCTCGTCCAGCAGCAGCAGCTTGGGGTCCTGCATCAGGAGCATGCCGATCTCCAGCCACTGCTTCTGGCCGTGGCTGAGCAGACCGGCCTGGCGGCTGGCACTGTCGGCCAGATGGATCGTGGCCAGCACCTCGGCCAGTCGGTCCTTTTCTTCCCCGGTGAGCGAGAACACCATGCTGCGGCCTACGCGCTTGTCAGTGGCCAGCGCAAGTTCAAGGTTCTCGAAGACCGAGAGCTGCTCGAACACCGTGGGCTTCTGGAACTTGCGGCCGATGCCCAGCGCGGCGATCTCGGACTCGCGGTAGCGCAGCAGGTCGATGGTGCTTCCGAAGAACACGGTGCCGCTGTCGGGCCGGGTCTTGCCGGTGATGATGTCCATCATCGTCGTCTTGCCAGCGCCGTTGGGGCCGATGATGCAGCGCAACTCCCCGGGGGCGATGTCGAGGTTCAGGCCATTGATCGCCTTGAAACCGTCGAAGGACACGTGCACGTCTTCGAGGTAAAGGATGCGGCCGTGCGTGGTGTCCACCTCGCCCGCCTTCGCGACCCGGCCGTAACCGGCGCTGCGACCGCCCGATTCCGTCTGGCCCGGCAACGCGACAGCCTGCAGCTTTTCAAAGCGCTGCGCGCCCGCTTCCATCAGGTCGGGGGTCATGCCTGACCTCCCTTCTTGAACTTCTTCACCAGCCCCACCACGCCTTGCGGCATCCACAGCGTCACCGCGATGAACAGAACGCCCAGGAAGTAGAGCCAGAACTCGGGGAAGGCCACGGTCAGCCAGCTCTTCGCGCCGTTGACCAGGAAGGCGCCGACGATGGGACCGACCAGGGTGGCGCGGCCGCCGACGGCCGTCCACACCGCGATCTCGATGCTGGCCGCCGTGCTCATCTCGCCCGGGTTGATGATGCCGACCTGCGGCACGTACAGCGCCCCGGAAATGCCACACATCACGGCCGAAATGGTCCAGATGGTGAGCTTGTAGGGCAGCGGGTTGTAGCCGCAGAACATGACCCTGCTTTCGGCATCGCGGATGGCCTGCAGCACGCGGCCGAACTTGCTGGCCACCAGCCACCGCGCGAAGACATAAAAGCCCAGCAGCGTCAGGCCGGTGATCACGAACAGCGTCATGCGCATGCCCTGCGTGGCAATCGGCATGCCCAGGATGCGCTTGAAGTCGGTGAAGCCGTTGTTGCCGCCCATGCCGGTCTCATTGCGGAAGAACAGCAGCAGCGCGGCGAAGGTCAGGGCCTGCGTGATGATGGAGAAATACACGCCCTTGATGCGCGAGCGGAAGGCGAAGTAGCCGAACACGAAGGCCACCAGGCCCGGCACCAGCACAATCAGCAGCACCGTGGCGATGAAGCTGTCGGACAGCGCCCAGTGCCAGGGCAGCTCCTTCCAGTCCAGGAACACCATGAAGTCCGGCAGGTCGCTCTGGTAGTTGCCGTCCCTGCCGATCTGGCGCATCAGGTACATGCCCATGACATAGCCACCGAGCGCGAAGAACAGGCCGTGGCCCAGCGAGAGGATGCCGGTGTAGCCCCAGATCAGGTCCATGGCCAGCGCGCAGATGGCGTAGCACATGATCTTGCCCAGAAGGCCCACCATGTAGTCGGACAGGTGAAACACGCTGTCCGCCGGCACCAGCAGGTTCAGTAACGGTGCCAAGGCGCAGACCACCAGCAGCGCGACCATCACGCCGCCGAAGGCACCCCGCGTGAGCAACGGGCCGGGGGTGGGAAGAGAAATGGCGACGGTGTTCATGCCTCGCGACCCTTGAATGCAAAGATGCCTTGCGGACGTTTCTGGATGAAGACGATGATGAAGACCAGCACCGCGATCTTGGCCAGCACGGCGCCGGCCCAGCCTTCGAGGAACTTGTTGAACAGGCCCAGCCCCAGCGCAGCGTAGACCGTGCCCGCCAGTTGCCCCACGCCGCCCAGCACCACCACCATGAAGCTGTCCACGATGTAGTTCTGGCCCAGGTCGGGACCGACGTTGCCGATCTGGCTGAGCGCACAGCCGGCGAGACCCGCAATGCCCGAACCGAGCGCGAAGGCGTAGGTGTCGATGCGTGCGGTGTTCACGCCCATGCAGCTGGCAATCGGCCGGTTCTGTGTCACGCCGCGCACGAACAGGCCCAGACGGGTCTTCGAGATCAGCAGCGTCACACCGATCAGCACGGCCGCCGCGAAGGCGATGATGACGATGCGGTTCCAGGGCAGCGTGAGGCTGCCCATCAGGGTCACGCTGCCGCTCATCCAGCTGGGGTTCTCCACCCCCACGTTCTGCGCGCCGAACAGGCTGCGCACGCCCTGCATCAGCACCAGGCTGATACCCCAGGTGGCCAGCAGGGTTTCCAGCGGCCGGCCATAGAGAAAGCGGATCACGCTGCGCTCCATGGCCGCACCCACCAGGGCCGAGGCGATGAAGGCCACCGGCAGCGCGGCCAGCAGGTACCCGTCGAACCAGTCGGGCAGATAGGTCTTGAAGAAGGCCTGTACCAGCCAGGTGGCGTAGGCACCGATCATGATCAGCTCGCCGTGGGCCATGTTGATCACGCCCATCAGTCCGTAGGTGATGGCCAGACCGAGCGCCGCCAGCAGCAGGATGCTGCCCAGGCTGATGCCTGTGAAAGCCTGTGACAGGCCGCTGGCGACCGCCAGTTTGCGGTCCAGCGACGACAGCGCGGCACCCAGCGCGGCCTTCACGTCGGCGCTGGATTCGGCTTCCAGCTGCGCGGCCAGCAGCGGCCGCAGCGCGGGGTCGCCCCTGCTCCCCAGCGCCTGGGCAGCGGCCAGGCGCTGCCCCTCGTCATCACTGGCCAGCTGCATGGCGGCCTTGGCCAGCTCCAGCAGGGCACGGGCTTTCGGATCCAGCGCACCCGTGAGCGCCTTGTCCACCAGCGGCAGCTGGCTGGCATCGGGCTCGTCGAACGCAGCCCGCTGCAGCAGGGCGGCGGCGGCGCGCTGCAGGGCGGCGTCACTGCCGAACAGATCGCGCGTGGCCAGCGCCGTCTCGATGGCACTGCGCAAGCGGTTGTTGACCACGGCGTCTTCAGCGGTCTCGGAAGGCGTGACCGCCGCACCCGTCACGGCATCGACGGCGCTGCCGTCATCGGCGACGACCAGCACCTGCTCGCCCTGCACTTTCACGGCACCGTTGGACAGGGCCTGGATCAGGGCCAGCCCTTTCTCGTCACCGGCGGCAGCCAGCAGGTTGAGCGTGGCAATGCGCTCATCGCTGTCACCCGCGGCCAGGGTCAGGGCCTCGGCCGGGGTGAGGGCGTGTGCACTGGTGGCGCCGATCAGGCACAGCAGGGCAAGACAGGTTCGCAACCAGCGCATCACGGCTCCCGCTTACTTCTTTTCCGGAACGTTCTTCTTGCCCTTGTTCTCGGCGATGTAGTCGCTCCACGGGTCGGCCACGACCGGCCCCTTGGTCTTCCACACCACGTTGAACTGGCCGTCCGCCTTGACTTCACCGATGAACACCGGTTTGTGCAGGTGATGGTTTTCCTTGTCCATGGTGGCCGTGAAACCACCAGGCGCCGGGAACGTCTGACCCGCCATCGCTGCGATGACCTTGTCGGTGTCGGTGCTCTTGGCCTTCTCGACCGCCTGCTTCCACATGTGGATGCCGATGTAGGTGGCCTCCATCGGGTCATTGGTCAGCGGCTTGTCCTTGTGGCCGGCGATGTTCTTGGCCTTGGCGTAGTCGCTCCACTGCTTGATGAAGGCTGCGTTGGTCGGGTTCTTGATCGACATGAAGTAGTTCCATGCCGCCAGGTGCCCCACCAGCGGCTTGGTGTCCACGCCGCGCAGTTCTTCCTCACCCACCGAGAAGGCCACGACCGGCACATCGGTGGCCTTCAGGCCCTGGTTGCCCAGTTCCTTGTAAAAGGGCACGTTGGAGTCGCCGTTGATGGTGGAAATGACGGCGGTCTTCTTGCCCTCGGAAGAGAACTTCTTGATCTTGCCGATGATGGTCTGGTAGTCGCTGTGACCGAAGGGCGTGTACTCCTCCATGATGTCGCTCTCGGGGATGCCCTTGGACTTCAGGAAAGCGCGCAGGATCTTGTTGGTGGTGCGCGGATACACGTAATCGGTGCCCAGCAGCACGAAGCGCTTGGCCGAGCCGCCATCCTTGCTCATCAGGTATTCCACGGCAGGAATGGCCTGCTGGTTGGGCGCAGCGCCGGTGTAGAACACGTTCTTGGACAGCTCTTCGCCTTCGTACTGCACGGGGTAGAACAGCAGCGAGTTCTTTTCTTCGAACACCGGCAGCACCGACTTGCGGCTGACGGACGTCCAGCAACCGAACACCACGGCCACCTTGTCCTGGTCGATCAGCTGTTTGGCCTTTTCGGCAAACAGCGGCCAGTTGGAGGCGGGGTCCACCACCACGGGCTCCAGCTTCTTGCCCAGCACGCCGCCCTTGGCGTTGATCTCGTCGATCGTCATCAGGGCCACGTCCTTGAGCACTGTCTCGGAGATGGCCATGGTGCCCGACAGGCTGTGCAGGATGCCGACCTTGATGGTGTCGGCGGCATGGGCGGTGGTGAGACCGAAGGCGCCCAGGGCGGTGGCGACCGTCAGGGCTTTGAGGGTGAATCGACGTTGCATCATGGCGCTTCTCCAGGTTTCAGGAACATCCGTTGGTGGGTCTGACTTTCGCCACCGCAGGCCCTCAACAGGCTTTGCGGTGGGGTCAGACGGATGCTAGGGAGAACCCTGAAAAACGTCTGTACGCCGGGTGGCGTACGTCAGGCGCATCAACCCCGCTGCGACTGCAGCATCGGCACCCGGTTGATCGCCATCGCCGCTGCCGCGGTGCGTGTCTCCACCCCCAGCTTGGCGTGGATGCGTTCCAGATGCTTCTTCACCGTCGCGGGACTCGACCCGAGGATGTCGCCGATGTCGCGGTTGATCTTCCCCTTGACCACCCAGTACAGCACCTCGGCCTCGCGTGCCGTCAGGCCGAAGGCCTGGGCCAGGGCTTCGAGTACGGCCGCGTCCGAGGTCTCCTGCATCACGATCAACCAGTCACCGCCTTCCCCGTTGGGACTGGCATCGGCTGGGTCGCCCACCTGCAGATGCAGGCGAAAGGTCAGGCGCCTGGGACCATCCTCGAGCGTGAGGCGGGGGGGCTCCTGAGCCTGCCCCTCGGTGCTGACGATGGCAGGCACATGCCGGCGCAGCCATTGCAGCACCAGCGCGGGCGTCTCGGGGGCCTGCGTACCGCAGTAGCGTTGCAGGAGTTCCCGGGCCAGCGGGGTCTGCCACATCAGGCGGCCATCGTGTTCGCGCACGGTGATGGTGGCGTACCCGAACGCATCCAGTGCGTGCCTGGCCTGTTCACGCTCGACCGCACCCTCCATGGCATGGCGAGCAGTACGAAGATGCACCCCCATGCGAGCCATCACCTCGCGTGGCTTGATGGGCTTGGTCACATAGTCCACCCCGCCAGCGTCCAGCGCGGCGACCAGGTGCTCCGTCTCGGTCAGGCCGGTCATGAAAATGATCGGAATGGCCGCGGTCAACGGGTCGCTCTTCAGCCGTCTGGCCACCTCGAAACCGTCCATCCCGGGCATGACCGCATCGAGCAGGATCACATCCGGCAACGCCTGTGCAGTGCGACGCAGTGCGCTCTCGCCATCCAGGGCCACCAGCACTTCGTAGCCAGCCTCATCCAGTGCGTCGTGCAAGGGCGCCACGTTGTCGGGCACATCATCGACGACCAGCACCACCAAAGCCTGGCGCTGCTGCAGCGGTGCGGGCCGCAGACTCGGTGGCAGCGGGTGCCTGTCAGGGATGTCAGTGCTTCGCATGTTTCATCACCGCCTCTTCAATCGCTTCAAAGCGGAATTCACGGGCCAGCTGACGCCACTGTGCGGCCAACTGGGCCTGTGCCGGACCGCTGGCTGCCCAGTCATCGAGCCACCGCAGAACCCCTCGGGCGTAGCCCAGGCGCAGACATTCCAGCAGCGAGGCCTCTTCGCCGGGCTTGAGCAAGGCGGCCTTATCCTCCGGCGCGGTGGGTGGCGGTACCGGCCCAGAGGCTGACCGATCGGACTCAGCCACCTCGATCCAGTCGATCGACAACTGTCGTCCCAGCCAGCCCAGCAGCTCCTCGCGCCGGACCGGCTTGACCAGAAAGTCCTGTGGCAACAACCCCTGGCCATGGCCCGGGTCCGTCTGCAGCAGCCCCTTGTCGAAGGCATTGGCCGACACGATCGCCATCGGCACCGACGACCAACCTCCCGCCAGCAGGCGCCGCCGGGTCTCCCAGCCATCAATGCCTGGCATGGCCAGGTCCAGCAGGATGACATGCGGTGCCGCAGCATCACCAGGCTGCAAGCCGTCCAGCCACCGGAGCGCGTCGTCACCACTGGTCGCCATCTGCACCTCGAACCCCAGTGGCTGCAGCCAGCGGGTGACCAGCTCACGGTCGGCTTCCTCGTTGTCGACCACCAGCACCCGGCGTCGCGGCCCCGAGTATCCTTTCATGGCCTGAACGGCTGGACGTTGGACCACCACATCCCGCAACTCGGGCAGAAACAGGCGGACCGTGAACACCGTGCCTTGCCCCGGGGTGCTGCGCACGGACATCTCCCCTCCCATCAGATCGGTGAGCATGCGTGCAATGGTCAGCCCCAGGCCGGTTCCATTGCTGCCGGCCGCCCCTGGCTGGGAGCCAGATGTCTCGCCCTGGTGGCCCCGCGCAAAGGGCTCGAACACGCGTGCCAGCTCTTCGGGACTCATGCCGGGTCCCGTGTCGCGGACCTCGAACTGCGCCATCTCGCGGGCGTAGGACACCCGCAGGCAAACACTGCCCTGCCGCGTGAACTTGACCGCGTTGCCCAGCAGGTTGATCAGGATCTGACGCAGGCGCTTTTCGTCGGCCCTCACGGTGAGCGGCAGGGTCTGCCGGCCCTGCATCACCGGCTCATAGACAAAGCTCAGCCCCTTGGCCGCCGCCTGCAATTCGAACAGGCTGGCCACCTCCTGAAGGCTGGCCGCAAACGCCATGGGGCGCACATCGAGTGCCAGCTTGCCCGACTCGATGCGCGCAATGTCCAGCGTGCCCTCGATCAGCGACAGCAGATGCTCACCACCGCGCCGGATCACCCGGATGGCGTGCGCGCGGTGCTCGGGCATGTCCGCGTCCTCCTGCAGCAGTTGCGCATAGCCGAGGATGCTGTTGAGCGGCGTGCGCAGTTCGTGGCTGATGGTGCTGATGTAGCGGGTCTTGGCCTGGCTGGCCGTTTCGGCCACGCGCCTGGCCTGCTGCAGGGCTTCGTCCGTCTTGCGATGCGATTCGATCTCTTTCATCAACAGGCGGGTCTGCCGGTTGGACTCCTCCTGCGCCACTTCCCGGCTCTTGTGGGCCAGCACCAGCCACCAGCAGACGGTGGCCGCCACCAACATCAGCACGGCATACACCCGCAGAAAACCGGAGCGTACCGCGGCATCCAGTGTCTGCGCCAGACCGGCGTCGCTGTCAAACAGCCGATCGCCAAGGCCGAGCAATTCCTGCCGGTACAGCAGCCCCAGCACCGCCGCCAAGGCAGGGGCGACCACCATCATCAGCAGCAGGTAATGCGCCAGTCCGCCCTTGAGGTAAGGCCATGCCCGCCTGGGCAGCACATGGCGCAAGGCCGACTGCCACTGGACCGACAGGCGCGCATGGGGCTTGCAGAGATCACCGCAGCGCGCATCCAGCGAGCAGCACAACGAGCAGATGTGGCCCTGGTAGGCGGGACAATGAGCCATATCGGGGCCTTCGTACTCCCGTTCGCAGATGACGCACCGGTGAACGCTCCAGCGGTGGTCGCTGCCCGGCGGCGGGGCGTACGGAGCGGGCTCCCTGGCCATGTAGTAGCGCCCCTTGGTGACCCTGGCAATGATCGGTGCCGCCACCAGTGCCGTCACCATGGCAATCACGGCCGAAAACGCCTGCGCGCCCTCTCCCATCAGTCCGATGTGGGCAGCGATGGAGAGCAACGAGGCCAGCCCCATGGCCCCGACACCCACCGGGTTGATGTCGTACAGGTGGGCGCGCTTGAACTCGATGCCCCGGGGAGACCACCCCATCGGCTTGTTGATGACCAGGTCCGCCACCACCGACATGATCCAGGCAATCGCGATGTTGGAATAAAGCCCGAGCACCTCACCAATGGCCTGAAACACATTCATCTCCATGAGCATGAACGCGATCAGGATGTTGAAGACCACCCAAACGACCCGGCCAGGATGGCTGTGCGTCAGGCGGGAGAAGAAGTTGCTCCAGGCCAGTGACCCGGCGTACGCGTTGGTCACGTTGATCTTCATCTGGGAGACGACCACGAACACGGCCGTGGCAGCCACCGCCCACCCGTAGGGAAGCAGGTACTCATAGGCCACCAGGTACATCTGGTTGGGATCGACAGCCCGCTCCACCGGCACCATGTGGGTAATGGCCAGGTGACACAGGACAGCGCCCCCCAGCATCTTGAGCACCCCGGGGACCACCCACCCCGGCCCCCCGGCGATCACACCGGCCCACCAGCGCCACTGGCGCCCTGGTCGCGCGGGCGGCATGAACCGCAGGTAGTCCGCCTGCTCACCCATCTGGGTGATCAGCGCAATGCCCACGGTCAAGGCAGCACCAAACAGGTGCCAGGAAAAGGCACCACCCTGACCATCTGCACCTCCGTAGTGCATCACCTGCCCGAATGCACCGGGTTCATGCCAGGCCACCGCCAAAAAGGGCACCACCATCAGGCCCAGCCACAAAGGCTGCGTCCACACCTGGAACCGGCTGATCACCGAGACACCGTGCGTCACCAATGGGATCACCACCACCGCACAGATCAGGTAGCCCCAGGCCGGCGGGATGCCCAGCGCCAGTTCCAGGGCATAGGCCATCACGGCCGCCTCCAGCGCAAAGAAGATGAAGGTGAACGAGGCGTAGATCAGCGACGTGATGGTCGAGCCGATGTAACCGAAACCCGCGCCCCGCGTCAGCAGATCCATGTCCACCCCATGGCGGGCCGCGTACACGCTGATGGGCAGCCCCGCCAGAAAGATGATCAGACCGGTGCACAGGATGGCCAGCGCCGCGTTGACAAAGCCGTACTGCACCAGCAGCGTTGCACCCACCGCTTCCAGCACCAGAAAGGAAGAGACGCCGAAGGCCGTGTTGGCCACCCGCCATTCACTCCACCGGCGAAAGCGCTGCGGCGTGTACCTCAGCGCGTAGTCCTCCATGGTCTCGCTGGCCACCCAGCTGTTGTAGTCGCGACGCACCTTGATGATGCGCTGGGGAGCTTCCCCGGGCGCCGGCGCGGCCTTGTCGGATGTCATGGGGGGCAAGGATTCGTGCGCGTTCACAGGGACCGAGTCGCAGTTTTCATGCCACGCGGCAACCGGGGCACGGTATTTGCTGAACCCCGGGTGACATTCAGGACGAGTGACACCATGGAACTGACCCCGAGAGAGAAAGACAAGCTGCTGATCTTCACCGCCGCCCTGCTGGCCGAGCGTCGCAAGGCGCGCGGCCTCAAGCTCAACTATCCGGAAGCGGTGGCGCTGATCAGCGCGGCCGTGATGGAGGGCGCACGCGATGGCAAGACCGTGGCCCAGTTGATGAGCGACGGTCGCAGCGTGCTCAGCCGCGACGACGTGATGGAGGGCGTGCCCGAGATGATTCCCGACATTCAGGTCGAAGCCACCTTCCCCGACGGCACCAAGCTGGTGACCGTGCACACACCGATTGCCTGATTCCCGGAGCCCCTCATGAAGCACCTCACCTCCCTCGCCCTCACCTTCGCTGCCCTTCCTGCCTTGGCCCATGAAGGCCATGGCCTGTTCGGCAGCCACTGGCATGCCACCGACACGCTCGGGTTTGTCGGTACGGCCGCTCTGATCGGCCTCGCCCTCTGGATGTCCCGTAAGTAAGGGATGCCCCAATGATCCCCGGCGAACTCCTGATCGATGAGGGCGAACACCCCCTCAACCCCGGCCGATCCCCGCTGACCCTCGTGGTCCAGAACACCGCCAACCGCCCGGTACAGGTCGGGTCGCACTACCACTTTGCCGAGACCAACGCGGCGCTGTCTTTCGACCGCGTCGCCGCGCGCGGCAAGCGCCTGAACATCGCCAGCGGCACCGCGGTGCGCTTTGAGCCCGGCCAGCAACGCACGGTGGAACTGGTGGACTTCGCCGGCGACCGCGTGATCTTCGGCTTCCGCGGCCTGACCCAAGGAAAACTGTGATGGCCAGCATCCCCAAACGCGCCTATGCCGACATGTTCGGCCCTACCGTCGGCGACCGGGTGCGCCTGGCCGACACCGGCCTCGTCATCGAGGTCGAGAAGGACTACACCCTGGCCGCCGGCGGCTACGGCGAAGAGGTCAAGTTCGGTGGCGGCAAGACCATCCGCGACGGCATGGCGCAATCTCAACGCACACGGGCCGAAGGCGCTGTGGACACCGTGCTGACGAACGCCCTCATCGTCGACCACTGGGGTATCGTCAAGGCCGACATCGGCCTCAAGGACGGCCGCATCGTCGCCATCGGCAAGGCCGGCAACCCCGACACGCAGCCGGGCGTGGACATCGTCATCGGCGCCGGCACCGAGATCATTTCCTGCGAAGGCTACATCGTCACCGCTGGCGGCATCGACAGCCACATCCACTTCATCTGCCCGCAGCAGGTGGACGAGGCCCTGGCCTCGGGCGTGACCACCATGCTCGGCGGCGGCACCGGCCCGGCCACCGGTACCTTTGCCACCACCTGCACACCTGGCCCCTGGCATATCGAACGCATGCTGCAGGCGGCCGATGGCCTGCCCATGAACATCGGCTTCCTGGGCAAGGGCAACGCCAGCCAGCCGGCACCACTGCGCGAGCAGATCAATGCCGGCGTCATTGGCCTGAAGCTGCACGAAGACTGGGGTACCACGCCCAGCGCCATCAGCAACTGCCTGGACGTGGCCGAGGAGACGGACACCCAGGTCGCCATCCACTCCGACACGCTCAACGAGTCGGGCTTCGTGGAAGACACCATCGCCGCGACCAAGGGCCGCACCCTCTGCGCCTTTCACACCGAAGGCGCCGGTGGCGGCCACGCGCCCGACATCATCCGCGTGGTCGGCGAGGCGAACTTCCTGCCCTCGTCCACCAACCCGACCATGCCCTACACCGTCAACACGCTCGACGAACACGTCGACATGCTGATGGTCTGCCACCACCTGGACGCGTCCATCCCCGAAGACCTGGCCTTCGCCGAAAGCCGTATCCGCCGCGAGACGATCGCAGCCGAGGACATCCTGCACGACCTGGGCGCCATCAGCATCATGAGCAGCGACAGCCAGGCCATGGGGCGGGTGGGCGAGGTGGTGATCCGTACCTGGCAGACGGCCGACAAGATGAAAGCGCAGCGCGGTTCCCTGGCGGAAGACAGCTCGCGCCACGACAACTTCCGCGTCAAGCGCTACGTCGCCAAGTACACGATCAATCCAGCCATCGCACACGGCATCTCGCACATCGTCGGCTCGCTCGAAGTCGGCAAATGGGCCGACCTGGTGATCTGGAAGCCGGCCTTCTTCGGCGTCAAGCCCGCCCTGGTGCTCAAGGGCGGCAGCATCGCGCTGGCCGCCATGGGCGATCCGAACGCGTCCATTCCTACACCGCAGCCGGTTCACTACCGGCCGCAGTTCGGTGCCCTCGGCAGCGCGCTGGCCAGGGGCAGCCTGAGCTTCGTCTCGCAGGCCGCGCAGGCGGCCGGTGTGGCGCAGCGCTACGGCCTGGCCAAGACCACGGTGGCGGTGCAGAACTGCCGCGGCGTCACCAAGGCCAGCATGGTGCACAACAGCTACTTGCCCAAGATGGAGATCGACCCGCAGCGCTACACCGTGCGAGCCGACGGCGTGCTGCTGACCTGCGAGCCCGCCAGCCGGCTTCCCATGGCCCAACGCTACTTCCTTTTCTGACCACTCCCACCACTCCCACCCCTCCCACCCATTCGACCATGAGCATGCTGCAGGCCTCCAAAGTCATCCCTCAGGGGCAGGGTCTCGCGCCGGTGCTCGTGCGGCGCGCAGCCACCCTTACCCTGGACTGGGACATCCGCCAGAAGAGCCGTTTCGACGCCACCGCCTCGGACGGCCGTCAAGTCGGTGTGTTTCTGCCGCGCGGCAGTGTGGTCCGCGGCGGGGATGTCCTGCTCACCCAGGACGGGTCGCTGCTTCGGGTGCTTGCAGCGCCCCAGGCGGTGCTGCGCATCACGCCCTGCACCGATCATGGACATCACCATTCACATGACCACGGCAGCTTTGCCCTGATGCGGGCCGCCTATCACCTGGGCAACCGGCACGTGCCGATCGAGCTTCGGCCCGATCACCTCAAGATCGAACCCGACCACGTGCTGGCCGACATGCTGCGCGCCATGCACCTGAACGTCACCGAAGTTCGGGAGCCTTTCGAACCCGAAGGCGGCGCCTATGGGTCGCACGGCGGTGGCGCCCATCACCATGGGCACGGTCACGACCACGACCATCACCATGGGTGATGGCGGCATGGCGGACGCCGGTCTGCTGCAAGTCTTGTGGATCGCTTCTCCGGCCCTGCCGGTGGGCGGTTTTTCGTACTCCGAAGGACTGGAAGCCGCGGTGGATGCGGGCGTCGTCTCCTGCGAGGACTCGGCGGCTCGCTGGCTGGTGGACCAGTTGCACCTGGGCCTGTCCCGCAGCGACCTGGCGGTGGTGGCGCAAGCCATCCCGGCCTGGCGTGAGGACGATGTCGAACGCATCCGTGCCCTGAACTGCTGGGTCCTCACCACCCGCGAAACTCACGAACTTCGGCTCCAGACCGAACAGATGGGCCGCTCCCTGGCCGAGTGGGCGCGCGCTCTCGGTGAACTGGGACAAGGGCTGACGCAGCGCCTGAACCGGGCGCAGCTTGCCCCACCCACCTACCCCGTAGCCTGCGCATGTGCCCTCGCCAGCAGCCCGGCTGGCCTGCGCAGTTCATTGCTGGGGTTTGCCTTTGGCTGGGCCGAAAACCTGGTGCAGGCCGCGATCAAATCCATTCCCCTGGGGCAGAGCGCCGGCCAGCGCATCCTGGCCCGCCTGGCACGGGAGATCCCGGCCGCGGTGGACCATGCCCTGTCGCTCGATGACGACCGGCGACAGGCCTTCACCCCCATGCTGGCCATCCTCTCGGCCCGTCACGAGACCCAGTACTCCCGCCTGTTCCGATCCTGAAGGCCTCCCTATGACCGCCCTGCACCACATCCCGAACCGCACCAAGCCACTGCCCCCCTTGCGCGTGGGCATCGGTGGACCCGTCGGCTCCGGCAAGACCACCCTGCTGGAAATGCTCTGCAAGGCCATGCGCGAGCGCTACGACCTCATCGCCATCACCAACGATATCTACACCAAGGAAGACCAGCGCCTGCTCACCGTCAGCGGCGCGCTGCCGGCCGAACGCATCATGGGCGTGGAGACAGGTGGCTGCCCGCACACCGCCATCCGCGAAGACGCCTCGATCAATCTCGAGGCCATCGACCGGATGCTGGATCAATTTCCCGATGCCGATGTGGTCTTCGTCGAAAGCGGCGGCGACAACCTGGCCGCCACCTTCAGTCCGGAGCTGTCGGATCTGACCATCTACGTGATCGACGTGGCCGCCGGCGAGAAAATTCCCCGCAAGGGAGGCCCCGGCATCACCAAGAGCGACCTGTTCGTCATCAACAAGACCGACCTGGCGCCCCACGTCGGCGCCGACCTGGAAGTGATGAAGCAGGACACCGCCCGCATGCGGCCGGACGCCCAGCGCCGCCCCTGGGTCATGACCAACCTCAAGACACTGGACGGCCTGCAGGAGGTCATCGGCTTCATTGAACAGCGCGGCATGCTGACAGCTGCCGCGACAGGCTAGAATTCAGGACTCCCGGAGACGTGGGAGAGTGGTTTAATCCAGCGGTCTTGAAAACCGCCGAAGGGCAACCTTCCGTGAGTTCGAATCTCACCGTCTCCGCCAAGACACCCACACCACGCGGCCACCAGGCCGCTTTTTTGTGTCTGCCTGTTTTCAGGCTGCCCACTGAGCGGTCGCCCGGTGCTCGCCTGGCATTTAATGACCGTTCGTCGGAAACCCGGGGCTCAGTACCCCGTTTGAATTCCTTGTAACTAAACCCTGGAGTCACACGAATACCTCTGCTCTCTGTGCAGGAGCAGGGCTCTTGCCGATATGTCTGTCAATACAACAGACAAAGGTCAAGGGGTTCGAGATGAGTGGCTTCTCCCTGCGCACATCCTCGCTGGTGATCGTCGGCGCCAGCCTGTTGTCGGCTTGCGGTGGCGGCGGTGGGGAAGAGGACGGACCGCAGGCTTTCGGTCCCACCCCCCAGGTGCCTGCGAGCGTTCCCGCCGCCCAGGCCTGCGACATCCCCGACTTTGCCGCGCAGATGCTGGCCGCCATCAATGAGGCGAGGGCCACCGCCCGCACTTGCGGTGGTACCTCGTTCGCTCCCGCCCGTGCACTGGCCTGGAACGACCAGTTGGCGCAGGCTGCGGCGAAGCACTCCAGCGACATGGCCAGCCGCAACTTTGTCTCGCACACGGGCTCCGACGGCAGCAGCGCCGCTGACCGTGCCAATGCGGCCGGCTACCGAGGTGCCGTTGGTGAGAATCTGGCTGGTGGACAGACCAGCGTCGGCCAGATGATGAACGAATTGCTGCGCAGTCCCGCACACTGCGCCAACCTCATGGATCCGGCCTACCGCACGGCGGGTGCGGCCTGTGTCAGCAACCGCAGCACCACCTACAAAACCCACTGGACGCAGATGCTGGGTCGTTGACCCGCCATCGACGACCAGTAGGCAGCCGCCGCTGCCCGCTCACTTGGCGGCAGGCGCTTCTCCCACCGCGTCGCGCACGCACTTCTTGGTGAAGCTGTTGCGGGCGGCACCGGCGAGCTTCTTGTCCGTCGCCGCCAGATCGCAGCTGGCTGCAGCGTCCTTCTCGCACTTCTTCAGGAAGGAGTTCTTGGCTGCGCCCGCCAGCCTCTTCTCTGCCGCCGCCGCATGGCAACTGGGCCCCTCCGCCTGCGCAGAAAGTGCAGACACCGACAGCAGCACCACGGCAATCGCCCGGAAAAACGGCATGGACATGACTCACTCCTCAAACAGCTTCTGGAGCGGTAAGTCTGCCACAGACCCGGGCACCCGCCACCTGGCTCAAGGTCCGGCACAAATGACCGATATATTGTCAAATATGTCAAAACTGCATCAAACATCAAGATTGATCAGATCATGTCTACCGCCGCCCAACCCAACCCGCTGCTGACTCTGCTGGACCTGGTGCCCAGCCCGCTGCTGCTTTTCAGCCCGGACGGGCGAGTCGCCTTCACCAACCGGACGGCCAAGGCCATGGGCGCCCGTCCGGCTCTGTCGCTCCCCGGTGACCCTGTCGTGCGGGCGCTGGTGCGCGACATCGGACAGGGTCAGATGGCGGTCGATCGAGTGATTGAGGTGGAGGTCAACTCCGACGACGGTGTGGCCCGGCTGCGCTGTGAGTGTGCGCCCAAGCCGATCGCTGGCCTGGTGGCCATGGCGGTCAGTCTGGTGGAGAAGCCGACGGCAGCTGCGTCAGGACCCGCAGGTGAGCCGACTGCGCCCAAGACGGAGCGCCTGACCCTGCAGCAAATCATGGAACTGCTGCGCGAGGAGCTGATGGGTGCCATGGACGGTGTCATCGCCGCGCTGCCGCAAGCCCCGGAGCCGGTGCTGACACTCAGGGAACGCGTCGAGCGGCTGACGGACATGGTCAACGTTTTCGGCGAGGACGTGCTCATTGGTGACGAACGCATGCTGATGCCCGAGATGGTGCGGGGCACCTGCGCGGAACTCGCCAACCTGGCTCGTGACCGCGCCGTCGATTTCATCTTCGAAGGTGAAAAGGAAGACCTCCCGCCGGTGTATGGCAGCCGAAAGCTGATCCGGCGCGCCCTCTATGAGTGCCTGCGCAATGCGGTCGACCACACCCGCCCTGCCAATGCCACCGCCCCCCGCTCGGCGGTGCGGATCTCGTTCCTGCCCACCGGCAGCCACCTGATGCTGAGCATCCGGAACATGGGTGTCCTCACCGCGCCGGTGCTCAACCGGTATGCGGGCGCCATCTTCCGCGCGGATCAGCATACCGAAGCCAAGGGCACGCCAACTTCCTCGACCCTGCGCATCGGCTTGCCCTTGACCCAGCGGATCATGCAGTTGCACGGTGGCCGGCTAAAGATCGAGGACGTGGATGACGAAATTGATGTCACGCTGGAGCTGCCCACGGGCGCCCCACTGAAGAACACCCAGCATCTGGACATGCTGCAGGCACAAATCTACGCAGAAGACCTGTCGAAACTGCTGGCCCGCAGCCGCGGCCGAAAGAACCCATCATGACTGTCCGAATTCTCATCGTCGACGACCAGCCCGATATCCGCAAGCTCATCAGCCTGACACTGCAGCATCTGGACGATGCGGAATTGCATGAGGCCGATAACGGCGGTGATGCGTGGCGACTGGCCCAGGACCTCAAGCCCGACCTGATGCTGCTGGATGTGATGATGCCGGGCGAACTCGACGGCTACCAGGTCTGCAGCAAAGTCAAGAAAGACCCCCTTCTCGGGCCTCGCACCAAGGTCATCCTGCTGACGGCCCGCGCCCAGAAAGAAGACCTCGAAGCCGGACAGCGCGCGGGCGCCGACGCCTACCTGACCAAGGCATTCAGTCCGCTCAAGCTGCTGGACAAGGTCGACGAGATGCTGGAGGCGCGGTCATGAGTGCGTGGCGGCTGCTTTCATCCGCCTGCCTGCTGCTGGCGGTGTCGCACTCAGCCCTGGCCCAGCCGGCTGTCCAACCCAGCTTGACCCTGGGTGTGGTGCCCCAGTTTCCTGCCGTGGAAACGCAGCGGCGATGGCTACCCGTGACCGAGTCGATCGGTCGCGCATGCTCGGTGCAGATCCGACTGGAGATCTCAACCGACATTCCGGAGTTCGAGGGCAAGTTTCTCGACGGCAAGTTCGACCTCACCTACGTCAATCCGTACCATGCCGTCATGGCCCACAAGGCACAGGGCTACGTGCCCTTGGTGCGCGATGGCGAGAAGCCACTCAAGGGCGTCCTTGTCGTCCAAAAGGACAGCCCGATCAAGCGTCTGAGCGAGCTCTCGGGATCGACGATTGCCTTCCCTGCACCCAATGCCTTCGGGGCCTCCCTGTACATGCGGGCACTTCTTGAACGGGAGCATCAGGTCCGTTTCATACCGGACTATGTCAAGACCCATGGAAATGCCTATCGACACGTCGTCAAGGGCGAGGCGGCGGCGGCCGGCGGCGTGATGGCCACATTCAATGCCGAGCGTCCGGAGATCAGGGAGCAGTTGCGGGTGCTCTATGAGACACCGGGCGCGGCCCCGCATCCCCTGATGGCACACCCGCGGCTCGACACGCCGATCCGACGCTGCATCACCGAGCACCTGACCCAAGCATCGCCGACGATGTCGACGCTGATGGCCGCCATCCAGATGTCACAGCCGGTCAGGGCCGACTATGCGCGTGACTACCAGCCGTTAGAGAAACTGGCGCTGGAGAAGTACGTGGTCCACGGAGCTCCTTGAGGCACACCGATGATCAACCCACTGCTGGCTGGGGGTCGCTGGTTTGCGCACCGACCCTTGCGCACCCAGATCCTGGCGCTGATACTGGTGTCCGCCGTCGTCATCATCGGCCTGGTGGGTTCGATATCACTGAGAAGCCGTCTGCAGCAGGCCGAGGACGAAGCCGTGGATTGGGCTGTGGCGCTGTCGGTCATGGCCGCCCGAACAGCGGCGGCACCGATGCTGGAAAAGGACTACACCACGCTGGAACTCCTGATCCATGACCTGATCGCCCTGCCGGGCGTCAAATCGGTCACTCTCGTGCAACCTGGCGCAGAGATCGCCATGGAAGCTCGGTACCACGCGGAAGGCAGCACCACCACCTACCCGATCAACAAGCGGGCACCGGTCCCCACGGCCGCCTTCCAGAGAGATGAAACCCACGTCCACGCCGTCAGCGCCCTGATGTACGAAACCGGTACGGGCAAGACTGCCGTATTCCAGCCGGAGTTGGCGTCTCGCTATGGGTGGATCGAGATCGAGATGAGCTACTCGGATCGGTTGGCATCGGCCCAGCGCGATTGGATCACCGCGAGCCTGATCTCGGGGATGCTGATCATGATCCTGGTCTGGCTGATGTCGGTCTTCCTGCGCCGGGTGTTCGGGCCCATCTCTCAGTTGGCCCGATTCGCTGCCAACCTGACAGGACGCCCCGGCGAAGTCATCCGCATGCGATGGGGCAGTCTTGAGGTCCGGGAACTGGGTAGAAGCCTCAATGAGGCATCCCGGCAACTGGCAGAGCGCATCGAGGCGGAACAAATCCGGCTGAGCCGGCTCCAGGGCATTCTGGACACCGCAGCAGACGCGATCCTGGGCATCACTGCGGATGGTGTGATCAGGAGCGCCAACCCGGCGGCGGAGCGCATTTTTGGCGTGCCCATCCAGGAACTGCTGGGCAACCGAGTGAACAAGCTGCTCAAAGACACCGACGCCGGGGCGATCGCGTCGTCGCTCGAGTACGGCATGCTCGTGAGCAACTCCACCACCAGAATCGCCAAACTGGAGATCAACGCCTACCGGCACGATGGCACGGAGTTTCCGGTGGAGGTCATGGTGGGCGAAGTCCTGAATGACCAGGAGCTGCGATACACCTGCATTGTCCGTGACCTCAGCGATACCAAGCTTGCAGAGGAGTACCTGGCCCTCTACAGCCGCGCGGTCGACTGTGCCATCAACGGCATCGCCATCAGCGACGCCAGGCGACATCCGCAGCCATTTGTGTACGTCAATCCGTCCTTCACCCGCATCACCGGCTACGCGCCTCACGAGATCCTGGGCCGGGACGGCAGCATCCTGGAAGGACCCGACACCAATCGAAGCGAAATCGACCTGCTCTACCGCGCACAGCAAAATGGCAGCGACTTCACGGTGGTGCTCAAGAACTACCGCAAAGGCGGCGCCCTGTTTCACAACAAGCTGTCGGTATCTCCGGTACGCAACGCCGACGGCGAGATCACTCACTACATCAACATCATCGAGGATGTCTCGGGACAGATCGAGGTCAAACAGCGCCTGATCGAGCGCACCGCCAGGCTGAACGCCACCTTTGATCTGAGCCCTGACGGCTTTGCGGTCTTTGACAAGGAAGGTGATCTCGTCACCAGCAACCCGGCATTCCGTGCCATGGTGGGAGATATTCCAGGCTGGTGTTCCCTCAAGCGCTTTGACAGCTGGTTTCACACCCTGTGCGAAGAGCCCGACGGTTGCCGACCGATCGAGGAAGCGATCAGGGACCGGCGCAAGGACATCATCGCCATTGCCCGACCGGCTCCCAAGATCCTGGAGCGGGAAATCCGCAAGAACGTGGGTGGCAGCGGCGAGACCATCCTCTACTTCCGCGATGTCACCCACCAGGTCGAGGTGGACCGGATCAAGAGCGAGTTTCTGGCCACGGCAGCGCACGAGCTGCGCACGCCATTGGCGAGCATCCTGGGTTTCACCGAGTTGCTGCTGCACCGCAAGTACAACGAGGACCGCCAAAAGGACATGCTGGCCACCGTCCACCGTCAGGGCACCCTGCTGCAGAACCTGATCCAGGAACTGCTGGACCTCTCCCGCATCGAGGCCCGGCAGGGCAAGGACTTCCACATCGTGGCCCATCGGCTGGCGGACATCGTCCGCAATGCTGTCGGAGGCATCACCAACGCCGACGAGGGTCGGGTCGTGCAGGTCCAGGAGCCGATGGAAGACCTGCTGGTCATGGCCGATGCGACCAAGATCGAACAGGCGCTGACCAACCTGCTGAGCAACGCCTTCAAGTACTCACCGAATGGCGGCACCGTGTCCTTGCGGGTCGAGTCGGCCGAACACGAGGGTGAACCCGTGGCCCTGGTGCACATCAGCGACCAGGGCATCGGCATGACGCCCGAGCAACTCTCCCGCGTTTTCGAACGCTTCTACCGCGCCGACACCTCCGGCAACATCCCGGGTACCGGGCTGGGGCTCAACCTGGTGCGGGAGATCGCCCAGATCCATGACGGGGATGTCACCCTGTCCAGCCAGTACGGCGTGGGTACCGTGGCCACCTTGCGTCTCAAACTGGCCTCCCTGACCACGGAAGAACCCGTCACGGCCAACGCCTAACCCCTCAGCGGGATCGTGCGTGCTGCCAATCATTCCGGCAGGAACATGGCCTGCAGATCGCTCAGGAAATCAAAACCCTGGGTCGTGGGCTTGAACCATCCGCCGTCCCTGGTCAGCCAGCCCCTGGCCAGTCCCTGATCGAGCCCCGGCTGAAACGCCGACAGGGGCAGACCTGTGCGACCCAGCGCATCCTGCAAATCAAATCCGTCTCGCAGTCGCAGCGCATTGAGCATGTACTCGAACGGCAGGTCGCGCCGCGCCACTTCATCCACCGACACGACCGCGTCGCCCCCCTGCGCTCGCTCCATGTAGAGCCTAGGTTCACGGGCACGCACCTGCCGCACCACCCGGTGCGCGAAGCTCAGCTTGCTGTGCGCACCTGCGCCAATGCCCAGGTAGTCGCCAAACTGCCAGTAGTTCAGGTTGTGACGGCACCGGTGCCCCGCCTTGGCGTAGGCGGACACCTCGTACCGGTCCATGCCGGCCGCTGCCGTCAGCTCCGTGATCCGGTCGAGCATCTCGTAGGCATCATCGTCCTCCGGCACCGACGGCGGAAACTTGGCGAACACCGTGTTCGGCTCGATGGTCAGGTGGTAGATGGAAATGTGCGGTGGCGCAAACGACAGCGCCGTGCGGATGTCCGTCTCGCACTGCGCCAGGGTCTGCCCCGGCAGCGCATACATGATGTCGAGGTTGAAGGTATCAAAAGCCTGCGCAGCCTCTTCCACGGCCGCCAGCGCATGTGAGCGGTCGTGCACGCGCCCCAGGGCCTTCAGATGCTCATCATGAAAACTCTGCACACCGATGGAAAGCCGGGTCACGCCGGCTTGCCGGAAGGCCCGGAATCGGTCCTTCTCGAACGTCCCCGGGTTGGCCTCGAGGGTGATCTCGGCACCGGCCTCCAGTTTGACCCGTGACCGCACCGCCGCCAGCAAGCGGTCAATGGCCTCGGGCGAAAACAGGCTGGGCGTGCCGCCGCCCAGAAACACGGTGTGCACCGTGCGGCCCCAGATCAGGGGCAACGCGGCCTCCAGGTCAGCCACCAGGGCATCGACATACGCCTGCTCGGGCATCATCTGTCCTGGCGCCGCCGTGGCCGACCACTCGTGCGAATTGAAATCGCAGTAGGGGCACTTCTTCAGGCACCACGGCAGGTGGATGTAAAGCGACAGCGGTGGCAGGCCCTGCAATTGCAGGGTACCTGGACGCATCCAGTGACCGATGTCACTCCAGTGCGGTGCAGCACTCATGGTTTGGTCAACCAGCGCTCCCGCATCAGTTCCAGCATCTGCTGTGCGGCTCGGCCCCGATGGCTGTTGGCGTTCTTGACCTCGGTGGGCAACTGCGCAAAGGTCTGGCCGAACTGCGGCAGGAACATGACAGGATCAAAGCCGAAGCCATTGTCACCGATCGGCTCCTCTGTGATCAGACCGGGTGCCCGCCCCGTGGCCACCAGCGGCTCCGGATCGTCGGCACTGCGCAAGGCCACCAGTGTGCTCACCAGCGCCGCGCGGCGATCGGTCACATCGCGCATCTGCTCCAGGAGCGCACGCACGTTGTTGTCGTCGCCCTTCTCGTAACCGAACTGCGTGGCGTAGTAGGCTGTGTCCACCCCTGGCAGGCCGCCAAAGGCCTCGACACACAAGCCAGCATCATCCGCCAGCGCAGGCAGGCCACTGACCCGGGCAGCATGGCGTGCCTTGGCCAGGGCGTTCTCGAGGAAGGTGCGGTGCGGCTCCGGTGCTTCAGGGATGCCCAGATCGGCCTGACGCACCAGTTCCACACCCAGCGGCGCAAACAGCGCCTGCAACTCCGCCAGCTTGCCCCGGTTGTTCGACGCGAGGACCAGCTTCATGCGCCCAGCGCCGCCTTCTGCGCGACGATCAGCTCGCTGATGCCTTTCTCGGCCAATGCCAGCAGGACGTCCATTTCCTTGCGGGTGAAGGCCACGCCCTCGGCCGTGCCCTGCACCTCCACGTAGTGACCGGCACCGGTCATCACCACATTCATGTCGGTGTCGCAGGTCGAGTCTTCCACGTACTCCAGGTCCAGCAGTGGCTGGCCATCCAGGATGCCCACCGAGATGGCGGCCACATGGTCCTTGATCGGCGAAGTCGTGAGCTTGCCGTCGGCAAGGAGCTTGTTGACCGCGTCCTGGGCCGCCACAAACGCCCCCGTGATGGCCGCCGTGCGCGTACCTCCATCGGCCTGCAGCACGTCGCAGTCCAGCGAAATGGTGCGCTCGCCCAGTGCCTGCAGATCGAACACGGCCCGCAGCGAGCGACCGATCAGCCGCTGGATCTCCTGGGTCCGTCCGCTCTGCTTGCCCTTGGCCGCCTCGCGATCGCTGCGGGTATGGGTGGCGCGCGGCAGCATGCCGTATTCGGCCGTCACCCAGCCCTCGCCACTGCCGCGCTTGTGCGGCGGCACCTTCTCCTCCACCGACGCGGTGCACAGCACCTTGGTGTGGCCGAACTCGATCAGTACCGAGCCCTCAGCATGCATGGTGTAACCGCGGGTGATGCGCACCGGGCGCAGGGCATCGTGGGCCCGGTTACCGGGCCGTTGGACTTCGCTCATGGGGTCTGCTTTCAGGAATGGCGTTCGGCCGTGCGCCGGATCGCCTCATTGATTTCGGCGATCGAACGCTCGATCGCCTCGTCGTCCAGATCTTCGAGGGTGGAATCGGGCACGCCCGACTGGATGGTGGACGCGAACACGCCCTCTTCGATGTCGTCGGTGGACACCCGGGTGGTCTGGAAGTCGTCGGGCGTCTCCCACTCCATGGACAGCACGGTGACGTTGTCGCAACGCGCGCCACCGCGCTTGAGCGCGGTCTCCACCAGCTCCGGGACTGCCTGGTCCAGCGTGTGCCGGGACAATTCGTAGACGATCTCGTGGTCCTTGACGGTTCCCCACAGCCCATCCGAGCACAGCAGGATTCGGTCACCCTGCAGGAGTTGCAGCGGCCCGGAGATGTCATACACCGGTTTGGCGGGCGAACCGAGGCAGGTGAAGAGGATGTTGCGGTTGATGTTGTCCGTGGAGCGACCCATGTGGGCCTGCTGCTCCATGTAGGAGTGGTCGCGCGTGCGGGTCACCAGTTCGCCGTTGCGGACCACATACAGACGGGAATCGCCGCAATGGATCCAGTGCAGCTGGCTGCGTTCGACCACCGCCGCCACCAGCGTGGTGCGCGGCGTGTCCAGCATGCCTTTCTCGGCGGCATAGCGGATGATCTGGTGGTGCGCGGCCATCAGCGAGCTCGACAGGAACTCGGGAACCTCACGCACCGTGGGCGTCGCCGCCTTCTGGAAATAGGCAGACACGGTCTGCAGGGCCAGCTGGGCGGCCATCGCGCCTTCCGGATGGCCCCCCATGCCGTCGGCCAGCACGAACAGCCCCGCCTCACGGGTATAGGCATAACCCATGCGGTCTTCGTTGCGCTCGCGACCGCCTTGGCGGCTGATCTGGTAGACCGAAAATTTCATCGGAACTTGGTGCCGGCGTCGGTCGATTTGCGCAGGGGCTTCTTGTCCGTCACGAGGTTGTCAAACTGCAGGCGCATTTTCTCGGCGACGGTGAGCTTGGTATAGCTTCGTTCGCTCTCGCGGCTGAGTTCTTTCTGCAAGGCAAACACCGACTGCGGACGCGACAGGGGATCGAGCGACATGCACCATTCCACCACCTCGATGAGGTTGTCGGAATAGACGCCGCGCAAACGGGAGAGCGCAAGCGACAGACGGTCCTTTTCCAGGCGCTGGGGCGCGTCATTCGGGGGATAACCCTGCATGCTGGCATAGATGCAGGCACCGATCGCGTAGATGTCGGTCCAGGGACCCATGGACGAATCCCGGCGGTACATCTCCGGCGCAGCGAACCCGGGGGTGTACATCGGCCGGATGAAATTGCCTTCCTTGCTCAGCACCTCACGCGCCGCGCCAAAGTCGATCAGCACCGCCCGGTTGTCGTCGGTCACGAAGATGTTGGCCGGCTTGATGTCCAGATGCAGCATCTTGTGCTGATGCACGATCCGCAGCCCCCGCAGCACCTCGTCGTACAACGAGCGGATGGTGGACTCTCGGAACACCTTCTGCTTCTTCAGCTCACGCGCGGTGATGATGAACTCCTGCAGGGACGCGCCCTCCAGGTAGTTCATGACCATGTAGACCGTCTCGTTCTCGCGGAAGAAGTTCAGCACGCTCACCACCGACTGGTGGGAGATCTGTGCCAGCGCACGACCCTCCTCGAAGAAGCTCTTGAGGCCAAGCCGGTAGAGCGACAGCTTCTCGGGCTGCACCTGGGGCAGGAGTTCTCCCGGTGCGCGAGTGGCCAGCGACGAAGGCAGGTACTCCTTGATGGCGACCTGCTGCCCTTCGGTGTCCACGGCCAGGTAGACGACCCCGAAGCCGCCGGCGGCCAGCTTCCGGACAATGCGGTAGCCACCAATCACGGTATCGGGCGGCAGGGAAGCGGGTTTGACCTTTGACATAATGCGCAGAGAGTCCGGAACGCCTTGTTTGGGACCATGCAATCCAAGGGCCTCACAACGGCCCCACAAGTCCGATGGCAGTTTACAGCATGACCGGCTACGCCACGGCCCAAAGTGGTACCGCAGCCGCCACCGACGCCCCCCGCGCCGCCCTGGGCATCGAGATCCGATCGGTCAACAGCCGCTTCCTGGACCTGACCTTCAAGCTGTCGGACGACCTTCGAGGCGCCGAGCCCGCGCTGCGCGAACTGCTGCAAAGCCGGCTCAAACGCGGCAAGGTCGAGGTCCGGGCCTGGATCGAGGGCCGTCAAGATGCCGCCACCCGCACCCCCAGCCCCCACGATCTGCAGAAACTGGTGGCCTTGCAGGACGGCATTCAGGCCTGGTGCCCCAAGGCCGCCCCCCTTTCGGTGGCGGAAATCCTGCAGATCACCTCTCGCCAGTCCGCTCAACCAGGCGACTGGCAGGATACCCTGATGGACCTTGGGCGTCAGGCCATGGAGGCGTTTCTGGCCTCCAGGGCCCGTGAGGGCGCCAAGCTGGTCGAGATGCTTCTGGACCGGCTTCGGCAACTGCGCCAGCTGGCGCGTGATGCCCAGCCCCTGATCCCGGCCCTGGTCGAGCAGCAGCGCCAGCGCTTTCTCGACCGCTGGAACGAAGCCCTCGGATCAGCCGGCGCCCAGACAGGCAGCGAAGCTGCCCAGGACCGCGCCCTGGCCGAGGCCACCGCCTATGCCATCCGCATCGACGTCGCCGAAGAGCTCACCCGGCTGGATGCCCACCTGGCTGAAATCGAGCGCCTGCTGGGCAAGGGTGGTGACGTGGGCAAGCGGCTCGATTTCCTGATCCAGGAACTGCACCGCGAAGCCAACACCCTTGGATCCAAGTCGTCCAGCCTGGAACTGACCCGCATTTCCGTGGACATGAAGGTGCTGATCGAGCAGATGCGCGAACAGGTCCAGAACCTTGAGTGAGCGCCGTTTCGGTAAACTCGGCAGATGGAATACCCCGGCAACCTGTTCGTCGTCGCCGCCCCCAGCGGGGCTGGCAAATCCAGTCTGGTCAAGGCCTTGATGGAGCTGGACAAGCGTGTCTCTCCCTCGGTGTCACACACCACACGGGCACCCCGAGGCCAGGAGGTGCATGGCCGCGAGTACTACTTCGTCAGCCACGAGACCTTTGACCAGATGGTCGCCCAGGATGCGTTCCTGGAGTGGGCTCATGTGCACGGCAACCGCTATGGCACCTCCAAGCACGCGATCGAACAGCGCATGCAGCAAGGCGCGGACGTGGTGCTGGAGATCGACTACCAGGGCGCCCTCCAGGTCAAACGTATCTTCCCCAACGCGGTGCTGGTGTTCATCCTGCCGCCCAGCTGGGAGGAGCTCCGCTCCCGCCTGGAGCGCCGCAACGAAGACAGCGCCGATACCATCGAACTCCGGCTGAAGAACGCCGCCCTGGAAATGGTGCATGCCCGGGAGTTCGATTTCGTTATAATCAACGAGTTATTCGAGCGCGCCTTGTTCGACCTCAAGGCCATCGTCCACGCGCAACGTCTGAAGTACGTTGCCCAGCGTAACGCCCGCAGCGATACGTTTGAAGCGCTCAACATCCATTGAATCCGCTTCCCGCCCGAAGCCCACCCGAGAACGCTATGGCACGCATCACCGTCGAAGATTGCCTGGAGAAGATCCCCAACCGCTTTCAGCTGGTGCTGGCTGCGACCTACCGTGCCCGCATGCTGAGCCAGGGTCACGCGCCCAAGATCGAGAGCAAGAACAAGCCAGCGGTCACCGCCCTGCGCGAGATCGCCGACGGCAAGGTCGGCCTGGAAATGCTCAAGAAGGTTCCGACCTGATCTCAGCCCAGACCCCATGAAAAAACCCGCCGCTGGCGGGTTTTTTCATGGCCGAGAAGCACCCGAGCGCATCAGGCGGCCCCGATGTTCGGCACCAGGGCGCCGGCATCCTGACCGGCCTTGTGTGCAGCCGTGAAGGCCAGCATGCGGTCGATCGGCAGGCGGGCACGGTCAATCAGCGCCGGATCGACATGGATCTGGTTGGCACCCGTCTCCAGCACCCGCGCCACGCCGGCCAGGCCGTTCATCGCCATCCAGGGGCAATGCGCACAACTCTTGCAGGTGGCGCTGTTGCCAGCGGTCGGTGCCTCGATGAACACCTTGTCCGGGTTCTGCTGTCGCAGCATGTGCATCATGCCGTTGTCGGTGGCCACGATGAATTCGCGGGCATCCATCTCACGCGCCGCCTTCAGGATGCCCGAGGTCGACCCCACCGCATCGGCCAGCGCGACCACATCGGCCGGGCTTTCGGGGTGAACCAGCACCTTGGCGCCCGGGTGCTCCTTCTTGAGCAGCTCCAGTTCGATGGCCTTGAACTCGTCGTGCACGATGCACGAACCGGTCCACATCAGCATGTCGGCACCGGTTTCGCGCTGGATGTAGGCGCCCAGGTGCTTGTCCGGCGCCCACAGGATCTTGTGCCCCTTGTCCTTGAGCGCCCGCACGATGTCCAGCGCGCAGCTGGAAGTGACCAGCCAGTCGGACCGGGCCTTCACGGCAGCGCTGGTGTTGGCGTAGACCACCACGGTGCGGTCCGGATGCTGGTCGCAGAAAGCGCTGAAGGCATCGATCGGGCAACCCAAATCGAGCGAGCAGTTTGCGTCCAGATCGGGCATCAGCACCGTTTTTTCGGGGCTCAGGATCTTGGCAGTTTCGCCCATGAAGCGCACCCCGGAAACCACCAGGGTCTGCGCCGGGTGGTCCCGGCCAAAACGCGCCATCTCCAGCGAATCGCTGACGATGCCACCGGTCTCGACGGCCAAGTCCTGCAGATCCGGGTGCACGTAGTAGTGCGACACCATGACGGCGTTGCGTTCCTTGAGCAGTTGGCGGATGCGCGACTTCAGCGCCACCCGCTCGTCGGGCGACGGCTCTTTCGGTACCCGCGCCCAGGCGTGTTTGGTCGGACAGGCCGGCTGTTCGTATTCGACGTCGATGACGCCGTCGGCGGTGGCGGTATTCATGGCGGAGTGTCCTCAGAGCGACTCGAATCGCATGGAGAAATCAACGGCCTTGACATCCTTGGTCAGGCCTCCGATGGAAATGCGGTCGACGCCGGTTTCTGCAAGGGCCCGCACCGTCTGCAGGTTCACACCCCCCGAAATCTCCAGGATCGCACGGCCGGCGTTGCGCCGCACGGCCTCGTGGAGGGTCGGGATGTCCATGTTGTCCAGCAGGATCATGGTCGCCCCGCAGGCCAGGGCCTCATCCAGCTGGGCCAGCGTCTCGACCTCGATCTCGACGAACCGGGCCTGTGGCGCCGTGTCCCTGACCCGCTGCAGCACAGGCGCAACGCCACCGGCAGCCGCGATGTGGTTTTCCTTGATCAGCACAGCGTCGTACAGACCGATGCGGTGGTTGACACCACCACCGGTCTTCACCGCGTACTTCTGGGCCAGGCGCAGGCCGGGCAAGGTCTTGCGGGTGTCCACGATGGCCGCCCGGGTACCTTTGACCGTCTCCACAAACGTGGCGGTCTTGGTCGCCACCGCCGAGAGCAGCTGCAGGAAGTTCAGCGCCGTGCGCTCGGCTGTGAGCAGGGCCTGCGCCCTGCCCTCGATGTGCAGGACCACCTGGTCGGGCGAGCAATGCTCGCCTTCGCCCACATGCCAGGTCAGGCGCGCCTGCGGGTCACAGGCCAGGACCGCAGCCTCCACCCAGGGGCGCCCGCAGATGACCGCGGATTCACGCGCCAGGATGCGGGCACGCGCCGGTCGACCGGCATCCACCAGGGCAGCGGTCAGGTCGCCGCCGCCCACGTCTTCGGCCAGTGCCCGGGACACGTCCGAACGGGCCAGATCGGCCAGATCGTCGGCCGAGAAATCGGAGAAGTGCTTCATGGGCTCCGAGCATAACGCCAGTGAGATCCCCACATCGTCTATAGTGCGCCCCATCTTTTCACCTCGCAAGGGGATGACGATGAACGCAACCACGACCAGCTCGAACAACGCCACGCCGTACGGTACCCTGCCGGCGGCCTCTCCCCTGCCGCAGCGCAAGCCCGTCAGCCTGCCACGCTTGGCTGAGATGCGCGAACGCGGCGAGAAGATCACCATGCTGACGGCCTACGACGCCACCTTTGCCGCCGTGGCCGACGCGGCAGGGGTCGAGTGCATCCTGGTCGGCGATTCGCTGGGCATGGTCTGCCAGGGCCTGGCCAGCACGGTCGGCGTGACGCTGGAGACGATGCGCCACCACACCGAGTGCGTGGTGCGTGGCCTGCAGCGGGTCCAGGCCACGGCCTGGGTCATCGGGGATCTGCCCTTCGGCAGCTACCACGAGAGCCCCGAGCAGGCACTGCGCAGCGCCACGGTGCTGATGCAGGCCGGTGCGCACATGGTCAAGCTCGAAGGCGGCGGCTGGACCACCGACACCGTGCGTTTCCTGGTCGAACGCGGCATCCCGGTCTGCGCCCACCTGGGGCTGACCCCGCAGACGGTGCACTCCCTCGGGGGCTATCGGGTCCAGGGCCGGGGCCATGACGCAGGCGAACAACTCAAGCGTCAGGCGATTGAGTTGCAGCATGCCGGTGCGGCGATGCTGGTGCTGGAGATGGTGCCCGCCGCCCTGGCCACCGACATCACCCACCAGCTGCACAGTTGCCACACGATCGGCATCGGCGCCGGCAAGGGCACTGCCGGGCAGGTGCTGGTCATGCACGACATGCTGGGGATCAACCTGGGAAAGAACCCCAAATTCGTCCGCAACTTCATGGAGGGCGCCACCAGCGTGCGTGGCGCCATGGAAGCCTACGTTCGCGCCGTCAAGGACGGCACATTCCCGGACGACAGCCTCCACGCCTGGTAACCAACACATGAAAATCGTCCACACCATTGCCGACCTGCGTGCGGCCCTGGCTCCCTTCGAGTCGCCCGCCTTCGTGCCCACCATGGGCAACCTGCACGACGGTCACCTGAACCTGGTGCGCACCGCCAAGCCCCTGGGGGACGTGACCGTCGCCAGCATTTTCGTGAACCGGCTCCAGTTTGCCCCTCACGAGGACTTCGATACCTACCCGCGCACCCTGGAGGCCGACTGCGCCAAGCTGGCGCCGGCCGGCTGCGACATCGTGTTCGCACCGTCAGAGAAAGACCTGTATCCGCAGCCCCAGGGCTTCAAGGTCCATCCACCCGCGGAGTTGGCCGACATTCTGGAAGGTCACTTCCGGCCGGGGTTTTTCACCGGCGTCTGCACGGTGGTGATGAAGCTGTTCCAGTGCGTGTTTGCCGAGGCCAAGGGCCCCCGCTACGCGGTGTTCGGCAAGAAGGACTACCAGCAGCAGATGATCATCCGCCGCATGGTCGACCAGTTTGCCCTGCCGGTGACGGTGGTCAGCACCGAAACCGAACGCGCAGCCGACGGTCTGGCGCTGAGCTCCCGCAACGGGTATCTGAGCGAGAGCGAGCGGGCCGAAGCCGTGCAGCTGTCACTGGCCCTGCGTGACCTGGCACGGGACGCGCTGGCGGCCGGCAGCTCGCTGCCCGATCATCAGGCCGGGCTGGAACAGCGCGCCCTCCAGGCCCTGACGGCTCGCGGCTGGCAGCCCGACTACCTGACGGTGCGTCGCCGTATCGACCTGCAGTTGCCCGATGCTGCCGACGCGGTCACCGGCCAATCGCTGGTGGTCCTGGGTGCCGCCCGGCTGGGCAAGACCCGCCTGATCGACAACTTCGAGATCTGAAGCCTACAGGGCTTCCACCTTGGGGTCGCGACCCATGAGCGTAGCGACCGCTTGGGCCGGCGCCAGCTTGCCCTCCAGCAAGGCCACCACGCCTTCGCTGATTGGCATTTCAACCCCGAGGGCACGGGCGCGCTGCACGACGGTGCGGGCACTGTAGACGCCTTCGGCGACGTGTCCGAGCGAGTCGATGGCCTGCTGCAGGCTCAGGCCCTGGGCCAGCAGTTGCCCCACGCGGCGATTGCGCGAGAGGTCACCCGTGGCGGTGAGCACCAGATCGCCCAGACCGGACAGCCCCATGAAGGTATCGGCCCGGGCGCCCAGCGCCAACCCCAGCCGGGTCATTTCGGCCAGGCCCCGGGTCACCAGCGCGGCGCGGGCGTTCAGGCCCAGGTCCAGCCCGTCGCACAGGCCAGTGGCAATCGCCAGCACGTTCTTGACGGCACCACCGACCTCGACACCGACGATATCGTCGTTGGCATACACGCGCAGACTGGGGCTGTGGAAGGCCGCCACCAGCGCCTCGCGCACCACTTCGTGCTCACTGGCGGCCACCAGTGCCGTGGGCTGGCCGCGAGCGACTTCCTGCGCAAAGCTGGGGCCGCTGAGCACGCCCGCCAGCAAACCCGGTGCCACCTGAGCACGGATTTCATGGCCCAGAAGCCCCCCGGTGCCGTCCGCCTGAGGGGCTTCGAAACCCTTGCAAAGCCAGGCCACCGGCACACGGACATCGCGCAACGTGGCGAGCATGCCCCGCAAAGCCGCCATGGGAGACCCGATGACAACCAGGTCCGGCGCCTGGTCGCCGGCAACGACCGTCCCCAGAGAACCAGAGACCACTTGCAGAGGGGCGGGAAAAGGCAGTCCGGCCAGGTAGCGCCGGTTTTCACGGGCTTGCTGCATGGCAGCAGCCTGCTCGTGGTCCCTGGCCCAAAGCACCACGGACGAGCCTTGCCGACGCGCGGCGCTGATGGCCAGCGCCGTTCCCCAGGCACCTGCCCCCAGGACAGCAATGCGCATGACCAGGCGACTTACTGGGTGACGATCTTCGGTGCGTCGGCCGCCTGCTGGGCCTGTTGCTGCTCGTACATGGCCTGGAAGTTGATTTCGGCCAGGTGCACGGGCGGGAAACCGCCGCGCTGGATCAGGTCGGCCACGTTGCCACGCAGATAGGGATACACGATCTGCGGGCAGGCGATGCCCATGATGGGACCCATCTGGTCTTCCGGCAGGTTGCGGATTTCGAAGATGCCCGCCTGCTTGACCTCGACCAGGAACACGGTCTTGTCCTTGATCTTGGTGTGCACGGTGGCGGTCACGGCGATCTCATAGACACCGTCGGCCGCCGGCTGCGCTTCCACGCCCAGCTGGATGTCGACCGACGGCTGCTCCTGTTCCAGCAGGATGGCCGGGGAATTGGGTTGCTCCAGCGAAGACTCTTTCATGTAGATGCGCTGGATCTGGAAAACGGGATCTTGGTCGGCCATGGATGACTCTCGGTGGTTGGCAAGCAAAAACCCGCCGGGGAAAGACGTTCCCGCAGCGGGCACAAGGGGCAATTATGTCAGCCCGGCAAGAGCGGCCGGGCGCGCCTGTCACTCAGGCCTGCAGCAGCGGAACCAGTCCGCCCCGGGCGTCCAGCGCGTGTAGGTCATCGCAGCCACCGACATGCTGGTCCCCGATGAAGATCTGAGGGACGCTGGTGCGTCCGGTGATTTCGGTCATGCGGGCTCGCACCTCCGGCTTCCCATCGACAACGATCTCTTCGAAGTCGTGCACACCGCGCTCGCGCAGCAAGGACTTGGCCCGGCTGCAATAGGGGCAGAAGTCACTGGAGAAAATCTTTACGTGGGCCATGAGGTCTCCTTCGATGCCGATGGTCAGGCTTTTTCAACCGGCAGGCTCGCCGCGCGCCAGGCACCCATGCCGCCGGCCAGGGATTGGGCCTTGTCGTAACCCAGCTTGCGAGCCACGGCCACCGCCCGGCCCGAACGTGCACCAGAAGCGCAGACCATCACCACGGGCAGTGCCTTGTTCTTGACCACCTGCGGCAGGCGGGATTCGAGCTCGTCCAGCGGAATGTGACGGGCGCCCACCACGTGGCCAGCGGCGAATTCGTCGGCAGAGCACACGTCGATCACCTGCGCCTTCTCACGGTTCATGAGCTGCACCACTTCGTTCGGGTTGAGGCCACCGCCACGGGCGGCACCCCCCAGGGCAGGCCATAGCAGCATGCCACCGGAAGCGATGGCGATGGCAAACAGGGTCCAGTTGTCAAGAAAGAAGCTCACAGGGTCACCTTAGTCGTTGAGGCGGAGATTTTAGAATGTCGGGCTGGCATGCGTGGGCGGTGGTCCATGCAGACCCCGCTTTCCCGCCCCATCACCCTTCCAAACCGACCGCCTACCCATGTACAAGCTCGTCCTCATCCGCCACGGTGAATCCACCTGGAACCTCGAAAACCGCTTCACCGGCTGGACCGATGTCGACCTGACCCCCACCGGCGTCTCCCAGGCAATGTCGGCCGGACAGCTGCTCAAGGCCGAGGGCTACGACTTCGACATCGCCTACACCAGCGTGCTCAAGCGTGCCATCCACACGCTCTGGTATGTGCTGGACGCCATGAACCTGACCTGGCTGCCGGTGGTCAAGAGCTGGCGCCTCAACGAACGGCACTACGGCGCCCTGCAGGGCCTGAACAAGGCCGACATGGCCAAGCAGTATGGTGACGAGCAGGTGCTGGTCTGGCGCCGCAGCTACGACACCCCGCCACCAGCACTGGAGCCGACCGACCCGCGCTGCGAGCGTGGCGACCGTCGCTACGAAAAGCTCAACCCGTCGGATGTGCCCCTGACGGAGTGCCTCAAGGACACCGTCGCCCGCGTGATCCCGTTCTGGAACGAGGCCCTGGCGCCCGCCATCAAGGGCGGCAAGCGGGTGGTCGTCGCCGCCCACGGCAACTCCATCCGTGCGCTGGTCAAGTACCTGGACGGCATTTCCGATCAGGACATCGTGAACCTGAACATTCCCAACGGTATTCCCCTGGTCTATGAACTCGATGCCGAGCTCAAGCCCATCCGCAGCTACTACCTGGGCGATGCAGAGGCCGCCGCCAAGGCCGCCGCCGCCGTGGCAGCCCAGGGAAAAAAGGCCTGACACCGCGCTTGGTCGATCACGATACCCGGGATTGCGGAACCGATCCCGGGCTTTGTTGTCCAAGGTGTATATTGGCCTGATGGCAGGGCTGTGAGCAAACTGCCGGTTATGGATTGGGGTCCTCGGGATGGGTAAGCAAGTCAGTCAGAAATTCCGCATCGCGGGCTGGGTCGCCGTCGGCGCCGTGGCCGGCGCCTTGACCACGGTCCAGCTGCAGGCGGTGGCCCGCGGCTCGCTGGCACCACTCCCCCTGGAGGAGCTGCAACAGTTGGCGGCCGTCTTCGGGATGGTCAAGAGCGACTATGTCGAGCCCGTGGATGAGAAAAAGCTCATCTCCGAAGCCATCTCGGGCATGGTGTCCAGCCTGGACCCGCACTCCCAGTACTTCGACAAGAAGTCCTTCAAGGAATTCCGTGAAGGCACCACCGGCCGCTTCGTGGGCGTTGGTATCGAGATCACGATGGAGGATGGTCTGGTCAAGGTGGTGTCCCCGATCGAGGACTCCCCCGCCTTCCGGGCCGGCCTGAAGTCGGGTGACCTCATCACCAAGATCGATGACACCATGGTCAAGGGCCTGACCATCAACGATGCCGTCAAACGCATGCGCGGTGAACCCCGCACCAAGGTGCTGCTCACGGTGTTCCGCAAGGATGAGAACCGCACCTTCTCGGTGACCATCACCCGCGAGGAGATCAAGACGCAAAGCGTCAAGTCCCGCGTGGTCGAACCGGGCTACGGATGGGTGCGCGTGTCCCAGTTCCAGGAGCGCACGGTCGAAGACTTCGCCCGCAAGGTCGAGGAGATCTACAAGGCCGAGCCCAAGCTCAAGGGCCTGGTCCTGGACCTGCGCAATGACCCGGGTGGACTGCTGGATGCCGCGGTGGCCCTGTCGGCCGCCTTCCTGCCCGAGAACGTCACGGTGGTCTCGACCAATGGACAACTGGAAGAGAGCAAGTTTGTCTACAAGACCATCCCGCAGCACTATCTGCGCCGCGGAGGCACCGATCCGATCAAGCGACTGACCGAGGCGACACGGGGTGCCCTCAAGACCGTGCCACTGGTGGTGCTGGTGAACGAGGGATCGGCGTCCGCCAGCGAAATCGTGGCCGGCGCGCTGCAGGACCACAAGCGGGCCACGATCATGGGCAGTCAGACCTTTGGCAAGGGATCGGTCCAGACGGTGCGCCCGCTGGGTCCGGACACGGGTCTGAAGCTCACCACTGCCCGCTACTACACCCCCAGCGGCCAGACCATCCAGGCCCGCGGCATCATCCCGGACGTGATGGTGGACGAAACACCGGAAGGCAACGTGTTTGCTGCCCTGCGCACGCGGGAATCGGACCTGCAGAAGCACCTGGGCAACGGGAACGGCAATGGCAACGACAAGAACGGGGTCGACAAGCCGCTGACCGACGCCGAGCGTGCGGCCGAACAGCAGCGCGAGCAGGAACGCGAGCAGGCCCGCAAGCGCCTGGAAGAAGAGGCCCGCAAGAACCCGGGGCAGCGTCTGGTGCCTGAACTGGGCAGCGAGAAGGACTTCCAGCTGCAACAGGCCCTCAACCAGCTCAAGGGCAAACCGGTGGTGGTCAGCAAGACGCTCACCGCCCGCCCTGACGAGAAGAAGGAAGACTGAGCCACGCGCTGTCCGGCCAACACCGGGCAGTGCCCACTGCCATGGACGATACCCAGCTGCTGCGCTACTCGCGCCACATCCTGCTCAACGAGCTGGGCGTCGAAGGGCAGGAACGCCTGCTGGCGTCGCACGCGCTGGTCATCGGTGCTGGCGGACTGGGTTCTCCGGTGGGCTTGTACCTGGGCAGTGCCGGCGTGGGACGCATCACGGTGGTGGACCATGACGAAGTGGACGCCACCAATCTGCAGCGGCAGATCGCCCACAACCTCGCCCGGGTGGGTCACCCCAAAGCCGAATCGATCCGGGAGGCCATCACGGCCATCAACCCGGACCCGGTGATCACGGCCATCCGGCAGCGGGCCGACGAGGCCCTGCTTGATCATCTGGTGCCTTCAGCCGACGTGGTGATCGACTGCACCGACAACTTCACCACCCGGCACCTGATCAACCGCCTGTGTTTCCGTCACGCCAAACCCCTGGTGTCCGGTGCGGCCATTCGCATGGATGGCCAGCTCAGCGTGTACGACCCCCGCGATGCCGCGTCCCCCTGCTACGCCTGCGTCTTTCCCCCGGAAACGGCGGTGGAGGAGGCCCGCTGCGCAACGATGGGCGTCTTTGCACCGCTCGTGGGCATCGTCGGCACGATGCAGGCCGCGGAAGCGCTCAAAATCCTGTCCGGCATCGGTTCAAGAATGACCGGACGGCTGTTGATGATCGACGGCAGGGATCTGGCCTTTCACAGCCTGGACCTGCCCCGTCAGATCCATTGCCCCGTCTGCGCGCAACGCGGCACCGGTCAGCGCTGAGGACAAGGCCCGTGCCGGCGACGGAAGTCGCGCGGCTCTTCCGAAGGTTGAGCAAACAGGCCACGGCGCAAGGCGCGCGCCAGCAGTTCCTCCATGGCATAGGGGCCGGAGCTGTTCTGGTAACGGTAGGACCACGCATGACCTTCACGAACCAGCCAGGCACCCACATCACCCTCTTCCACCTTGAGTCGTGCCAGGGGGCGGCCATAGCGATCGAGATGGCGGGTCCGCACCTGCACGGGTTGGTCCTGCAGGTGGCGCGCCAGCGCATCGCGTGAGGCTTCACCACCAGCCTGGCAGATTTCCGGCGCATCGACCCCATCCAGGCGCAGCTTGATCCTGGGCCCGCCCTCCTCCGGCTCGACCCACAAGGTGTCACCATCGTGGACATGGACCACGCGCGCGAGAAACTCCTGGGGCACATCCCCACCCCGCGCCTGGGCATACGAACCCACGAGGGCAACAATGAGCGCCGTGGCGATGGCACGCCACCAAGCCAGCGTCGAAAAATCAGGAAAGGACATGCACCGAGTCTGCCACGCCCTGAGCGGCCACTCGACCCTGTTCGGGGGATCAGACCGCCATGTAGCGGCCTGGCCGGTGATTGATCGCCAGGGACAGGTTCAGCACCACGGCCCCCACCACGGACCAAAGGACCTGTGCTCCACCGACCACCACCAGCGCCACAAGGACAATGGCGCAGTCCATGACCATCTGGATGTGTCCGGCGCGCCAGCCATAGCGCTCCTGAAGCCACAGCACCAGCACATTGAAGCCCCCCAGGCTGGCCCGGTGGCGGAACAGCATGAGCATGCCGGCACCGGTCAGCAGGCCGCCGGCAATGGCTGCAAAGCCGGTGTTCAGTGCAGCGATATCGATCCAGGCCGGTACCAACTCGGACAGCAAGGCCAGCAGCGCCACCGAGGCAAAGGTCTTGGCCGTGAAAACGGGGCCCATGCGGCGCCAGGCCAGCCAGTAAAAGGGCATATTCACGAGGAAAAACAGCAGGCCGAAGCTCCACCCGGTCGTGTAGTGCAGCAGGAACGCCAGACCGGCCGTGCCGCCGGTGAACAAGCCGGCGTGGCGGAACAACACCACACCCAGGGCCACGAAGAGTGTCCCGGTCAGCAGCGCCTGGACGTCCTCATAAGGCCGATGGGCGGTGGTGGAAGCGACGTCGGAAGCGGACACGGCGCGGCGGGATAGGATGGACATGGTGGCGGCGGTGCATCAACCCAGCCAGTTGGCTGGACGCGCGAGTGTCCCTCAACCCGGCCTGTCCTGACCTTGATGCAGGTCAGTTCTGGGCGAAATGGGCTCGATGGGCCAACACAGGCCGCTCAGGCACCCAGGATCCAGCCTTCCAGCGGATCGAAAGCCGGCAACCCCCAGTGCTCGTCGCCCCTCTCGTGCAGTTGCCAGGCCCAGGCCGCCTGAATCAGGCACAGCACGGCATCCAGACTGTCGCCGCTGGCATCGTCGGCCAGGGCATCACGCTGGCTGTGGGTGAGCCTCAGCCGCAAGCCAGCGTCGCGCATGAGCGGCGGATCCCCGTTCTCCAGGGCATGAATGAGCGTTCGCCGGGCAATCAGGCGATCGGCGGTCTGGCGCCGGACCTCATCGCTCTTGTAGCTCGTGGCCCCCAGTACCGATCGGGCGAGCAAGCCCGGATAAGCCTCCAGCGCAATGCGTCGTGGATCTCCGGTCGCCAGCCCGGGGAATTCCGCGCCCGCACCGAGCAGCCTGGGCACACCCGCGTGGAGCATGAAGGCCACCGGCGGATTGACCCATTTCATGCTCGGACTGGAACCGGCCGGTCCGTCGGTGGCGCGGTGGGCAAATTTGCCACCGATGGGGCGCTGGTGGCAGAAGGCCGCAAAGGCATCCCGGATGTCCTGCCGGGAAAGGCTGGCGTAGTGGCGGATACAGTCCACCCAGCTGGTCGGCCAGCCCAGGTGTTCGACAAGCTCTCGCGGCAATCCGAACGGCAAATCGAATCCCCCCACCCAGGGCAGGTGGGCATCGTCGGCCAGCCAGGCGGCCCAGTCGTCCAGGGACTCGAAGCGGTCCTGGCGCTGCAGAACCACCCTGCCACGATCCACATGGCCCACCGCATGCACGATGGCCTTGCGGCGCGAGGGCGCGCTGCTGAAATCACATCCCAGCAGGGTGGTCAAGGCGGCTCAGAATTCGATGGGGCAGAGACCCATGCCAAACCAAGGCCAGGCATGGAAACGCAATACCGGAGCCTCAGGCGCGGCCGATGATCGACGCCGTGGCCATGAGCTCCTCCAGCAGGGCCAGGGAGACCTTGCCCGAGACGCTGTAAGGGTCGAACTCGGGCCGCTCGGAGTATTTCAGCACGATGGAAGTGTTGAGCTTGGACAGGTTGACCTGACCCATGGTCCAGCCACCGAACCGGCGCTCGCTGATCTCTTCGTAGTGCAGCAGAACCACATCGCTGTGGCGCTTGTCCTCGACGATGTGGTTGTAGAGGCGGTTGACCGAATCGCGCCCGCCTTCGATGGCCTGAAGGAACACGCCACCGCCGTAGCACAGCACACCCGTGATGCCGTTGTGCAGGTTGTGGGCGCGCGAGACCTCCAGGATGGACTCGATGGCGGACTTGGAGCAGTCCTTGTCGACTGCGCGGCTGACGTAGAGCAGACGGACCAGCATGGTGGATCAGGCTTTGCGAGGAATCAGGGAAAGGAACTCACGGCGCAGGTTGGCGTCCTTGAGGAACACACCGCGCATGACCGAATTGATCATCTTGCTGTCCATGTCCTTCACACCGCGCCAGGCCATGCAGTAGTGGCTGGCCTCCATGACGATGGCCAGGCCATCGGGCTGGGTTTTCTCCTGGATCAGGTCGGCCAGCTGCACCACGGCCTCCTCCTGGATCTGGGGACGCCCCATGATCCATTCGGCCAGGCGGGCGTACTTGGACAGTCCGATCACGTTGGTGTGCTCGTTGGGCATCACGCCGATCCAGATCTTGCCGATCACCGGGCAGAAGTGATGTGAGCACGCACTGCGCACCGTGATCGGGCCGACGATCATCAGCTCGTTGAGGTGCTCCGCATTGGGAAACTCGGTGACCGTCGGGCCCTTGACGTAGCGACCGGCGAACACCTCGCGGAGGTACATCTTGGCCACGCGGCGGGCGGTGTCCTCGGTGTTGTGGTCGTTGGCCGTGTCAATGACCATGGCGTCCAGCACGCCCTGCATCTTGGCCGTGACCTCGTCCAGCAGCAGCTCCAGCTCGCCGGGCTGGATGAACTCGGCGATGTTGTCGTTGGAATGGAAGCGGTGGCGCGCGGCCTTGAGACGCTCGCGGATCTTGACCGAGACGGGGGTGCCTTCTCCGTCGTCGAGCTGTTCGGTGTGGCTCATGGGTGTTCCGGATTTCATCAGCATGGGCCATGCTAACACCGGACCCGACGGCCCCGCCCCTGCTGGGGGCATCCGCGGCGACGGCGCTTCCGCGCCCTCAGTAGCGGTGTCCGGTCACGAACAGCAGCGTGCGCATCACCACGAAGGCGATGCGGTCCAGCACCCGCTGGTGCCAGGGCCTTGACCCGAGTGCGCCCGCGTCCAGCGTCTGTCCTGCGTGCTCCACCAGCGCATCGAGCCGCTGGTGCAGCAGTTGGGCAAAGCGCCGGTCGGTGGTCATGACGTTGGCTTCGCGCGCCAGCAACAGCGACAGCGGGTCCAGGTTGGTGGACCCGACGGTCGCCCAGGCCTGGTCCACCACCGCCACCTTGGCGTGCAGCGCGCTGGGCGCGTACTCCCGGATGTCGATGCCGGCGTCGATCAGCTTCTGGTACACCGGCCGGGCCGCACGGTACTGGAAGAAGTTTTCGTAGCGGCCCTGCATCAGCAGCCGCACCCGCACCCCGCGCGCGGCGGCCATGGTCAACGCACGCCGCAGTCGCCGGCCCGGGATGAAATAGGCGTTGGCGATCACGATGTCCTGGCGTGCCGCACCCAGCGCCTTCAGGTAGGCGCGCTCGATGTCGTGCCGGTGGCTCACGTTGTCGCGCAGCAGCAGCGCCGCGCGGGCGTCGTTGACACCCACCGGCCCCTCGCTGACCAGCACCGACGCTTCGTCTTCCGCATCGGCATTCACCCGCGACCCCATACCGGTGTAGACCTCGATCTTGCGCAGCAGACGCGTGAAGTCGCCGATGGGCCGGGTTTCGCGCAGCGCATCCCAGGCCGCCACGAACTCGCGCTGCCGGGCCTTGCGCACCGCCTGCAGGCGCCACCAGAGCTGCTCCATGGTCTCCACCATGTCGTCCACCAGGGGCCCGGCCACGCGCAACGCGAAATCCAGACGCGGTATCTCCAGCCGGCCCAGCGCCACGTCGTCGCGGTCGTCGATGATGTTGATGCCGCCACAGAAACCCACGGTGCCGTCCACCACGCACAGCTTGCGGTGCAGGCGCCGCCAGCGGCTGGGAATCAGCAGCCCGAGCCGGCCCAGGGGGGCATACACGCGCCAGCGCACGCCTGCGGCCGCGAACCGGCGCTGCCATTCGGGCGGCACCTCGGGCGTGCCCACACCGTCGACCACCAGCCGCACCTGCACGCCGCGGCGCGCGGTGCGCTCCAGCGCCTCGGCCACCGTCAGCGCGGAACCGGCGAAGTGGAAGATGTAGGTTTCCAGGTGCACCACGCTGCGCGCGGCATCCATGGCCTCGACCAGCGCCGGGAACAAGGCGTCGCCCCCCTCCAGCAGCAGGAGCTGGTGCCCGGGACGGGGTGAGGTGGCGCGCCGGCGGTCGGCCAGCGGCCCGGCAGGGACGGGCGTGGTCACAGTTCCAGCTCGGCGATCAGCGGCAGGTGGTCGGACATGCGGGTCCAGGCGCGCCCGTGCGGCACATGGGCGCTCAGGGGCTTGAGCCCGCGCATGTAGATGCGGTCCAGGTGCAGGATCGGCAGGCGCGCGGGGTAGGTGGGCAACCGGACGCCGTCGAAAGTCCGCAGGTCCAGGGCCGCCATCGGCTTGAGCAGCTGGGCACCCCAGTCGTTGAAGTCGCCGGCGACAATCAGCGGCGCGTCGGACGGAACCTCCTGCGCCACATAGCGGCCCAGGCGCTGGACCTGGCGCTCGCGGCTGGCGTGGATCAGGCCGAAATGCACCACCACGACATGCACCTCGCGCCCTTCGACCAGCAGCTGCACGTGCAGCAGGCCGCGCTGCTCGAAGCGGTGGTCGGAGACGTCCGAATGGCGCGTGTCCAGCACCGGCCAGCGCGAGAGCAGCGCATTGCCGTGTTCGCCGTGGCGCGTCACCGCGTTGGTGCGGTAGACCGACTCATAACCTTCGGGCGACAGGTAGTCGGCCTGTTCGAGTTCGGGCCAGCGGGTGAAGTGCTTTTCCAGCTTGCGGTGGTGACGCCGGACCTCCTGCAGACAGACGATGTCGGCGTCGAACTGCTCCACCGCATGTGCAAGGTTGTGGATCTCCAGGCGGCGCGCCGGCCCCAGGCCTTGAACGCCCTTGTGGATGTTGTAGGTCGCGACTCGCAGGATGCTCATGCGGTGAATGATCGCATGGCCGAGCCGTGCGCAGCGGCGCAGCGCGGGGATTTCAGAACCCGCTTTCGCGGATGAAAACCGAGGCGACTTTGCGGAACACGCCGGCCGCGACCGACTCGGCCTCGCCCTCGATGCGCACGCGCACCGTCGCCGCCTGTTGCGTCGGCAGCGGCTCGTCGAGCACGATGCGGATGCGGAACAGGGCGTCGCGCACCACGGGGCCCTGCTGCATCTGGCCGTCCTTGGGCGGCGATGCCACCGTCGCGATCGGCCCGCCATGGGTGGCATCGAGCATGGGATCGGGCAGCACCAGGGTGCGCGACACATCGATGGCCTCGATGCGCCCGTCGGTCCAGGTCCGCGGGTCGGCCATCAGCCCGGCCCTCACCGGCTGGCCGACCTGCAGGCGTCCCAGGTGGGCCTCCTCGATGAAGGCGTCCACCACCCATTGGCGCTGGTCGACCAGCACCGCCAGCGATTCGCGCGGCTTGACCCACACCCCCGGGGCCAGCGCCGGATCGATGTCGCGCAGCTCGCCGGCGAAGGGCGCGCGCAGGGTCAGCCGTTCGCGCTCGTCTTCGCTGAGCTTCTGTTCGGCTTCGTAATAGGCCTTCTGGGAGTTGAGGGACTGCCGCTGCGCCTCGCCGTCCGGCAGACCCAGCAAACCGGCAATCTGGGCCTCGCGCGCCTGGGCCAGCTGGCGCGACTTGTCCTGCGCAATGCCCAGGATGGACGAGTCCAGGACGAACAGCACGTCGCCCGCCTTGAATTCGCGTTGCGTCGGCATCGAGACGATCTGCGCCGGAAACGGGGCATGGATGGATTGCTGTTCCTGCGCGTGGTACCAACCGTAGCCGGTGACCCGGCTGCTGAACGGAATCAGCAGCAGCACCAGTCCCGCCAGCAACACTGCGAGCAGCCAGATCTTGCGGCGGGATGTGATCTCGGCGCGGCGCTTTTTCCAGACTTCAAGTTCCTTCATGACGGGTCTTCCGATGAACCAGGCCAGCTCCAGCACCATCAGCAGGATGCCCAGTACCTTGAAGAAGAAGTAGTACACCAGCAAGGCGATGCCGAGAAACACCACCAGCCGGTACACCCAGGTGACCAGCGCGAATGCGATCAGCGCCCGCCGTTTGGGCTCCGGAAAGACCTCCGGCCAGCGGTCCTGGAAACCCAGCAGGGTGCGGCGCAGCCACACCTTGGCCAGCGCGGTAGACCGTTCGTGCAGGTTGGGCAGGTCCAGCAGGTCGCTGGTGATGAAATAGCCGTCGAAGCGCATGAACGGGCTGGCGTTGATCGCCACCGTCAACACCCAGCTGGTCGTGGCCAGGAAGAACATGCCGTTGCGGAAGGCGCCGTCGGGCGCCAGGGTCCAGGCCAGGGTCGCGATGCCCGCCAGGGCCAGCTCCACGGCGATGCCGGCGCTGGCGATGGCCAGGCGCTGCCTCGAGTTCCTGAGCCGCCAGCTCTCCCCGGTGTCGGTGTAGAGCATCGGCAGCATCACGAGGAAGGCCACCCCCATGTGGGCGACCCGCACACCGTAGCGGGTGGCCGCCAGCGCATGCCCGAGTTCGTGCAGGGTCTTGGCAAACAGCAGGGCCACGCCGTAGCCGAGCAACCCCTTCCAGGTCATGTTGTCGACCAGGGTGTGGGTGAACTGGTCCCATTGGCGCGACACCAGGAAGATGCCCAGCAGGGTGATCGCCATCACCACGAGGCCCACCAGCGGCATGTTCAGGCGCAGCAGGAAGGGCCGGATGGCGGCCAGCCAGGTCTGGGGCCGCACCAGCGGCAACCGGAAGAACAGGTAGTTGTGCAGCAGCGACTCGAAAAACGAGCGCTTCATGCTGTCGGCCCGCGCGAGCGCCTTGGCCACGTCGGCCTTGCCGGTGATGCGCAGCAGCTGGTTGTCGCCCAGGAATTTCGTCAGCGCGCGCACATCGTCCGGCGTGACGTTCAAAGGGGTCTGCTGGTTGACGGTGCGCACCAGCGTGGCCAGATCGTTGTCGGCCCAGTTCACCAGCAGCTCGAAATCGAGCCAGCCGATGCGGAAGAAACGGTTGGTCACCGGGTCCTGGATCATCCAGGCGGGTGTGCCGTCCTCGTTGGGGGCGGCCGGAAACAGGATCAGTTCGTCGCGGATCGGTGGCAGGGGTTGCTTCTTGGGCGGCGGTGCCTTGAGCTGGATGCGGCCCCCCGCGGCCGGAACGGAGGAGCCGGTGCTCACAGCCCGCTCCACTCTCGCAGGTGGGCCAGCGGACGGCGGAACAGGTAATAGCCCAGCAGCACCCAGTCACCGGAAATGCGCGCCGTGCCTCGCAGCCCGATCCGTGGCAGTTCCGTGCCGGGATCGAACTTGGCCCGCAGCTTGTAGGACGCGACATTGTCCGGGCTCAGAGTCGACTGGTAACTGGCCTCGATGAGACTGCCGGACCGCGGGCTGAGGGGCTCGGTGTGCAGGAACAGGCGCACCGGCGCCGCGGGTTCCAGGTTGATGGCATCGGCCACCGCGAGCCAGATCTGGATGCCGCCGTCTTCGGGCTGCGCCAGCTGCATCACGCGTTCGCCGGTCATGACCGGTCGGCCGATCCAGTCGTTGGTGTCCGAGAAGATGGCGATGCCGTCGCGATCCGCGCGCACTTCCACCCGCTGCGCCTGGGTCTCCACCGCGGCCAGCTCGGCCTCCTTTTCGCGCACCCGCCCGAGGGCGACGGCGACGTCGGCCTTGCTCTTGAGGTCGTCGAACGCGCGCTGCTGCGCGATGTGGGCGTCGGCCTGCGCGATTTCCAGGGCCTTGCGCGCCACCGCCAGCCGGTTCAGAAGGGACGAGTCGTCCAGCGAGAACAGCAGATCACCCGCCTTCACCCGGGCGTTGGGCGAGACGGCGAACGAACCGACCACGCCGTCCTGCGGCGCCGCCACGGCGGTGGCGTTGAGGGCCACCACCTCAGCCGGCGCCAACACCGAAAGACGCACCGGAATGAACAGGCTGGCCAGCAGCACGGCGGCCAGGATCCAGCGGTTGCGCTTGTTGGTCATGGACCGCAACCAGCGCCAGCGGTCCGGAGAGGTCTGGCGCATGCTGGCCAGGCAATATCCGTAGGTGGCGTGCAAACGGCCCAGCAGCCCGCAGGCGGCGTCGGTCCACGGCTGCTCCGCGGCGTAGAGCACCATGCCCTTGAATGCACCGGTCCGGTCGCGCAAGGGCACCAGCGCCAGGTGCTCGGGCAGCCACTCGCTCCAGCCCGCGGCATCGTCGGGGGATGCGTCGGCGAAGTCGAGCCGATGGATTGCGCCGTCGCGCGGAAGCCGCTGGGCAAAACGGCTGAGCCAGACGGCGAACGGCGAGTCGTTGGCCACGCTGACCAGGCCCGAAGCGGCCACCAGCCGCAGCCGGTCGCCCTCCAGCTCGAACATCGCCGCCTGACGGTAGGGTGTGAGCGCGTGGGTTTCGTTGACGATGGTGAACCGCAGCGCGGCCACCGTCGCCGCTTCCAGCGCGCGGGCTTCGATCTGCAGCAGAACGCCCAGATCCGTTGCGTCGCTCATGACCGACTCACCGCATGCCGGTGAACGAGGCGACTCCACTCATGCCAGGCAGCAAGTCCGGGTGGGACTTGGTCATGGTCGCTTCCAGCTCGATGGTCTGGCTCACCGGGTCGACGCGGCCGTTGATGCGGTGCACCCGTGCCTGGTAGGTCTTGCCGGTCTCGTCGATGGTGACATCGAACAGCTGACCCATCTTCAGGTTCGAGATCCAGCTGGACGGCACGTTGAGCTTCATCAGCAACAGGCCGCTGCGCACCAGATCCAGCAGCGGCTGGCCGGCCGACACCGTCATGAAGCTGCGCACATGCAGCTTGGCGGTGCGTCCGTCCCAGGGCGCACGGATGCTGCACTGGGAAATCTGGAACTGGTAGAGCTCGACCTGGGCCTTGGCCTTGGCCACGGCGCTGGCGGCGAGCGCCACCTCGACATCGCTGGCCTGTTCCAGGCCCTGCATGCGCAGCTTGGCTTCGTACTGGTCGGTGGCCGCGGCCTGGTCGGCCTTGGCCATGGCCAGGCGGGCCTGGGGCTCGTCGCAGTCCATGGAGACCAGCACCGCGCCCTGCCGGAACGGAACGCCCAGCCCGACGTGGAGCTTGGCAATGCGGCCAGGCACCGGGCTGGCGAGCACCGTCTCGCCCGCGGGCAGCACCAGCACCCGCACCGAAGAGGCGGCAGCCGGTTCGGCCGCGGGTTTGGGGGCCGGGGCCGGAGCGGCCGCCGGGGCCTTGGGAGCAGCCGCTGGCGACTGGGCCGACGCCACGCTGGACAGCGAGCCCAGCAGGAGGGCTGCGCCCACGGCGCGCCAGGGGTTCAGAGCAAAGAGATCAGTCAACATTCAGCCAGGATTTGATATCGCCAAGATTGGCATTGAGCGCCGCCATCAGGCTCGACTCGTACACCGATGCACGCGCGTTGGCCGGGATGGTAGTGGCAAAACGGGCTTGCTGGGGCTTACCCGACTCGTCGGTCAGCTTGAGCGTCCAGGAGGCCTTCTCCACACCATTGCTTTCGGCAGAGGCGAACTCCAGCTTGAGCGGAACGCCGTCCTTGGCATCGGTGGCGATCTGGTGGCGTCCGAGCAGCTCGGTCACCAAGGCCTTCATGCGCACCTGCTGGACCGGATCCTGGATGCCGGCCAGGTTCACGTTCACCGCGGCCGCGCGGCCGAACAGGTTGGACGACAGCGAGAAGGCATCCTTCTCGGTGGCCTGCAGATGACCCTTGACGCGCTCGGTCAGCTGGGCCAGGTCGTTGCCTTCGAAGTCGTCGGCGATCGGGTCAAAGCCCAGCGTGTTGTAGAGACGGCCGAAAGCGATGTGTGCATTCGCGTAGGCATTGGCACGCTGGTAGGCGCCCAGCACGGCACGGGCCTGGGTGCGGATGGCTTCCAGCTCGCTTTCCAGCTTGGCCGTCACCGAGGCCTTGGTGAAGGCGGCCAGACGGGTGTCGACTTGCGAGGCCTGATCGGCCAGCTTGAAGTCCTCGAGTGCCATGCGATAGCGCTCGGCACTGACGCGGGTCTGCGTCAGGATGGCCATGGACAGCGCCATGCGACGGGCTTCGTCGGTGGCCTCCTGGTATTTCTGGGCATCCTTGAGCGCGGGCAAGGCGACCAGGCGCATCAGGTTCCACGCCAGGCTGACACCACCTTCGGACCAGCTGTTGTTATAGGTGAAGACGTTGGAGTCGTGACGGCGGCCGTAATTGAAGGTGATGCCGGGCAGCATGCCCAGAATCTGCTTGCGGGCCTCGTCGGCCGTGATGCGCTTGCGGAAGTCCTCTTCGCGCAACTCCGGACGCTGCAGCAGGGCCATTTCTTCCAGCTTGGCCACATCGCGGGGCGCGGCGGGCAACGCGGTCTCGTTCGCCTCGGCCACCTTGAAGTCCACGCCCGGGGGCACGTTTATGAGTGCCGCCAGCTCGCGCTTGGCGAAGTCCAGATCCTGGCGGCGCTGGTTCAGCAGCGTGGTGGCGTCCAGCAGGGCACGCTGATAGGCCAGCGCCAGACCCGGCGGAATGATCTTCTGGGTCTCGGCTTCACGCGAGCGGTTGAGCGCCAGGGAGGCGCGCTGCAGCACGTCGTCGGCCTGCGCATTCAGGCGCTGGGCACCCAGGGCGCGCCAGTAGGCGGCGCGCACATCCTGCAGCAGGTTCTGCACCACCTTGCGGCGCCGCTCTTCGGCGATCAGGAACTGGTCGCCCTGCTGGCGCGCGCGGTAGTACGACACGCCGAAATCCAGCACGTTCCACGAGAACTCGATGCCGCGCAGCGAGCGGCTGCGCTCGTCGGACGTGGTCGGGCGGTCCGAGAGTTCGCCATCGAGGATGCCCACGCTCACACCGCCCGAGTCGTTGCTGCGGCGGGTGTACCCGGCCGACGCCACCATCTGCGGCAGCATGTCGTAGCTGGCGTAGTCGGTCAGGCCCTGGGCCAGGGCCGACTCCATTTTCTTGAGCCGGTAGTCCAGGTTGTACTTGAGCGCACGGGCCACCGCCTCTTCCATGGTGATGGGCGCGGCGATCGGAGCCTGGTCGACATACATCCGGGCCGTGTCCGACTTGACGCGTTCGCGCACCTCGTCTGCGGTGATCGCCTTGGGCGTCACCGAACACCCGGCCGCCACCGCCGTCACCGCCAGAGCCACCAGGGTACGGGGAAGACGCTGGACCGCACCGGAAAAGGTCATTTGTTGCTTGTTCATGGGATGTCCTCTAAAGATATGTTGTTCAGCTGGAGACGGTGGAACGGGTGATCGGACGGGCACTGACCGCCCGGTCCTTGGCAAACTGCTGGAGCTGGTTGCGCAAGCCTGCCGCGGCGCGGGGCTTCTCCACCACCTTCTCCTGAACCGGCGCCACCTTCACAGGCTCCTGCGGCACAGCCTCCACCGGCGCGGCCTTGGCCACCGCCTCCTGGCGGGGCTCAGGCGTTTCCAGCTCGGCCAGCTTGACCGGACCTTCCGGCTGCGGCGCGCCCAGGGCGAACGGATCGAACAGCGTCGAAACACCAGGCGTTGCCGAGTTGTTGGCATCCAGCGAGGTCGAGCGCAGCATCGATTCGAGCTGCGAGGAACGCACGGCGTGCTGTACCCAAAGGCTCGGATCGGTCGAGATCGGCTGGTGACGCACGGCGTGCTGCACGTAAAGCGCCGGACGCACGGTCTGGACCTCACCGTAGCCGAGCTCCCGGATCAGCCCGATGTGTTCACCGCGCGAGTTCTGCTCGAACAGCAGGCTGTCGGGCAACTGCGCCATGGCCTCACCCAGCAGCGGAGCGCTGGCCTGCAGCGTGCCCAGCGGCGACGATGCAAGACCTCGTTCACCGCTGGCGTCGGCCACCGCATACAGCACATGCAGCGCACCGGGGGACGGCGGCAACACGCTGGGCACGCGGGGCGTTTCGCTCTCGGGTTCACGCCAGTCCGGATTGCTCGGCTCTTCCGGACGAGGCGGTGGCGGCGGCGGCGGCGGCGGAGGCGGTGGGGGCGGTGGGGGCGGCGGCGGTGGCGAAGGCTCGCTCGAAATCGCAGCAAACGACAGCACGGCGGACGACGTCGCGCTTCCATCGCTGACGGTGTAGGTCGCGCTGGGAATCGGCCCCGTGTAGCCCGGCACCGGCGTGAACGAGAACGAACCATCCTGGTTGATGACCAGGGTGCCCACACCCGGAATGGTGGCGGTGTCGCCCGGCCCGAAGGTACCCGGCACACCCGTGACCGTGAAGCCGGTGACGGTCAGCGGATCACCGTTCGGGTCGGTGTCGTTGGTCAGCACATTGCCCGTGACCGGGGTGTTGACCGCGGTCGGCAATGGCCCGTCGTTGTTGGCCACCGGCGCGGCATTGGGCACATCACCGAAGCTCAGGACGGCGCTGTCGGTCGCACCCTGACCATCGCTGATGGTGTAGGTGGCGGCCGGCACCGGACCCTCGTAGCCGTTGGACGGCGTGAAGGTGTACGCACCGTTGGCACCGATCACCAGCGTACCGATCGGATTGCCCGTGTCGTCGGTGATGGTCGCGGTCTGACCTGCGGTGAAGTTCTCGGGAACGCCGTCGCCGTTGGTGTCCACGGCAAAGCCCGTGACCGTCAGCGGATCGCCGTCGACGTCGCTGTCGACACCGGAGCCGTTGTTGTCCGTCAGCACATTGCCCGACACGGGGGTGTTGGGTGCGGTCGGGATCGGACCGTTGTCGGTCGCCACCGGCGCATCGTTCACCGGAGTCACCGTGAGGCGAATCGTGGCGGTGGCGGTGGCGCCGTCGGGGTCGGCCACGGTGTAGACCACCGGGATCGGCGTCGTCGTGTTGAAGTCCGGCTCCGGCGTGAACGTCAGCGTCCCGTCCGGGTTGAGCACCAGCTCGCCAATGGGATCCCCACTGACCGGGTCGTTGATCACCACCGGCGTGCCCGGGGTCACGTTCACACCGTTGATCTGCGTGATCTGCAGCGGCTGGCCTTCCGGATCGCTGTCGTTGGTCAGCGGGTTGAACGTCACCGGCTGGTCTTCCTGACCGCGCACGTTGTCGTTCTGCGCCACCGGCGGATCGTTGGACGCATCCACCACCAGGCTCAGCGTGGCACTGTCGGTGCCGCCGTTGCCGTCGTCGATCGTGTAGACCACCGGCGGCACCGCTCCTTCGAAGCCCGGCACCGGGTCGAACGTGTAGCTGCCATCCGGGTTGATCGTCAGCTCGCCCACGTTGGGAATCGTCAGCGGAACACCCGGTGTGCCCGTCAGTCCACCGGCCGTAAAGCCCGAGACGGTCAGCGCATCGCCGTCCGGATCGCTGTCGACACCGCCGGCCGCAGGGCCGTTGCCGTCGTCCGTCAGCAGGTTGCCGCTGACGTTGGTGTCCGGCGTCGTGATGGCGCTGTTGTCTTCGGCCACCGGCGCATCGTTGAGGCCCGTGACGTTGATCGTCAGCGTCGCCGTGGCGGTCTGGCCGCTGGGGTCGGTGATGGTGTAGGTGAACACGTCCTGCACCGTCGTACCCACCGGCAGCGCCTGCGCCGCCGCAGTGGGCGTGTAGCTGTAGCTGCCGTCCACGTTGAGCACCAGCGTGCCGTAGTCGCCCAGCACCGGCGCACCCACGCCGCCCGCTGCGCCATCGACCGCGCTGACCGACAGGCTGTCGCCGTTGGGGTCGCTGTCCACACCGCCCGGTGCAGCACCACTCTGGATCACGCCGTTGGCGGCCGAGACCGTCAGCGGGGTGTCTTCGTTGGTCGCGTTCGTGTCGTTCTGCGCCACCGGCGCCAGGTTGGCCTGTCCGACGTTGACGGTCACCGTCGCACTGTCGGTGGCGCCGCTGGGGTCGCTCACCGTGTAGTCGAAGTTGGCCGGGCCCGTGAATCCAGGCGCCGGCGTGAACACCAGCTGTCCGCCCACCAGGGCCACCGTGCCGTTGGGCACCGTGACGGGGGCGCCACCTTCGGTGATCGGCTGGCCGTTGACGGCGCTCACCGTCAGCGGGTCTCCGTCCGGATCTCCGTCGTTGCCCAGCACGTCGATCGTCGTCGGCGTGTCCGCCGGCGTGACCGTCGAATCGTCGCCGGCCGTCGGCGGGTCGTTGACCGGGGTCACTTCCACCGTCACCGGCGCATTGAGCTCGTTGCCCAGGCGGTCTTCCACGGTGTACTCGAAGCTCACCGGTCCGTTGTAGCCCGGCTCGGGCGTGAACACCAGCACGTCGTCCGTCGGGTCGCTGTTGCCTCCGTCGTTGAGGCTGACCACGCCGATCGGCAGGCCCGTCACCGGGTCCGTCAGCGTCACCGGCGTGCCCGCAGAGATCGGCGTGCCGTTGATCTCGGTGATCGTCAGCGGCCCTTCGCTGCCCGGGTCGTCGTTGCCCAGCACATCGATCGTCACCGGCGTGTCTTCCGGCGTGGTCGCCGCATCGCCCACCACCGACGGCGTCTCGCTCAGCGGCGTCACCGTGATGTTCAGCGTGGCCGTGTCCGTCCCACCGTTTCCATCGCTCACCGTGTAGACCACTTCGGGGATGTCGCCCACAAAGTCCGGCTCCGGATCGAAGCTGTAGCTGCCGTCGCTGCTCAGCGTGAGTTGCCCCACACCCGCAATCGTCACCGGCGTGCCCACCGTGCCGGGCACACCACCCACGGTGAACGCACTGACCGTCAGCACATCACCATCGACGTCGCTGTCCACACCGTCGCCCGTGTTCTCCGTGATCACGTTGCCGCTCACGGTCACATCCTGCACCGTCGTGTCCACGTTGTCGGTGGCCACCGGCAGATCGTTCACCGCTGCCAGCGTCAGCGTCAGCGTCGAGGTGTCCGTGCCACCGTTGCCGTCCGAGACGGTGTAGGTCGCCACCGGGATCGCGCCCGCGTAGTTGGGCGCCGGCACGAAGCTGTAGCTGCCGTCGGCATTGATCGTCAGCGCCCCCACCCCGGCAATCGTCGCCGTCTGGCCCGCCGTCAGCGTGTTGCCTCCGACCGTGAACTGCGTGATGCTCAGTGCATCACCGTCCACGTCGCTGGCGTTGTTCAGCAGGTCACCAGCGGCGCCGTCGGCCACCGTCAGCGTCGTGTCTTCCGTGACCGTGTTGGTCTCGTCGCCGTCCACCGGCCGATCGTTGACCGGCGCGATGTTCATCGTCACCGTCGCCGTGTCCGTACCCCCACGACCGTCGTCGATCGTGTACTGGAACGTCACCCCGTTGCCGTTGAAGTTCGGGTTGGGCGTGAAGGTCAGCGTGCCGTCCGGGTTCAGGCTCAGCACCCCCTCGGGCAGCGTCACCGGCGTCGTCGTCGTGATCGGCGCGCCGTTGATCTCGGTGATCGACAACGGATCACCGTCCGGATCCGTGTCGTTGGACCTCGGATCGAAGCTCACCGGGCTGTCCTCGCTGCCCGCCACCACGTTGTCCTGCGCCACCGGCGGGTCGTTCACATCGTCCACCACCACGCGCACGTTGGCCGTGTCCGAGGCCGTGCCGTCGCTGATCGTGTACGTGAAGTCCACCACCCCGTTGAATCCGGGGGCGGGTGTGAAAGTGACCGTGCCGTCGGGATTGAGCGTGGCCGTGCCGTTGGCCACCGGCACCGTGTCGCCCGGCGTCACCGCCTGGCCATCGATCTGCGTCACGGTCAGCGTCTCGCCGTCGACATCCGTGTCGTTGCCCAGCACCGGGATCGTCACCGGTGTGTCTTCCGGCGTCGTGCGGTTGTCGTCCACCGCCACCGGCGCGTCGTTCAGCCCGTTGACCGTGATCGTCAGCGTCGTCGTGGCCGTCAGACCGCCCGGGTCGGTCACCGTGTAGGTGAACACGTCGCTCTGGCTCTCGCCATCGTCCAGGCCCTGTGCCGCTGCGTTGGGCACATAGGTGTAGCTGCCGTTGGCGTTGAGCGTGAGGTTGCCCCAGGTGCCTGCCAGCACCGAGCCCACCGTCCCGGCCGTGCCGCCGAAGGAGACCGCGCTGACCGAGAGCGTGTCGCCGTCGATGTCCGTGTCCGTGCCGACCGCGCCCAGGATCACCCCGTTGGCCGCGCTCACGTTCAGGGACACGTCTTCCGTCGTGCTGTTGGTGTCCGGGTTCGCTTCGGGTGCGTCGTTGACACCACCCACATTGACCGTCACCGTCGCCAGATCGGTGCCGCCGTTGCCGTCGCTGATGACGTAGGTGAAGGTGTCGGTTCCCGTGAAGTCCAGGTCCGGCGTATACACCAGGTTGCCACTGCCATCGAGCACCACCGAACCATTGGCCGGATCGCTGAAGCTGATGACCGTCAGCGGGTCGTTGTCCACGTCGCTGTCGTTGGAGCGCACCAGGATCGTCACCGGCGTGTCTTCCGGCGTCGTCGTGTTGTCGTCCACCGCCACCGGCGCGTCGTTGACCGGCGTGACCGTCACATTCACATCTGCCGTCACCGGCGTGGTGCCGTCCGTGGCGGTGTAGGTGAAGGTCACCGGGCCGTTGTAATCGGGCGCCGGTGTGAAGGTGATCGTGCCATCGGGGTTGAGCGTGGCCGTGCCGTTGGCCACCGGCACCGGCACGCCCACCGTCGCCGCCTGGCCATCGATCTGCGTCACGGTCAGCGTGTCGCCGTCGGCATCGCTGTCGTTGTCCAGCACGTCGATGATCACCGGCGTGTCTTCCGGCGTGGTGGCCGCGTCGTCCGAGATCGAGGGCGTGTCGTCCAGCGGCGTCACCGTGATGTCCAGCGTGCTGCTGTTGCCCGTGTTCGTGGTGTAGGTCACCTGCGGCACCGTGCCGTTCCAGTCGGTCTCGGGCGTGAAGGTGTAGTCGCCGTTGCTGCCCAGCGTGAACGTGCCCACCCCGGCAATCGTCGCCGTCTGGCCCGGGGTGTAGTTGGTCGGATCGCCCGCCACCGTGAAGCCGCTGACGCTCAGCACATCGTCCACGTCGACGTCGTTGGCCAGCACATTGCCTGTGGCCGGAATGTCTTCCGGCGTGGTGTCCGTATCCGGCGTGAGCACGCTCGGGTCGTTGACCGCCGTGATGTTCAGCGTCAGCGTCGAGGTGTCCGTGCCTCCGTTGCCGTCGCTCACCGTGTAGGTCGCCACCGGGATCGCGCCCGCGTAGTTGGGCGCCGGCACGAACGTGTAGCTGCCGTCGGCATTGATCGTCAGCGCACCCACCCCAGCGATCGTCGCCGTCTGGCCCGCCGTCAGCGTGTTGCCGTCGACCGTGAACTGCGTGATGCTCAGTGCATCACCGTCCACGTCGCTGGCGTTGTTCAGCAGGTCACCGGCGGCCCCGTCGGCCACCGTCAGCGTCGTGTCCTCTGTGACCGTGTTGGTCTCGTTGCCGTCCACCGGCCGATCGTTGACCGGCGCGATGTTCATCGTCACCGTCGCCGTGTCCGTACCCCCACGACCGTCGTCGATCGTGTACTGGAACGTCACCCCGTTGCCGTTGAAGTTCGGGTTGGGCGTGAAGGTCAGCGTGCCGTCAGGGTTCAGGCTCAGCACCCCCTCGGGCAGCGTCACCGGCGTCGTCGTCGTGATCGGCGCGCCGTTGATCTCGGTGATCGACAGCGGATCACCGTCCGGATCCGTGTCGTTGGACCTCGGATCGAAGCTCACCGGGCTGTCCTCGCTGCCCGCCACCACGTTGTCCTGCGCCACCGGCGGGTCGTTCACATCGTCCACCACCACGCGCACGTTGGCCGTGTCCGAGGCCGTGCCGTCGCTGATCGTGTACGTGAAGTCCACCACCCCGTTGAATCCGGGGGCGGGTGTGAAAGTGACCGTGCCATCGGGGTTGAGCGTAGCCGTGCCGTTGGCCACCGGCACCGTGTCGCCCGGCGTCACCGCCTGGCCATCGATCTGCGTCACGGTCAGCGTCTCGCCGTCGACATCCGTGTCGTTGCCCAGCACCGGGATCGTCACCGGTGTGTCTTCCGGCGTCGTGCGGTTGTCGTCCACCGCCACCGGCGCGTCGTTCAGGCCGTTGACCGTGATCGTCAGCGTCGTCGTGGCCGTCAGACCGCCCGGGTCGGTCACCGTGTAGGTGAACACGTCGCTCTGGCTCTCGCCATCGTCCAAGCCCTGTGCCGCTGCGTTGGGCACGTAGGTGTAGCTGCCGTTGGCGTTGAGCGTGAGGTTGCCCCAGGTGCCTGCCAGCACCGAGCCCACCGTCCCGGCCGTGCCGCCGAAGGAGACCGCGCTGACCGAGAGCGTGTCGCCGTCGATGTCCGTGTCCGTGCCGACCGCGCCCAGGATCACCCCGTTGGCCGCGCTCACGTTCAGGGACACGTCTTCCGTCGTGCTGTTGGTGTCCGGGTTCGCTTCGGGTGCGTCGTTGACACCACCCACATTGACCGTCACCGTCGCCAGATCGGTGCCGCCGTTGCCGTCGCTGATGACGTAGGTGAAGGTGTCGGTGCCCGTGAAGTCCAGGTCCGGCGTGTACACCAGGTTGCCGTTGACATCGAGCGTCACCGTGCCGTTGGCCGGGTCGCTGAAGCTGGTGACCGTCAGCGGGTCGTTGTCCACGTCGCTGTCGTTGGAGCGCACCAGGATCGTCACCGGTGTGTCTTCCGGCGTTGTCGTGTTGTCGTCCACCGCCACGGGCGCATCGTTGACCGGCGTGACCGTCACGTTCACGTCTGCCGTCACCGGCGTGGTGCCGTCCGTGGCGGTGTAGGTGAAGGTCACCGGACCGTTGTAGTCGGGCGCCGGTGTGAAGGTGATCGTGCCGTCGGGGTTGAGCGTGGCCGTGCCGTTGGCCACTGGCACCGTGACGCCCGGCGTCACCGTCTGGCCATCGATCTGGGTGACGGTCAGTGTGTCGCCATCGGCATCGCTGTCGTTGTCCAGCACGTCGATGACCACCGGCTGGTCTTCCGGCGTCGTCGCCGCATCGTCCGAGATCGAGGGCGTGTCGTCCAGCGGCGTGACCGTGATGTCCAGTGTGCTGCTGTTGCCCGTGTTCGTGGTGTAGGTCACCTGCGGCACGGTACCGTTCCAGTCGGTCTCGGGCGTGAAGGTGTAGTCGCCGTTGCTGCCCAGCGTGAACGTGCCCACCCCGGCGATCGTCGCCGTCTGGCCCGGCGTGTAGCTGGTCGGATCGCCCGCCACCGTGAAGCCGCTGACGCTCAGCACGTTGTCCACGTCGACGTCGTTGGCCAGCACATTGCCTGTGGCCGGAATGTCTTCCGGCGTGGTGTCCGTATCCGGCGTGAGCACGCTCGGGTCGTTGACCGCCGCGATGTTCAGCGTCAGCGTCGAGGTGTCCGTGCCTCCGTTGCCGTCGCTCACCGTGTAGGTCGCCACCGGGATCGCGCCCGCGTAGTTGGGCTCCGGCACGAAGGTGTAGCTGCCGTTGGCGTTGATCGTCAGCGCACCCACCCCGGCGATCGTCGCCGTCTGGCCCGCCGTCAGCGTGTTGCCCGCCACCGTGAACTGCGTGATGCTCAGCGCATCACCGTCCACGTCGCTGGCGTTGTTCAGCAGGTCTCCGGCGGCACCATCGGCCACCGTCAGCGTCGTGTCCTCCGTGACGGTGTTGGTTTCGTTGCCGTCCACCGGTGCGTCGTTGACCGCCGCCATGTTCAGGGTGAGCGTCGAGGTGTCCGTGCCACCGTTGCCGTCCGAGACGGTGTAGGTCGCCACCGGGATCGCACCCGTGTAGTTCGGCTCCGGCACGAAGGTGTACGAGCCGTTGGCGTTGATCGTCAGCGCACCCACACCGGCAATCGTCGCCGTCTGGCCCGCCGTGAAGGTCGTCGCATTGCCCGCCACCGTGAACTGGGTGATCACCGGGGTGCCACCGTCCACATCCGTCGTGTTGTTCAGAAGGTCACCGGCGGAACCATCGGCCACCGTCAAGGTGGTGTCCTCCGTCACCGTGTTGGTCTCGTTGCCATCCACCGGAGGGTCGTTGACCGCCGTGATGTTCAGCGTCAGCGTCGAGGTGTCCGTGCCCCCGTTGCCGTCCGAGACCGTGTAGGTCGCCACGGGAATCGCACCCGTGTAGTTGGCCACCGGGGTGAAGCTGTACGAGCCGTTGGCGTTGATCGTCAGCGCACCCACACCGGCAATCGTCGCCGTCTGGCCCGCCGTGAAGGTCGTCGGGTTGCCCGCCACCGTGAACTGCGTGATGCTCAACGGGTTGCCATCGACGTCCGTGGCGTTGGCCAGCAGGTCCTGCGGCGAACCGTCGGCCACTGTCAGCGTCGTGTCTTCCGTGACGGTGTTGGTTTCGTTGCCATCCACCGGCGCGTCGTTGACCGCCGTGATGTTCAGCGTCAGCGTCGAGGTGTCCGTACCCCCGTTGCCGTCGCTCACCGTGTAGGTCGCCACCGGGATCGGACCGGTGTAGTTCGGCGCGGGCACGAAGCTGTACGAGCCGTTGGCGTTGATCGTCAGCGCACCCACCCCGGCAATCGTCGCCGTCTGGCCCGCCGTGAAGTTCGTCGCATTGCCCGCCACCGTGAACTGCGTGATCACCGGCGTGCCACCGTCCACATCCGTCGTGTTGTTCAGAAGGTCACCGGCGGAACCATCGGCCACCGTCAAGGTGGTGTCCTCCGTCACCGTGTTGGTCTCGTTGCCATCCACCGGAGGGTCGTTGACCGGATTGACCGTGATGTTGACGGTGTCGGTGTCTTGCAGCCCCGCGACGTCGGTCGAGCGGACCGTGAGCACCGCCGGGCCGAAGTAGTTTGCCGTCGGCTGATAGGAAATAGACGCCAGGGCAGCGTTGATCTGTGCCGCTGTTCCGGACAAAGTGAGGGTGCTGCTGCCATTGGCGCCGGCCGAGATGGTCGCGCCACCAGCCAAACTCACGTTGAGCACACCGTTGGTCACCGTCAGTTGCGTGGTCGACAGGTTTCCATCCGGATCACTGGTGGAGACGCCCGTGATGTTGAGCGTGCCATCCTCAGGCATGGTTTGCGCACCAGGCACCACGTTGAGAGGTGGTCGGTTGTTCAGTCCGAAGTCGATGTTCAGGTTGGTTGACCCGATCTGGGTCACATCTGCGTTCGCATTGGTGTTGCCGCCCGCGGTGGTGTAGGTGCGACCGGCCCCAAGAACACCACCCGTGTCCGTGACTTGCACGATGTAGTTGCCGGGCAGCACCCCAGTGAACAGGTAGTTGCCGTTGGCGTCGGTCGTGTCGATGGCGAGCACACGCTCCCCGGCATCCACCACCCCGTTGTTGTTGACGTCGTCCACCAATCGCACGGTCACACCCGCGATGCCGGAATCGACGCCGTCAAAGGTCCCGTTGTTGTTGGCGTCGGTGAAGATGCGGTCACCGATGTTGGCAGTTGGCGGGGTCCACGACGCCGCATCGTTCAAATCGCCCAGCGCCGTGGTGCCATCGGTGGTGATGTTGATGGCCGTGCCGATCGTGGCACCGGTCGTCGGGTCAATCTGCTGGATCTGACTATCCAGTCGGTAGTTGTTGCCAGCCTGGCTTTCTGCCATCTGGGTTATCCCTCCGCCGTGGGTCAGTGCCGCCGTTGCGGTCACCGCTGTTCCCGCGGCGTTGAGCGTATAGCTGGTGAGCGAGTAGGCCTGCATGCTCAGCAGCGAGTTGGTCGAGGCGCTGTAGCCAATGTCTCCCCAGCCAATGGAATCGCCAGTGATGTTGGGCACCAGCAATGTGACCGAACCGGCGGCCGTATTGAGCGAACGGCCATCGGCGGACAGGACAATGCGATAGATGGAATCGTCATAGTCCGCTCCAGCCCCATCGCCGCCGAAATTGTCCTCAATGCCCATGTAGAGGGCGCCATTGGCATACACAGCGCCGCCACTGCCCACACCGCGAGCGCCAACGGCGATGTTGCCCGCCGTACCGTTGCTGGTCAGATCGGCGTCCACCAGGATGTGGACGTTGTTGATGAAGTCGTAGGCGAACAGCGCCCGGTTGGTGTTGAGTCTGTCGTTGGCAACGTAGTAGATCAGGCCGGCCGCCTGGTTGACCGCCAGGGAGTTCTGCAGGGTGCCCGTGGACACGCCACCCACCGTTGCAGGAATCGTGGTGAGCAGGGTCGCCTTGCCGGTCGTGAGATCGATGCTGTAAATCTCTTTGCCGACCGTACCGATCACGGCGCCAGCCCCCACGTTGGCGGGGGTGGTGAGCACGCCGGCCCATTCGGAGGCCGTGATCACGGTGGTTTCGATGCTGTCGCCCACCCGGGTTTCCAGCACCCAGTCGCCACCCAGCAGGTCGGTACCCGTGTTGTCGTCGGAAGCCAGGACGTCGGCACCGGTTGCGTCGGCCAAGGCCGCGACGAATGACTCGCCCTCGGGCGTGGACGACACCTCGCAGCCGTACAGCAGCAGGTCGGCCTCTTCGGACAGCGCTGCACGGATCACCGCAAGCTCATCGGCGTGCTCGCCCGCCAGTGTCGAGGCGTTCAGCACCGAATTGCCCAGCTGCAGCTGCCCTGGCGTGCCGTGGCTGATGATGTGGATGGCGTCAATACCTGTGCGGCCGTTGAGGATCTCGGCCATCTGCTCCATGCCGTCCCGGTTGGCATCCAGTACGTGCACCTCACCCGGATGCCACTGCAGGTGGTTGCCGAGCTCGGCCGCCACGGAGTCGATGAAGATGACCTCCACACGCTCATCGGAATCGGTTTCGAGCGCCACGGCATCCTGCTCGCTCGGATCGTCCGCTTCCGCAGCGGTCTCAGTCGGTGCCTCCGCATCGGCTTCCATGTCGGTCTCAGCGCCTTCGGCAGCCTGATCGTCGCCAGGTGCCGCCGACTCCACCGCTTCCACCGGCTGCTCAGCGGTCGTCTCCGGTTCTTCCGAATCCGAGTCCGCCGGACTGGTGTCTTTCGCATCCTCATTCACCGCAGGGGCGGTTGCAACGGCGACCGGCTCGGGAGCAGCCGCCGGATCTTCAGCCTCAACCTCGTCGACCACAGCCGCGTCGGCGGGCGCCTTGTCGGTGGAAGTCTCGACGACGGTCGCCGGCAAGGCGGCGTCGAACACGATGCGCTGCTCCAGCGCAATCTGGCTCGAATGCGCCCGCTCCGGGGAACGTCGCGCCTTGCGGCCCGACGACACCTTGCACCCACCGGCCGTCGCCGCTTCGGACGCTGCCACATAGGTACCCAGGGTTTCGTTCCAGATTGACTTGTATGACTTGTTCATGCTGGTGAAGGATTTTTGTAACAAGATGCTACAGAGCACCCATATTGTTACTGACAATGTATCGGTCTAATCTACCAAAAAATGAGCTTACTTTTGTAGACGTTGAAGGCGCACAAGGGGCACTTGCATCACCTTTTCGTGACTTCTTACACGACTACGTGACAAGGTCTTTCACCAATTCGTGGGGATCGGCGGCCGTTGGAAACGCCGCACGTCCCGATCTGTCAGGACGAATCTGCCAACCTCGACAGCCACAGGATGGCCTCCGCATTTGAGAACGAAAAGCAAAGGTCTGCCGCCTCCAGGCGCGGCAACCACATCTGATTGCGGTGCTCTCGGGGATTGAGCGTGACCGTGGTCGGGGCCGGCACACACAACCCAAACACCCGCTCTGTGTTCTGCCAAACGCCAGGGGCGTAACGGTGTCGCCACTCGGGATAGATCTCGTACGTGTTCTGAAGGCCCCAGTCGCTCAGTTGATGGCCTGGCGCTGTCACATCCAGTCCGGTTTCTTCCATCACCTCCCGCGCCGCCGCCACCTCGAAGGGTTCGTCCTTGGCATCCAGCGACCCGGTCACCGACTGCCAGAACCCCGGCGCAGTGGCGCGCTCGATCAGCAAGACCTCCAAAGCCGGTGTGTGGACGACCACCAGCACCGACAGGGGAATCTTGAATGAGGCGGTCATGCGGACGGTGAAGAACAAAAAAAAAGGGCGCCCGCAGGCGCCCCATACTAGCCCAAACCAGCTTCACGCAGGTTGCGGATTTCGCAAGCGGATGTGCAGTTCGCGCAGTTGCTTTTCGTCCACCGGGCTCGGCGCCTGGGTCAGCAGGCACTGGGCGCGCTGGGTCTTGGGGAAGGCAATCACGTCGCGGATCGACTCGGCGCCGGTCATCAGGGTGATGATGCGATCAAGACCGAAGGCCAGGCCACCGTGAGGGGGCGCGCCGTACTGCAGCGCGTCCAGCAGGAAGCCGAACTTGAGCTGGGCTTCTTCGGGCGTGATCTTGAGCGCATCGAACACCTTCTGCTGCACGTCGGCACGGTGGATACGGACGGAGCCGCCACCGATTTCCCAGCCGTTGAGCACCATGTCGTAACCCTTGGCGATGCACTTCTCGGGCGCAGTGACCATCCAGTCTTCGTGGCCATCCTTGGGCGCGGTGAAGGGGTGGTGCACGGCGGTCCAGCGGTCGGCCTCTTCGTCGTACTCGAACATCGGGAAGTCCACCACCCACATCGGGGCCCAGCGGTCTTCGAACAGGCCGTTCTTCTTGCCCAGGGCGCTGTGCCCGATCTTCAGGCGCAGCGCGCCGATGGCGTCGTTGACGATCTTGGCCTTGTCGGCACCGAAGAACAGGATGTCGCCGTCCTGCGCGCCGCTGCGCTTGAGAATCTCATTCAGGGCCGTGTCGTGGATGTTCTTCACGATCGGGCTTTGCAGGCCGTCGCGGCCCTTGGCCAGTTCGTTGACCTTGATCCAGGCCAAGCCCTTGGCACCGTAGATCTTGACGAACTCGGTGTAGGCGTCGATCTCGCTGCGCGGCATCTCGGCGCCGCCGCGCACGCACAGGGCCACCACACGGCCGCCCTTCATCTGCGCCGGCGCGCTGAACACCTTGAAGTCCACGTCGGCCATGACATCGGTGAGTTCGGTGAACTCCATCTTCACGCGCAGATCGGGCTTGTCGGAGCCGAAGCGGTGCATGGCGTCGTTGTAGGCCATGATGGGGAACTCGCCCAGGTCCACGCCCAGGGTGTTCTGGAACACCGTCTTGATCATGCCCTGGAACATCGCGCGGATGTCTTCCTCGGTCAGGAACGAGGTCTCGATATCGATCTGGGTGAACTCGGGCTGGCGGTCGGCACGCAGGTCCTCGTCGCGGAAGCACTTGGTGATCTGGTAGTAGCGGTCGTAGCCGGCCACCATCAGCAGCTGCTTGAACAGCTGGGGCGACTGCGGCAGCGCGAAGAACTGGCCGTCGTGCACGCGGCTGGGCACCAGGTAGTCGCGCGCGCCTTCGGGCGTGCTCTTGGTCAGCATCGGCGTTTCGATGTCGATGAAGCCGTTGGCGTCGAGGAACTTGCGCACTTCCATGGCCACGCGGTAGCGCAGCATCAGGTTGTTCTGCATGTAGGGCCGGCGCAGGTCCAGCACGCGGTGCGTCAGGCGCGTGGTTTCGCTCAGGTTGTCGTCGTCCAGCTGGAACGGAGGCGTGACCGAGGGGTTGAGCACCTTGAGCTCGTGGCACAGCACTTCAATCTGGCCGCTCTTGAGCTTGTCGTTGGTGGTGCCTGCGGGGCGTGCGCGCACCAGGCCGGTGACCTGCACGCAGAACTCGTTGCGCACGTCTTCGGCGGTCTTGAACATCTCGGCGCGGTCGGGATCGCACACCACCTGCACATAGCCTTCGCGGTCGCGCAGGTCGATGAAGATCACGCCACCGTGGTCGCGGCGGCGGTTGACCCAGCCGCAAAGTTGCACGGTTTGGCCCAGCAGGGCCTCGGTCACCAGACCGCAATAGTGGGAACGCATGGACATGAAAGAACTCTCGAAGGGCGTCAGATCCGGGCTGACTCGGACGCCGATGGGACAGAAGGGGTGCCTTTGGCGCCGGACGGCACGATGACACCCATGGAAATCACATAAGTCAAGGCTTCGTCAACACTCATGGCCAGTTCGACACAGTCGCTGCGCCGAGCCATGACGAAGTAGCCCCCCGTGGGGTTGGGCGTGGTGGGGACGTACACGCTGACAAAGTCCTGGGGGTTGAGGTACTGGGCCACATCGCCGCCTGGGGCACCGGTCACAAAGCCGATGGTCCAGAGACCTTCACGGGGCCACTGGAGCAGCACCGCCTTGCGAAAGGCGTTGCCCTTCTCGGAAAACAAGGTATCCGATACCTGTTTGACGCCGGAATAGATGGACCGCACCACCGGAATCCGGTGCAGCAGCGCATGCCACCAGTTGACGAGCTTGTTGCCGATGATGTTGGAGGCCAGCGCACCAATCGACAGCAGCACGCCCAAGGCAAACAGCACGCCCAGGCCGGGCACCTTCACGCCCAGCCAGCGCTCAGGCTGCCAGGCGGCAGGCAGCACCTGCAGGGTCTGGTCCAGCGTGGACACCACCCATTCCAGCACCCACAGGGTGATGATGAGAGGTGCGAGGACCAGAAGTCCTGCCAGCAGCCACTTGCGCACGGCGTTCATCACGGACGGTCGGCCTCAGTGACAGGCACAGGAGCCACCGCAGGGGGTGGCGGCCGACGACGATGAGCTCGTGCTGTCGGACGCCGCAGGGGTGGATTCGGCAGCCGCCGCTGCGGGCGCCGAAGCAGCACCCGCCGCCGCAGAGGATCCGCCCGACCCGCCGCGGAAATCGGTGACATACCAGCCCGAACCCTTGAGCTGGAAACCGGCCGCCGTCAGCTGCTTGCGGAAGGTCTGCGCCCCGCAGGCCGGGCAATCGGTCAGGGGCGCGTCGGAGACTTTTTGCAGGACGTCCTTGGCATGGCCGCAGGACTCGCACTTGTAGGCATAGATCGGCATGGCGTGAACGACAGGAAAGCCCGGACGGCATGCCCTGCCCGTCAGATCGGCCAGCGCTTGCCCCGGAAAGTTGAACAAAACCCGTCATTATAGATACGGGCACACCCGGCGTCCTTCAAGGGCGCCTGCCTCACCAGAGGCGGATCCGCACGAGCACTTGCGTCACGATCAGGCCCAGCAGGAAGCCTATTCCGCCGTAGATGATGCCTTGCAGCAGACGGTTGGTGCGCCGCTGCTCGGCCAGGAGCAGTTCCAGCTGCTGGTCAGACACCCTGCTGCGCTGCTGCGCCAGGGCGTCGTGCAGCAAGCGGGGCAAGGCGGGGAGCAACTTGGCGTACTGCGGCGCCTCGGCCTTGAGCTGCTGCAGCAGGCGCTGGGGACCGATCTGCTCGGCCATCCAGCGCTCCAGGAAAGGCTTGGCAGTGTTCCACAGATCGAGCTCGGGATCCAGGTCACGGCCAAGGCCTTCAATGTTGAGCAGGGTCTTCTGCAAGAGAACCAGTTGCGGCTGGATCTCGACATGAAAGCGGCGGGACGTCTGGAACAGCCTCATCAGCACCATGCCCAGGGAAATTTCCTTGAGAGGGCGATCGAAATAGGGTTCGCACACCGCCCGGATGGCCGACTCCAGTTCGTCCACGCGGGTCTCGGGGGGCACCCAACCACTCTCGATGTGCAACTCGGCCACCCGCTTGTAGTCGCGCCGGAAAAAAGCGGTGAAGTTCTGGGCCAGGTATTCCTTGTCGAACTCGGTCAGGGTCCCGACAATCCCGAAATCCAGCGAGATGTAGCGCCCGAACGTCTCGGGCGCAACGCTGACCTGGATGTTGCCGGGGTGCATGTCGGCGTGAAAGAAACCGTCGCGGAAGACCTGGGTGAAGAAAATCGTGACACCGTCCCGTGCCAGCTTCGCGATATCCACGCCACGGTCACGCAATTCATCCACCCGGTTGATGGGAACGCCGTACATGCGCTCCATCACCATCACCTCCGTCCGGCAGTAGTCCCAGAACATTTCCGGAATCATCACCAGATCCAGACCGGTCATGTTGCGGCGCAACTGGGCGGCATTCGACGCCTCGCGCAGCAGATCCAGTTCGTCGTGCAGGTACTTGTCAAATTCGGCCACCACCTGGCGCGGCTTCAGGCGCTTGCCGTCGGCCGAGAGGGTCTCCACCCAGCCGGCCATCATGCGCATGAGGCTCAGGTCCTTCTCGATCACCGGCAGCATGTTTGGCCGCAGGACCTTGACGGCGACCTCGCGGCCGGCATACCGCGGATCCTTGAGCGTGGCGAAGTGAACCTGTGCGATGGAGGCGCTGGCCACCGGCACCTGATCGAAGCGCTCGAACACCTCGTCCAGACGCTTGCCGAAGGCCCGTTCGATGGTGGCGATGGCCACCGGTGTCGGGAATGCCGGAACCCGGTCCTGCAAGCGGGCCAGCTCGTCGGCAATGTCCGGCGGCAACAGATCCCGACGCGTGGACAGCACCTGTCCGAACTTCACGAAGATCGGGCCGAGCCTCTCCAGCGCCTCCCGCAGGCGCTGTCCACGGGGCGCATTCAGATTGCGACCAATGGAAACGACACGGGAAACCAGCCGGATGCCCGGATGCCGGAAACTTGAGAGCACCAGTTCATCCAGCCCGTGCCGCAGCACCACCCACAGGATGAAGACACCCCGGAACAGGCGCCTCATGCCGGGCGCCCGGAGCTTTCGCCAGCCGCCGGTGCGCCTTCATCGGGCCGCGCAGACGATCCACCGGAAACCTTGCCCACAAAAGCCCTCAGTCCGTGTGCCGCGGTGCTGGCGGCTCTCACCAGCGTGTGCGCGGCCGCATCGCCGACGAACCGGGACAGATCTTCTTCGACATCCCAGCGCACGTTGTCCACCAGCCAGGCCACTTCGGCCGCCAGTTGCACATCGCCCTGGATATCGACCTTCGGCTTGTCCCCGGACAGCACCGACCGCGCGATGTCCAGCGGTGAGGACTGCGTGAGCGTCACGGTGAGATCGGTTTTGGACTCTGGTGCTACCCGCTCGACCAGTCCGGCAGGCGTGGCCGCCAGCGCCAGGTGAATCTCACCCCATTGCATCCGCACCGGCTTGCCGACCTGGCGACGCAGGCGATCCTGAGCCTGCGGCTCCTGGATCAGCACATGGTTGAGGAAGAGCACCACCCGGTTCTGCAACTCGTCGATCATCCACTCGGGTGGCTGCAAGGCAGAGATCAAGCCCTGGAGACCTCCGGCCAAGCCGGAACGATCGGAACCAGACGGAAAGCGGGGGCTGTTGTTTCGCATGATGCCCCGATTTTGACGGATAAAAGCGCCCGCCAGCGGCGGTACCCGGAAAGAGCGTGCTTACTGGAGTGCTTGCACCCCGGAGACCAGCCAGGCACCTTCGCTGGCCTTGGGTCGGGTGATGTTCCAGATCTCCCGGAAGGGACTGGGCCCTGCCGCACCTGCCTCCCGGCTCATCCCGGAGAACTCGACACTGGCCACATAGTCCTGATCGTGGTCCTCGACCCCCAGCAACTGGGCGTCGAGCATCAGCACTTCGGTGCGAGAAGAGGCACCAGGCGTGGTGCGCTCACGCTCGGCGAGCTGGGCCTGAATCTGGTGGAGCATCCCTTCGGTCATCATGGCGCGAAGACTGGGCACATCCGACCGGTCCCAGGCCTCCTGCAGGCTCAGGAAGTTGGACTTGGAGGATTGCAGGAAAGCGTCGGCATCAAAACCATGAGGCACCGCATGGGCAATCCCAGCATCCATCGGGAACTGCGGCGCGATGGCGGCGGCCTCCCAGGGTCGGGCAGAGGCATCGTTGCCGACGTTCTTGGGGCTGTAGTCGCGTGGCAGGCGGGACTCCGGGCGTGACTGGCCCGATGCTTCTCTGACCACAAGGCGTTGGCCGGCGTCACCCGCGCGCGAGCGCAGAACCATCACGCCCACGATACCCAGGGCCGCCAGCCCCACGACCATCCACATCCAGCCCGCCATCTCGTCCTCCCGAAATCAGGGCATCAACACTTGATACCCATGTGCAGCGCGACCACGCCCGCGCTGAGGTTGTGTACGTCGACGTGGCCAAACCCCGCCGTCTTCATCATCTGCCGCAATTCCTCCTGGCCAGGGTGCATCCGGATGGACTCCGCCAGATACCGGTAGCTGTCCTCATCCTTCGCCACCCAGCGCCCCAACAGCGGCAGAACCTTGAAGGAATACCAGTCATAAGCCTTTTCGAGCGGCTTGGCGACCCGGGAAAACTCCAGAACCAGCAGTTTCCCCCCCGGTTTGAGGACGCGGCGCATCTCCGCGAGGGCCTGGTCCTTGTGGGTCATGTTGCGCAAACCAAACGCCACCGTGACGATGTGAAAGCTCTCGTCGGCAAACGGCAGTTTCTCGGCGTCGCAAACCATGGTGGGCAACACGACCCCAAGATCCAGCAGCCGGCTGCGCCCTTCGCGCAGCATGGCTTCATTGATGTCGGTGTGCACCACGCGCCCGGTCAGACCCACGCGACGCGCGAACGCCAGCGACAGATCGCCCGTACCGCCGGCAATGTCCAGCACCTGATCGCCCGGCCGGGGATTGGCCACATCGATGGTGTAGCGCTTCCAGACCCGGTGCAGACCCGCCGACATGAGGTCATTCATCACGTCGTACTTGGGCGCAACCGAGTCGAACACGCTGCGCACGTGCCGGGCCTTCTCCTGCTCGTCAACCGTCTTGAAGCCAAAATGGGTGGTCGCCATGGTTCGTTGTCTCCGTCGTCGCTCAGTGGCTGCCGCAGGCATGGCCTGACTTCACGGGCATCGGCGCATCGCGCTCGACGCCCGCTTCCTGCAGACGACGGAAGTAATCCTGCCAGAGCTCGTCCTGCTTCGATCCGAGGAAATAGAGGTAATCCCACGAGTAGATGCCCGAACTGTGACCGTCCGAGAAATTGGGCTGCACGGCGTAGTTGCCCACGGCCTCGAGTTCGACGATGGTGACGTCACGCTTGCCGGTCTGAAGGGTTTCCTGGCCAGGGCCATGGCCTTGGACCTCGGCCGAGGGCGAATAGACCCGCAGCAGCTCAAAAGGCAGGCGGAAGGTCTGACCGTCAGAGAACGCGATCTCCAGCACCTTCGAGGCGCTGTGCACCGTGATGTCCTGCGGCGTGGGGGTGTCTTTGTTCAGTCCTGCCATGGGGTTCTCCGAAGGGTTCAGACCAGCACGCGCTCGATGCCGCCCTGGTTGGCTTTTTCCACATACTGGGGCAACCAGTTCTCGCCCAGGATCTGGCGCGCCATTTCGACCACGATGTAGTCGGCTTCCAGCAAGCCGTTCTGCAGGTCGTCGGTGTAGCGCGATAGGCCCTGCAGACAGCTGGGGCATGAGGTCAGCATCTTGATGTTGGCTTTCTCACCGACCGTCCCGGCCGCGCGCAGGGCCGCCTCGCCCTTGCGGATCTCCTCTTCCTTGCGGAAGCGGATCTGGGTGGAAATGTCCGGGCGGCTCACACCCAGGGTTCCGCTTTCCCCGCAGCAGCGCTCGCTCTTCACCACAGCGTCGCCCACCAGGGCCTTGACCGTCTTCATGGGGTCCTGCAGCTTCATCGGCGTGTGGCAAGGGTCGTGATACAGGTAGCCGCCCTGCCCCGCCGGCAGCGTGATGCCCTTCTCCAGCAGGTACTCGTGAATATCGATGATGCGGCAGCCGGGGAAGATCTCCTCGAATTTGTAGCCCTGCAACTGGTCATAACAGGTGCCACACGAGACCACCACCGTCTTGATGTCCAGGTAGTTCAGCGTGTTGGCCACGCGGTGGAACAGCACCCGGTTGTCGGTGATCATCTGCTCGGCCTTGTCGAACTGGCCCGAGCCGCGCTGAGGGTAGCCGCAGCACAGGTAGCCCGGCGGCAGCACGGTCTGCACGCCCGCGTGCCAGAGCATGGCCTGCGTGGCCAGGCCCACCTGACTGAACAGACGCTCCGAACCGCAGCCCGGAAAGTAGAAGACCGCCTCGGTCTCACTGGTGGTGGCCTGCGGGTTGCGGATGATGGGGACGTAGTTCTTGTCCTCGATGTCCAGCAACGCGCGGGCCGTCTTCTTGGGCAGCCCGCCGGGCATCTTTTTGTTGATGAAATGGATCACCTGCTCCTTGATGGGAGCGGTGCCCAGCGTGGCCGGGGGCGCGCTGGTCTGCGCCCGGGCCGCGGGCTTGAGCAGCTTGTTGGCCAGGCGCTGGGCCTTGAAGCCCACATCCACCATGGCCGAGCGCATGAACTTGATGGTCTCGGGGTTGGTGGCATTGAGGAAGAACATGGCCGCGGCATTGCCGGGGCGGAAGCTCTTCTGGCCCATCTTGCGCAGCAGGTTGCGCATGTTCATCGACACGTCGCCGAAATCGATCTTCACCGGGCACGGCGTGTAGCACTTGTGGCAGACGGTGCAGTGATCGGCCACGTCTTCGAATTCTTCCCAGTGCTTGATGCTGATGCCGCGGCGCGTTTGCTCTTCGTAAAGGAAAGCCTCGATCAGCAGCGAGGTGGCCAGGATCTTGTTGCGTGGGCTGTAGAGCAGGTTGGCACGCGGTACGTGCGTGGCGCACACCGGCTTGCACTTGCCACAGCGCAGGCAGTCCTTGACCGAGTCGGCGATGGCGCCGATGTCGCTCTGCTGCATGATCAGCGACTCGTGACCCATCAGGCCGAACGAGGGTGTGTAGGCATTGGCCAGATCGGCCTGGCGCACGCTGGCATCGCGCGCCACCAGCGCCTGGTGCGCCGCGCCACGCAGCAGCTTGCCCTTGTTGAAACGCCCCTCGGGGTCGACCTTGGCCTTGTATTCGGCGAACGGGTTCAGCTCGTCGTCGCTGAGAAACTCCAGCTTGGTGATGCCGATACCGTGCTCACCCGAGATCACGCCGTCCAGACTGCGCGCCAGCACCATGATGCGGGCCACCGCCTCGTGCGCGGTCTGCAGCATCTCGTAGTCGTCGCTGTTGACCGGGATGTTGGTATGCACGTTGCCGTCACCGGCGTGCATGTGCAGCGCCACCCAGACGCGGCCCTTGAGCACGCGCTTGTGAATCGCGTTGCATTCGGCCAGGATGGGGCCGAAGGCCGCGCCGCTGAAGATCTGCTGCAGCGGGGCGCGGATCTGCGTCTTCCAGCTGGCGCGCAGCGTATGGTCCTGCAGTTGCGGGAAAAGCGTGTCCACGTCGCGCAGCCAGCCAGCCCACAGGGCGCGAACCTCGCGCACCAGCGCCAGCGCCTGTTGCACACGGTCTTCCAGCAGTTCGGCGTTGGGCAGGTCGTTGGCGTCGTCGGTCTTGCCCAGCGGCAGGCTGCCCCGGGCAAAGAAGGCCTCCAGCGCGTCGCACAGCTTGAGCTTGTTGCGCAGCGAGAGCTCGATGTTGATGCGCTCGATGCCCAGGGTGTACTCACCCATGCGCGGCAGCGGAATCACCACATCTTCGTTGATCTTGAAGGCGTTGGTGTGCTTGGAAATCGCGGCGGTGCGCTTGCGGTCGAGCCAGAATTTCTTGCGCGCCTCGTAGCTGATGGCCACGAAGCCTTCGCCGCTGCGGCCGTTGGCCAGGCGGATCACCTCGCTGGTGGCGCGGGCCACGGCGTCGGCGTCGTCACCGACGATATCACCGATCAACACCATCTTGGGCAGGGTGCCGCGCTTGCTCTTGGTGGCGTACCCCACGGCCTTGAGGTAGCGGTCGTCCAGGTGCTCCAGGCCAGCCAGCAGGGTGCCGCTGCGCTTCTGCTCGGCAAACATGAAGTCCTTGATCTCAACGATCGAGGGCACGCCATCCTTGGGGTTGCCAAAGAACTCCAGGCACACAGTGCGTGTGTGCTCGGGCATGCGGTGCACCACCCAACGGCCGCTGGTGATCAGACCGTCGCAACCCTCTTTCTGGATGCCCGGCAGGCCGCTCAGGAACTTGTCGGTCACATCCTTGCCCAGGCCTTCCTTGCGGAAGGTCTTGCCCGGGATGGCCAGCTGCTCGGTGCGCAGGTGGGTCTTGCCGTCGGCGGCGAAGTACTTGAGCTCGAAGGTGGCGACCTCGGCGTCGTGGATCTTGCCCAGGTTGTGGTCGAGGCGGGTGACCTCCAGCCACTCGGCCTGCGGCGTCACCATGCGCCAGCTCACCAGGTTGTCCAGCGCCGTGCCCCAGAGCACGGCCTTCTTGCCGCCTGCGTTCATGGCAATGTTGCCGCCCACGCACGAAGCCTCGGCTGAGGTCGGATCGACCGCGAACACGTAGCCCGCACGCTCGGCCGCGTCGGCCACGCGCTGCGTCACCACACCCGCCTCGGTCCACACCGTGGCCACGGGCTGTGCATGACCGGGAATCGAAACGTGCTCGACCTCGGTCATCGCTTCGAGCTTCTCGGTGTTGATGACCACGCTCTTCCAGGTCAGCGGGATGGCGCCCCCGGTGTAGCCGGTGCCGCCCCCGCGCGGGATGATGGTCAGTCCCAGCTCGACACAGCCCTTGACCAGGTGGGCCATCTCGGCTTCGGTGTCGGGCGTGAGCACCACGAAGGGGTATTCCACCCGCCAGTCGGTCGCATCGGTCACGTGCGACACGCGCGAGAGGCCGTCGAACTTGATGTTGTCCTTGGCGGTCAGCTTGCGCAGCACCTTGTTCGTGCGCTGGCGCAGTTCGGCCATCTCTTCAAAAGAGCGTGCAAACGACTCGACCGCCCCTCTGGCCGCGGTCAGCAGTTGGCCCACCAAGGCGTCACGTGCCGGGTCGTCCTGCGGCGTCCGGCGCTTTTGGACCTCACCCAGACGGTGATGCAAGGCATCGACCAGGGCCGAACGGCGCTTGGGGTTGTCCAGCAGGTCGTCCTGCAGGTAGGGATTGCGCTGCACCACCCAGATATCGCCCAGCACCTCGTAGAGCATGCGGGCGGAACGGCCTGTGCGGCGCTCGTTGCGCAACTCATCAAGCAGCACCCACGCCTGGGAGCCAAGCAGGCGCAAGACAATCTCACGATCCGAAAACGACGTGTAGTTGTAAGGGATCTCGCGAAGCCGGGGGGCGTCAGCCGCCTCGGCTGCCTGCAGGGACAGTGGGGTGGGGGCGTTCATGGGAGCTGGAGTCTCTCAGCAGGGACCGCTGAACCTTTGATGGTACCTCAGCGACACATGGGCCCACTCGCCCTATGGAAACCCCTGTTGTCATGTGTCATAAACGCGGTTGCAATCTTTTTGACACATTCAGACCGTAGGCTTCGCGGCTTGCACAACAACCTCAGGAGAACACGTCATGCGCCTTCCTTCACTTCGCAGCATTTCCCTGGCCATCGCGCTCGGCACCCTGGGTACGGGCTCTGCCCTGGCCCAGACCGAGATTCAGTGGTGGCACTCCATGGGAGGCGCGCTCGGCGAGTGGGTCAATGACCTGGCCAAGGATTTCAACGCCAGCCAGAAAGAGTACAAGATCGTGCCCACCTTCAAGGGCAGCTACGACGAGTCGATGACGGCGGCCATCGCTGCCTTCCGCGCCGGCAATGCCCCCCACGTCCTGCAGGTCTTTGAGGTGGGCACCGCCACGATGATGGCCAGCAAGGGGGCCATCGTGCCCGTGGGCGAAGTGATGAAGAAGGCGGGCGTCACCTTCGACGCCAACGCCTACGTGCCCGCCGTGGCTGGCTACTACACCGCCCCCAATGGCCAGATGCTGAGCTTCCCCTTCAACAGCTCGACCACGGTGTTCCACTACAACAAGGACGCCTTCAAGGCGGCCGGCCTTGACCCCAACAGCCCGCCGAAGACCTGGCCCGAAGTGGCGCTGGCGGCAGGCAAGCTCAAAGCCGCGGGTCACAAGTGCCCGTTCACCACCAGCTGGGTCAGCTGGACCCAGCTCGAGAGCTTCTCGGCCTGGCACAACACCGAGTTCGCGACCAAGGGCAACGGCATGCGCGGCATCGATGCCCGCCTGAGCTTCAACTCGCCGCTGCATGTGCGCCACATCGAGAACCTGGGCAACATGGCCAAGCAAGGCCTGTTCGTGTACAAGGGTCGTGGCAACGCCGCGGACGCCACCTTTGTCTCGGGCGAATGCGCCATGACCACGGGTTCGTCGGCGCTGTACGGCAACATCAAGCGCAACGCCAAGTTCGAGAGCGGCATCTCCACCCTGCCCTACTACCCGGATGTCCCCGGTGCACCCCAGAACACCGTCATCGGTGGTGCCAGCCTGTGGGTGATGGCTGGCAAGAAGGAAAACGAGTACAAGGGGGTGGCCCAGTTCTTCGCGCACCTGTCCAAGGCCGAGGAAGCGGCCAAGAGTCACCAGCGCACCGGCTACCTGCCGCTGACCAAGGCCTCCTACGAGCTGACGGAAAAAGCCGGCTTCTACAAGCAGAACCCGGGTACCGACGTTTCGGTGGAACAGATGATCCGCAAGACCACCGACAAGTCGCGCGGCATCCGTCTGGGCAACTTCGTCCAGATCCGCACCATCAACGATGAAGAACTGGAGCAGGTCTGGGCCGGCAAGAAGTCGGCCAAAGAGGCACTGGACACCGCTGTGAAGCGCGGCAATGAACAGCTGGAGCGCTTCCAGAAGGCCAACCAAGGCAAGATGTAATCATGGATCCGGCGGCGCGCCGCCGGGTCGCCTTTCTTTGACACCGCCCGAGGAATGTCCTGCCGGGCGGTGTTGCCTTTGATGGATCTCCATGGAAAAACGCGTCCGATTTCAGTCTGCCTGGCTGCCCTGGCTGCTGGTGGCCCCGCAGATGGCGATTGTGCTGGTCTTCTTCTTCTGGCCGGCTGCCCAAGCCCTGTACCAGAGCGTGCTTCAGCAGGATGCCTTTGGCACCTCCACCGAATACGTGGGCCTCGAAAACTTTGAACGGCTGTTCAACGATGACACCTACCTGGCGTCCTTCAAGACCACCGCCATCTTCTCGGTGCTGGTGGCTGTCTGCGGGTTGAGTATCGCGCTGCTGCTGGCGGTGATGGCCGACCGGGTCATCCGAGGGGCCGGTCTGTACAAGACGCTGCTGATCTGGCCCTATGCCGTGGCACCCGCGGTCGCCGGTGTGCTCTGGGTGTTCATGTTTGCTTCCCCCATGGGTGTGGTGGCCTACGCACTGCAGGTGGTGGGCGTGGAATGGAACCACATGCTCAAGAGCGAGCACGCCATGGCCCTGATCGTCATGGCGGCGGTCTGGAAGCAGATTTCCTACAACTTCCTGTTCTTCCTGGCCGGTCTGCAGTCGATCCCCCGCTCCCTGATCGAAGCCGCCGCCATTGATGGCGCCACGCCCTGGCACCGTTTCTGGACCATCGTGTTCCCCTTGCTCTCGCCCACCACCTTCTTCCTGCTGGTGATCAACGTTGTCTACGCCTTCTTCGACACCTTTGCCATCGTCGATGCGGCCACGCAAGGTGGTCCTGGCAAGGACACCGCCATCCTGGTCTACAAGGTCTACTACGACGGATTCAAGGCATTGGACATGGGCGGATCGGCTGCGCAATCGGTGATCCTGATGGCCATCGTCATCGTGCTGACGGTGATCCAGTTCCGCTATGTCGAGCGCAAGGTGCAGTACTGAAAGCAGCCAAATGATCGAACGACGCCCCTTCCTCGACATCCTGGCCCACGCCATCCTCATCATCGGCGTGGCCATCGTGGCCTTCCCGGTGTACCTCACCTTGGTCGCCTCGACCCAGTCGGCCCAGGAGATCGCCCAAAGCCGTCCGCTTTCCCTGCTGCCTGGCTCACACTTCCTGGAAAGCTATCGGCTGGCGCTCTTCGGGGGAGAAACCAGCATGGGCAGCAAGCTGCCTGCCGGCGGCCCCATGATGCTGGTCAGCCTGATCAGCGCCCTGGTGATCGCCATCGGCAAGATTGCCATCTCGCTGCTGTCGGCCTTTGCGATCGTCTACTTCCGGTTCCCCCTGCGGAATCTGGTGTTCTGGATGATCTTTGTCACCCTGATGCTCCCGGTCGAGGTGCGCATCGGCCCCACCTACGAGGTGGTCTCCAACCTGGGCATGCTGAACAGCTATGCAGGCCTGACCGTGCCCTTGATTGCTTCGGCCACGGCCACTTTCCTGTTCCGGCAGTTCTTCCTGACCGTGCCGGACGAACTGGTCGAGGCAGCCCGCGTCGATGGTGCCGGCCCGATGCGTTTCTTCAAGGACGTGCTGCTGCCCATGTCGACCACATCGATCGCGGCGCTGTTCGTCATCCAGTTCATCTACGGCTGGAACCAGTACCTGTGGCCCTTGCTGGTCACCACCGACGAGTCGATGTACCCGATCGTGCTGGGCATCAAGCGCCTGATCGCGGGCGAGGCCTACACCGAGTGGAACGTGGTCATGGCCACCGCCATGCTGGCCATGCTGCCCCCGGCCCTGGTCGTCATCCTGATGCAGAAGTGGTTCGTCAAGGGCCTCGTCGATACCGAAAAATAAACCGATCTGTCATGGCATCCCTCTCCTTTCGCAACGTCGTCAAGCAATACCACCAGGGCAAGCAGTCGCTGCAGGTGATCCACGGGGTCAACGCAGAGATTGCCGATGGTGAGTTCATCGTGATCGTCGGTCCGTCCGGCTGCGGCAAGTCCACGCTTCTTCGGATGGTCGCGGGTCTGGAAGAAATCACCGGTGGCGAGATCTGCATCGGCAGCCGGGTGGTCAACCGGCTGGAGCCCGCCGCGCGGGACATCGCCATGGTGTTCCAGAACTACGCGCTCTATCCGCACATGAGCGTGTTCGACAACATGGCCTACGGCCTGAAAATCCAGAAACTGCCCAAGGACGAGATCCGCGCGCGGGTGGAGAAGGCCGCCGGGATTCTCGAGCTGTCGCACCTGCTGGAACGCAAACCCCGACAGCTGTCGGGCGGCCAGCGCCAGCGCGTGGCGATGGGGCGTGCGATCGTCCGCCAACCCCAGGTGTTCCTGTTTGACGAACCCCTGTCCAACCTGGACGCCAAGCTGCGGGCACAGACACGCCTGGAAATCCAGAAGCTGCACCGGGAACTGGGCATCACCAGCCTGTTCGTGACACACGACCAGGTTGAGGCCATGACCCTGGCCCAGCGCATGATCGTCATGAACGGCGGACACATGGAGCAGTTCGGCACCCCGGAAGAAGTCTATGCCCGCCCGGCAACAACGTTCGTGGCCAGCTTCATCGGCTCACCCCCGATGAACCTGCTCAAGGATGTGCCAGGCGGCCGACCGGGCAGTCTGCTGGGCATCCGTCCGGAGCATCTGGACATCGCCGATGGCGGTTGGCAGGTCCAGGTCTTGACCGTCGAGCTGCTCGGTGCCGAGCGCCTGATCCACACCCGACTGGCTGGCGAACCCTTGATCATTCGCCTGCACGAGGACCAGGGCGCCCCCGTCGTGGGCAGCACCATCAGCGTCAAGCCGCGGGAAGACAGGGTGCACTGGTTCGATGCCGAGACCGGGAGGCGTCAGTGAAGCCCTGGCCCTACCCGCGCTGGATCGCCCACCGGGGCGCCGGCAAACTGGCCCCGGAAAACACCCTGGCGGCCTTTCGCCTTGGCGCGCAGCATGGCTACCGCATGTTTGAATGCGACGCCAAGCTCAGCGCCGACGGCCAGGTCTTCCTGCTGCACGACGCCACCCTGGAGCGGACCACCAATGGCAGCGGCACCGCAGGAGAACTGCCATGGTCTGCGTTGTCACGGCTGGATGCAGGCAGCTGGCATTCGCGAGGGTTCGCCGGAGAACCGGTTTGCACGCTGGAAGCGCTGTCCCGCTGGTGCCTGGCCAACGCCTGCTTGCTGAACATCGAAATCAAACCCACACCTGGGCAGGAGCACGAGACCGGTACCGCGGTCGCCCGCGAAGCGGCCCGCCTGTGGGCCGGTGCGGCTACCCCACCACTGCTCACATCGTTCCGGCCCGAGGCCTTGGCGGCCGCCCAGGCCGCTGCACCCCACCTGCCCAGAGGTTTGCTGCTGGATTCGCTGTGGAGCGGATGGGAGGGTTTTGCGCAGTCCCTTGAATGCGTGGCTCTGGTGTGTAACCACGCGCTGTGGGATGAGGCACTCGTGGAGGAGGCCCGCCGCATGGGCCTGCGGCAACTGAGTTACACGGTCAACGACGAATGGGCGGCACAACGCCTGATCTCTCTGGGTACCGACGGCATCATCACCGATGCGGTCGACCGGTTTGCACCGGCAGATCCGTCCTGATGGATGAGCGTCAGGACCGGCGCAAGTACCAGGCCATGCTGCCCTGCGCCAGCACCAGTGCGGCATAGGTGGCCATCTTGCCGTCTCGACCGAACCAGATGAGGCCCGCCAGCAGGACCCCGAAGCCGGCCAGACTCAGCCAGAGCGTGTCCTTGATGAACCCCCTCCAGCGGGTTTTTCCCCAGCGCAGGCGGGGGATCAGCGACAGCATCAGCGCGACCACCAGGGCGGGGGCGAAAAAGTTGGCCACATGCCCCAAGGCAGCAATCGCAGTCATTGAATCGTCCGAAGTGAGGCGTCGTTGGAGTCGGGGCAAGGGAATTTTATAATCCGTCAATGTCTGTCTGGGCGCTCGGCATCAATCACCACACCGCTCCGCTCGATTTGCGCGGGCGGTTTGCGTTTGCGCTCGACCAGATCCAGCCCACGCTGCACGGCTATCGCCAGAGTCTTGCCCGCCAACCCGAAGCGACGCTGCTGTCCACCTGCAACCGCACAGAGCTGTATGGCGCCGGTGACCAGTCGGCCGTCGAGCCGACCCTGGACTGGCTGGCCAGTATGGGCGGGGTCAGTCCCCATGTCCTGCGCGACCACGCGTACATCCTTCGTGAGGACCAGGCCGCACGGCATGCGTTCCGCGTGGCCAGCGGCTTGGACAGCATGGTGCTCGGTGAAGCCCAGATCCTGGGCCAGATGAAGGACGCGGTGCGTGCAGCCGACGAAGCAGGAGCATTGGGCACCACCCTGCACCAGTTGTTCCAGCGGTCGTTTGCGGTGGCCAAGCAGGTACGCACCTCCACCGAAATCGGCGCCCACTCCATCAGCATGACAGCGGCAGCCGTGCGGCTGGCTGGCCAGCTCTTTGAAGACCTCAAGGACATCAAGGTGCTGTTTGTCGGCGCCGGCGAAATGATCGAACTGGCGGCCACGCATTTTGCGGCCAAGACCCCCAAGGCCATGGCCATCGCCAACCGCACGCTGGAACGCGGTGAAAACCTGGCCAGCCGCTTCGGCGCCCAGGTCATGCGACTGGCCGACATTCCCGATCGCTTGCACGAGTTCGACGCCGTGGTCAGCTGCACGGCCAGCACCCTGCCCATCATCGGACTGGGGGCGGTCGAACGGGCGCTCAAGCGTCGCAAGCACCGCCCCATGTTCATGGTGGACCTGGCGGTGCCCCGGGACATCGAGATCGAGGTCAAGGGTCTGGATGACGTGTTTCTTTACACGGTGGACGATCTGGCCTCTGTGGTGCAGACCGGCAGGGACAACCGGCAGGCCGCCGTGGCGCAAGCCGAAGCCATCATCGATGCCGGTGTGCTCAGCTTCATGCACTGGCTGGAGCAGCGCGATCCGGCCAAGGGCGTGGTACCCCTGATCCAGCAGATCAACGCCCAGGCAGACGCCTGGCGAGCCGCTGAGCTGGCTCGGGCCAAAAAGCTGCTGGCCCGCGGCGAACCTGTCGAGGCTGTTCTGGAAGCTTTGTCCAAGGGGCTGACGCAGAAGATGCTGCACGGCACCCTGGCCGAATTGCACGCGGGTGATGCCGAGACCCGTGCGGCCACAGCACAGACGGTCTCGCGTCTGTTCCTGCGCGAAAAGTCCTAGCGACCTCCACTGGCGCCTCTCGCGCCCAGCACGGCCCGCCGGCCCCGTGCGCATCCGACCGTCGCCGTCGCACCATTTCGCCTAGCCATGAAACCCTTCGTCCGCGACACCCTGCTGCGCCAAAAGGCGCGCCTCCACGAACTCGACGCCCTGCTGTCCGCGCCCGACGTGGTAAACGATCTGGACCGGTTTCGAAGCCTGAGCCGGGAACATGCCGATGCCTCGGTGATCGTTGAAGCCTTCAGCCGGTATCTGCAGCGAGAAGCCGATCTGGCGTCCGCCCACGAGATGCTGGACGATCCTGACATGGCCGAGATGGCGCAGGAAGAGATCGACTCGGCGAAGGCAGACCTCGAACGACTCGATGGTGAACTGCAGCAATTGCTGCTGCCCAAGGACCCCGACGACGCCCGACCGGCCTATGTCGAGATCCGCGCGGGCACGGGCGGCGACGAGTCGGCGCTGTTTGCGGGTGACCTGGCACGCATGTACACCCGCTATGCCGACAGCCAGGGCTGGACCACCGAGATCGTCAGCGAATCGCCCAGCGAGCTCGGCGGCTACAAGGAGGTGGTGCTGCGGGTGGCCGGCCGTGGACCGGAAGCACAGGTATATGGCCAGTTGCGCTTTGAATCCGGTGGCCACCGCGTGCAGCGGGTGCCCGCCACCGAGACGCAAGGCCGCATTCACACCAGCGCGGCCACCGTGGCCGTGATGCCCGAACCCGATGAGGCCGAAGCCATCCAGCTCAACCCGGCCGACCTGCGCATCGACACCTTCCGTGCCAGTGGTGCCGGCGGTCAGCACATCAACAAGACCGACTCGGCCGTGCGGGTGACCCACCTGCCCACAGGCATCACCGCCGAATGCCAGGATGGCCGCAGCCAGCACAGCAACAAGGCCAAGGCACTGCAGGTGTTGGCCGCACGGCTGCAGGAAAAAGACCGCAGCGAACGCGCCGCCAAGGAGGCCGCCACCCGCAAAGGCCTGATCGGTAGCGGCGACCGCAGCGACCGGATCCGCACCTATAACTTCCCTCAGGGACGCCTCACCGACCACCGCATCAACCTCACCCTCTACAAGCTGCTTCAGGTCATGGAAGGCGATCTGGGCGACGTCATCCATGCCCTGCAAGTGGCACGGGGTGCCGAACTGCTGGCAGAGCTGGAGCAAAGGCACACGACATGAATGAAAACCTGTCTGTGGGCCAGTTGCTGGTCGAAGCTCAGGCCCGCGGTATGCCCAGGCTGGACGCGCAGATCCTGTTGCTGACTGCCCTGGAGCGTGATCCACACGACAGGGCCTGGCTGTGGGCCCACAACCAGGATGCCGTTCCTCCCCAAACGGCGATCCGGTGGCGTGATCTCTGCGAGCGTTGGCAGGCAGGCGAACCGGTGGCCTATCTGGTGGGTCACAAGGAGTTTTACGGACTGGATCTGCAGGTCGATCCTCGGGTGCTGATTCCGCGCCCCGACACCGAGACCCTGGTGGACTGGACGCTGGAACTGATCAGAGCTGCAAAGGCACCCCTGCATGTCATCGATCTGGGCACCGGCAGCGGCGCGATTGCCCTGGCCCTGGCCAGCCAGAAGGTGCCTGGACTGCAGGTGACCGCGACCGACGCCAGCGCGGATGCGTTGGCTGTCGCTGAATCGAACGCACGCCGCCTGGCACTGGCGGTTCGCTTCTGCCAGGGTCCTTGGCTGGGCGCGGTACCCGGTGAACGGTTCGACATCATCGTCAGCAATCCGCCCTACATCGCTGAAGGTGATCAGCACCTCGACGCTCTCCGTCATGAGCCCTCATCCGCGCTGGGCAGCGGTCCAGACGGGCTGTCGGACATCCGCACCATTGTGAAGCAGGCACCCGATCACCTCAGAAACGGTGGCTGGCTGCTGTTCGAACACGGCCATGACCAGTCGGCTGAGGTGCGCAGCCTGCTGAGCCACGCCGGGTTTTCCCAGGTCACCAGCCACACCGACCTCGCGGGCATCGAGCGCTGCACCGGCGGCCAATGGCTTGAGCGGCGATAATCGAGTATTCCACTGGGCTTTGTCCCGGTGCTGATTCACCCCTCCAAGCCTTCAGGATTTCAGCCATGAGCGACGTTCAGAGCCAGATCGACCAGTTGGTCAAATCCCACGACATTGTGCTCTTCATGAAGGGCAACGCCAGTTTTCCCATGTGCGGCTTTTCCGGCCGCGCCGTGCAGATCCTCAAGGCCTGCGGTGTCGATCCCAAGAGCCTCAAGACCGTGAATGTGCTGGAGGATGACGGCATCCGCCAGGGGATCAAGGACTACAGCAATTGGCCCACCATTCCGCAACTCTATGTGCGCGGCGAGTTCATCGGCGGGTCGGACATCATGATGGAGATGTACGAATCCGGTGAGCTGCAGCAGGTGATTGCCGGGCAGGCCTGATCACCAGCACACCTCGTCCACAAGCCACCTTCGGGCGGTTTTTCATGCCTGTGGGGATCCGCGCAACAGGAGGTCCGGAACCCGGTTTTTCCAGTCTTGAGGCCAGGCACCTCTTGTGCTTGAATGAAGCTGTCGATGACTCCATACGGGAGATGTCTCATGTCTTCATGCAGCCTCGTTCCCTCCTCTTCGATGGGCCTGCCGATTGCCCGCATGCGCCGCGTGTTTGACGCCAGCGATGTCGAGCGCAAGCTGGCCCAACTGCAGAACAACGGCGCTGATCGCGATCAGGAGCCGCTGCGCAACACCTGGCAGCGGATGCTGGATCGTGGACCCCAGCGCTTCGCCGTCAAGCCATCTGGCATCCCCGACATGGCGCCGCTGTACGAGCGGCTGCCCAACTTCACCGATCCGCTGGACGACGTCCGGCGGCACGTGGCCCTGAGCCAGGACAGTCACGACAGCCTGCAGGTGACCCCCATGCTCCTGCTGGGGCCACCGGGCGTCGGCAAGACGCACTTTGCCCGCCAGATCGCCGATTTGCTGGGTACCGGCATGAGCCTGGTCCCCATGAGCAGCATGACCGCCGGCTGGCTGCTCTCGGGTTCCTCATCCCAATGGAAAGGCGCCAAACCGGGCAAGGTGTTTCAGACGCTGGTCGACGGAGAGTACGCCAACCCGGTCATCGTGGTGGACGAGATCGACAAGGCCAGCGCCGATGCCCAGTACGATCCGCTGGGATCCCTCTACAGCCTGCTGGAACACGACACGGCCCAGAATTTTGTCGACGAGTTTGCAGAGGTCCCGATAGATGCCAGCCAGGTGATCTGGATCACGACGGCCAACGACGAGCGCGCCATCCCTGAACCCATCCTGAACCGGATGAATGTGTTCGAGATCCAGCCACCGTCACCGGAGGCCGCGCGACGAATCGCAGGCAATCTCTACCAGGCCATTCGCCGGGAACACGATTGGGGTGCGCGATTTGAGCCCGAACCGAGGGCGGACGTGCTGGATCAGCTTGCGAATCTGGCGCCCAGAGAGATGCGCCGAGCACTGATGACCGCCTTCGGCAATGCCCGGCTGGACAACCGTTTTGCGCTGGAAGCGGACGATCTGCCCAGGACCCCGTCTGGCCGCAGCCGCATCGGCTTCATGCAATGACCCCGACTGAATGAAGTTCAGGCATCCGGGTGGGCCCAGTTCCGTGCGGCGGCATAGACCGCGTTCGGATATTCACTGCGCCCGCGGCTGCCGTTGTAGCGACCCAGGGCCATGAACGTGTCCCCACGCTCCCGGTCCAGGTAGTGGCGCAGGATCACGCAACCGAAACGGATGTTGGTCTGCATGTGAAACAGGCGGCCCACGTCGCCGTCACCGATCAGGCGTGACCAGAAAGGCATGATTTGCATGTACCCCCGAGCCCCGACCCGGGAAATGGCGAACTTGCGGAACGCACTTTCCACCTGAATCAGCCCGAGCACCAGCGTGGTGTCCAACCCGGCACGCCGGGTCTCATACCAGACCGTCTGCAGGAATTCGATCCGCGTCTGAAAGTCCGGCTTGCGCCGGTGCAGGCGGTCACTCATGGCGGCCAGCCAGCGAAGGTACGCCAGACGCTTGTCGGTCTCCGTGAACTCGGGGACAGGGGGGGCACTGTTGGCTATCGCCGCACTCAGGGCCGTACGCACCGAATCGGCCAGCGGCTCTTCCAGTTGCCCACCCGCCAGAACAGGCAGCGACCAGCCCCCGAGGGTGGAACCTGCCAATACCCCCAACAGCAATCCGCGTCGACCCGGATCGGTCACAGTTTCCACCGCACGCTCAGGCCGCCAGGCGTCCCCGGACATGTGCCACGACCTCCACCAACGGGAGCTTGGTGGGTTCCGCATCGCGACGGTGCTGGTACTCGACCATGCCCTCCTTCAGACCGCGGTCGCCGATGGTCACCCGATGAGGCACGCCAATCAGTTCCCAATCCGCAAACATGGCACCCGGACGCTCACCCCGGTCATCCAGGATCACATCCACGCCGGCGGCCAGCAGGCCCTGATAGACCTCATCGGCGGCGGCCTTGACCGCCTCGCTGCGGTCAGCCCCCACCGGACACACCACCACGGTGAAGGGAGCAATCGCATCCGGCCAGATGATGCCTCGCTCGTCGTGGTTCTGTTCGATGGCGGCCGCTGGCAGGCGCGTGATGCCAATGCCGTAGCAGCCCATCTCAAAGTGCTTGGGCTTGCCGTCGGTGTCCAGGAAGGTCGCGTTCATGGCCTTGCTGTACTTGGTGCCCAGGTAGAACACGTGGCCCACCTCAATGCCGCGTTCGATGACCAACGTGCCCTTGCCGTCGGGTGAAGGATCGCCCTCGACCACGTTGCGGATGTCGGCCACGAAGTCCGGTTCAGGCAAGTCGCGGCCCCAGTTCACACCCGTCATGTGGAAGTCCACCTCGTTGGCACCGCAGATCCAGTCGGCCATCACGGCCACCTCGCGGTCGGCGATCACCTGCACAGGCTTCTTCATCCCCAGCGGCCCCAGGTAACCCGGTTTGCAGCCGAAATGCTCTTCGATTTCAGTGACCGTGGCGAAGCGGAAGCCGAGGTCCAGCCCAGGCACCTTGCTCACCTTGACTTCGTTCATGTCGTGATCGCCACGCAGCAACAGCAACCAGACCACGGTCTTGACAATTTCGTCGCGCTCGTTGATCTCGTCGGTGGCCAGCACCAGCGACTTGACCGTGGTGGCCAGCGGCACGCCGAGCAACTGGGCCACATCGGCGCAAGTGCTCTTGCCCGGTGTTGGCGTCTTTGCCATCGGCCTGACTGCAGCCGGACGCGGACCGGCGGGCGGCAACGCCTCGGCCTTCTCCATGTTGGCCGCGTAGTCGCTCTGGGGGCAGTAGACGATCGCGTCTTCGCCCGTGGCGGCGATCACCTGGAACTCCTCGCTCAGGTCGCCTCCAATGGCGCCGCTGTCGGCCGCCACCGCCCGGTAGCGCAGGCCGAACCGGTCAAAGATCCGGCGGTAAGCAGCAGCCATCACCTGGTAACTGGCCTTGGCGCCGGCCTCGTCGCGGTCAAAGGAATAGGCGTCCTTCATGATGAACTCACGGCCACGCATCAGGCCAAAGCGCGGACGACGCTCGTCGCGGAACTTGGTCTGGATCTGGTACAGGTTTTTGGGTAGCTGTTTGTAGCTTCGCAGTTCCTGGCGTGCGATGTCAGTAACCACTTCCTCGCTGGTGGGCTGGATCACGAAATCCCGATCGTGCCGGTCCTGGATACGCAGCAACTCCGGCCCCATCTTTTCGAAGCGTCCCGTCTCCTGCCACAGCTCGGCCGGCTGCACCACCGGCATCGTCAATTCCACCGCGCCGGCGCGATTCATTTCCTCGCGCACGATGGCTTCCACCTTCTGGATCACGCGAAGGCCCATGGGCATGTAGTTGTAGATGCCGGCACCGAGCTTGCGGATCATGCCGGCGCGGGTCATCAACTGATGGCTCACCACCTCGGCGTCGGCAGGAGCTTCCTTGAGGGTGGTGATCAGGAACTGGGAGGCTTTCATGAACAGGCAATCCGCCAGAAGGCAGCGATAGGTTGAAACAGGGATTCGAAGGCTGATTGGCCCCGCAAAACAGACAGCGCCAACACTGGTGTTTACCCGGTGACGCCCACCAGAGGCGCCCAATTTTTACGCAATCCGGCACGCGCGATGCATAATCCAGACAGTTCAAAAATTTGGGGAAGATTATGCTTGACAGAGAAGGCTTCAGGCCGAATGTCGGCATCATTCTGCTCAACCAGAGAAACCAGGTGTTCTGGGGCAAACGCATCCGTTCCCACTCCTGGCAGTTTCCGCAAGGTGGCATCGACCGGGGAGAGACACCCGAGCAGGCCATGTACCGGGAGCTCCACGAGGAGATCGGACTCAAACCCGAGCACGTGACCATCGTGGCCCGCACGCGAGACTGGTTGCGCTACGAAGTGCCCGACCGCTTCATCCGCCGCGATGCGAGGGGTCACTACAAAGGTCAGAAGCAGATCTGGTACCTGTTGCGTCTGGTGGCCCAGGACTGGCATCTCAACCTGCGTGCGACCAGCCACCCGGAGTTCGATGCCTGGCGATGGAACGACTACTGGGTGCCGCTGGATGTGGTGGTGGAGTTCAAACGCGGCGTCTACGAGATGGCCCTGACCGAACTCGCCCGCTACCTGCCTCGAAGTGACAACCGCAATCGCTTCCTGCGGGGACACAACCGCCACCGAAGCGTCGACGCCATCCCGGTCAAGACCGCGGCTGGGTGCCACATCGAACTGCCGCCTGGCGCCAGTTTCGATCCGGATCCGCAGTCCTGTGGCTATACGGACGAGAACCCGCAGACGCCAATCCGTCAGGGCTGAGTCCAGGCGGGGTCAGCCGCGGATGAGCACCAGGTTGTCTCGATGGATCATCTCGGGCTCGGCGGCATATCCCAGCAGCCGCTCGAAGTCCTGCGATGAGCGGCGGCAAATCAGCCGCGCTTCCGAACTCGCGTAGTTGGCCAGCCCCCGGGCGACTTCCTGACCACGCAGGTCCCGGATCGCGATCACGTCCCCGCGGGAGAACTCGCCGGACACCTCGGTCATGCCAATCGGCAAAAGGCTCTTGCCTTCGCCCACAATTTTGTCCACCGCGCCGTCGTCAACCACCACCGAGCCCCGCAGCTGGAGGTGATCCGCCATCCACTGCTTGCGCGCCTGCTGTTTGGCCGTCTGCGCCACCAGGCAGGTGCCAATGGCCTCACCATCGCACAACCGCTGCAGCACCTGTGGCTCGCGACCCCAGGCGATGACCGTGGATGCTCCCGACCCCGCGGCCCGCTTGGCCGCCAGGATCTTGGTGATCATGCCGCCCTTGCCGATGCCAGACCCCGCACCGCCCGCCATGGTCTCCAGTTGCGGATCGCCCGCACGTGCGGCGTGCACGAACCGGGCGTCCGGCTGCTTGCGCGGATCGGCAGTGAACAGCCCCTTCTGGTCCGTCAGGATGATCAAGACATCAGCGTCCACCAAGTTCGCCACCAGCGCCCCCAGGGTGTCGTTGTCACCGAACTTGATCTCGTCGTTGACCACCGTGTCGTTTTCGTTGATCACAGGCACCACACCCAGCTGCAATAGCGTGAGCAGCGTCGATCGGGCATTGAGGTACCGCTCGCGATCCGCCAGGTCCGCATGGGTCAGCAACACCTGCGCGCTGCCCACGCCGCATTCGCGCAGCTTGGTCTCATACATCTGGACCAGACCCATCTGACCAACCGCCGCAGCGGCCTGCAACTCGTGGATTTCCTTGGGCCTCGTGCGCCAACCCAGGCGCTTCATGCCTTCGGCCACCGCACCGCTGCTGACCATGATCAGTTCACGCCCTTGCTTTACCAGCGCAGCCAGTTGCTGACTCCAGTGACCGATCGCCTGCTCGTCCAGTCCCCTCCCCTCATTGGTGACCAGACTGGACCCCACCTTCACCACAATCCGGCGCGCAGCACCAACCACCGAGGGCAGTGAACGGGCCGCTTCGGCGTCCGTCACCAGGTCATCAACGAGTTCGCTCATGGGCATTCATCCAGAACAAGGGGGCAAGCGGCGCGTCAGTGTCCGCCCGCAAAGCGCGGATCGACATCGACCGGAGGCTGCTCGGTACGGTGTTCGCGTGCGATGTGCTCGTACACCTTCTGGACCAGAAACTCGCATCCCTCACGGGTCAACGCAGAGATCTCGAACACCGGCCCTTTGTAGCGCAGACGCTTGACGATGTCCTTGACCCGCGATTCACGCTCCTCGGCCGGGACCATGTCCAGCTTGTTGAGCACCAGCCAGCGTGGCTTGGCATGGAGTGCCGGGTCGTACTTCTTGAGCTCGGCCACAATGGCCTTGGCCTGCTGCACCGGATCCACGCTGTCGTCAAATGGCGCCACGTCCACAAGATGCAGCAGCAGCCGCGTGCGCTGCAAATGCCGGAGAAACTGGTGGCCAAGACCGGCGCCCTCCGAGGCGCCTTCGATCAGGCCCGGTACATCGGCGACGACGAAGCTCTTTTCGGGCCCCACCCGGACCACCCCCAGGTTGGGGTGCAATGTGGTGAACGGGTAGTCCGCAATCTTCGGGCGGGCGTTCGAAATCGCGGCAATCAGCGTCGACTTGCCTGCGTTGGGCATGCCCAGCAGGCCCACATCGGCCAACACTTTGAGCTCCAGCCTCAAGGTCCGGCGCTCACCGGGCCATCCCGGCGTCTTCTGACGCGGGGCCCGGTTGGTCGAGCTCTTGTAGTGCATGTTGCCGAAACCACCGTCGCCACCCTTGGCCAGCGTGACCTGCTCGCCCGGCTGCAACAGTTCAAACAGCACCGCGCCAGTCTCTGCGTCAGAGACAATGGTGCCCACCGGCAGGCGCAACACAATGTCATCGCCCTTGACCCCGAACATGTCGGAGCCCTTGCCATGCTCGCCCCGCTGCGCCTCGAAGCGACGGGTGTAGCGGAAGTCAACCAGCGTGTTCAGGCTCGCGTCGGCGACAGCCAGAACGTGTCCCCCGCGTCCACCGTCACCGCCATCAGGTCCGCCGAACTCCTTGTACTTCTCATGACGGAACGACGCGCAGCCGTTGCCGCCGTCGCCTCCAGCGACATCGATCGTGGCCTCGTCCACAAACTTCATGACTGTTTCCCCGGAAATCACCAACAGAAAAGGCCCGCATTGGGCGGGCCTTTCCACTAGGATGCTGCCATCCTGTCGCGATCGGCGCGAACCCTGCAGTCCGCGCCAACATCATCACACGGGTGTGATGCTCACGACCTGACGGTTCAGCGCGCCTTTGACTGCAAAGGTCACGTGGCCGTCCACGGTGGCAAACAGGGTGTGGTCCTTGCCCACGCCGACGTTCGTGCCGGGGTGGAACTTGGTGCCGCGCTGACGCACGATGATGGAACCGGCAGACACCAGTTCACCACCGAAGGCCTTCACACCGAGCATCTTGGGCTTGGAATCGCGCCCGTTTCGCGTAGAGCCGCCGCCTTTTTTCTGTGCCATTTCAAACTACTCCTCAGGCAGAGATCGAGGCGATCTGCAGCTCGGTGAAATTCTGACGATGACCCTGGCGCTTCTGGTAGTGCTTGCGACGGCGCATCTTGAAGATGCGGACCTTGTCGTGACGACCATGAGCCACCACGGTGGCTTTGACAGTTGCGCCGGACACCAGGGGCGTACCCACCTTCAGTTCAGCGCCGTTGCCGACAGCCAGAACCTGGTCGATGACGATCTCCTGGCCCACATCCGCAGCAATCTGTTCTACTTTGATTTTTTCGCCGGCAGCCACGCGATACTGCTTGCCACCGGTTTTTATGACCGCGTACATATGAACCTCTAGAAGAAACCCGCCGCCCTATTGCGACGGAACTCGGCGAACAATATCCACCGAACCGCGAATTTTAGCATGCCCTGCAAAACACAAGCAAGCCTTCTCTTGCAAAGGAGTGCCGGTCTTCGCCGCACCTGCGCCCACCGAGGAAGATGGAGCGCCTTTTTATAATCCGGCAACCTTTGACCAACCTGCGAGCCATTTTGTCCACCGCCACGCCTTCGACCCCGCACCCCCTGGATCTGGTCCGACCGGACATGCTGGAGGTCGACCGGGTGATCAATGACCGGCTCACCTCCGACGTTCCTCTGGTCAAGGAAGTCGCACAGTACATCATTTCTGCTGGCGGCAAGCGCCTGCGTCCGGCGCTGCTGCTGCTGGTCAGCGGCGCGCTGGGCAGCCCTCATCCCCATCGACACACCCTCGCTGCGGTGGTCGAGTTCATCCACACGGCCACCCTGCTGCACGACGATGTCGTCGACGAATCCACGTTGAGGCGTGGACGGGAGACCGCCAACGAGCGCTTTGGCAACGCCGCCAGCGTGCTGGTCGGCGATTTCCTTTACTCCCGAGCTTTCCAGATGATGGTGGATGTGAACAACATGCGCATCATGCAGGTGCTCTCGGACGCGACCAACGTGATCGCCGAAGGGGAAGTCCTGCAACTGATGAACATGCACGATGCCAGTCTGGATGAGGCCGCCTACTTGCGCGTCATCCGGTCCAAGACCGCCAAGCTTTTCGAGGCCAGCGCCCGCCTGGCCGCCATTCTTCACGGCTGCAGTTCCGTCACCGAGGAGGCCTGCGCGACTTACGGCCAGGCCCTGGGTACTGCTTTCCAGGTGATCGACGACGTGCTGGACTATGAGGGTGACGCCAACGAACTTGGCAAGAACCTGGGGGACGATCTGCGTGAAGGCAAGGTCACGCTGCCCATCATCTGCGCGCTGCAGCGAGCATCAGTGGCCGAAAAAACCATGATCGTTCACGCCATCGAGAATGGCGACGTTGAACATCTGGATGACATTTTGAAGATCGTGCGCGCCACCGGGGCCCTGGATGTGGCCAGGGCCAGTGCCATGGCCGAAGCCAACAGGGCCATCGAAGCCGCCCGGCAACTGCCGGACAACCCGTTCCGCAGCGCCATGGTGCAACTGGCCGCGGCATTGCAGGACCGGCGCTCCTGACCACCAGAACGCGGCGCATCTGATGCCACCTCGACACCGATAGCCACCATGAGCGCCAAGATACTGATCGTCGACGACCAGGCTGACATCCGCAAACTGTTGCGGATCAGCCTCCAGTTGCGCGAAGACACCGAATTGTTCGAAGCCGCAGACGGTGAGTCGGGGTGGGCGCTCGCACAAGAGCTCCAGCCGGACCTGATTCTGCTGGATGTCATGATGCCCGGCATTGATGGATACGAAGTCTGTCGGCGGGTCAAGAGCCACCCGCTCCTGAAGGAACGCAGTAAGGTCATCCTGATCAGCGGGCGGATTCAGCCCGAAGACGTGCAGGCAGGCGTGCTGGCTGGCTGCGATGCCTACCTTCCCAAGACAACGGGGCCAGCGAAGCTTTTGGACAAGGTGGACAGCATCTTGGCAACATAGCCGCTGCAACGCCGCAAATGAGCACCTTTCCAGTGCTATACTTGCGGGCTGTTTCGCGCATTATCTCGACATCGTGAGCAGCGGAAGACCAGCAGGTCGTCCACACAGATCCCAGCGGGATCCTTCGGGGTGTAGCTTAGCCTGGTAGAGCGCTACGTTCGGGACGTAGAGGCCGGAGGTTCGAATCCTCTCACCCCGACCAGATTTCTGAATTACATTTGGTCACAAGGTGTCTTTTCAACGACACCTTCGTCGACTCGTCTGCACAACGGATGCAAGCCCGAAGTCGGGAAATCAACACAATCTGCGTCAAAATCAACTGGCAAGTTGTTGATTTACGATAGATTACGGGTTTATGGCATTGATGGACAGCGCACCACAGGAAATCACGTCCATGGCACTTCCCGGGCTGGGACGTGCCTTGGTGGGTGCTGGCAAGCTGGGGCAACGGGCGGCCGAAGACATCTACAAGAAGGCGCAGACATCACGAACCAGCTTCATTGTCGAGCTGATGGGTTCGGGCGCGGTCTCCGCCTCGGATCTCGCGCACACCATGTCCACGGCGTTCGCCGCCCCGCTGCTGGATCTGGACGCGATCGACACCGGAAGACTGCCTCAAGGTCTGCTCGACGCCAAGATCTGCGTCGACTACCGCATCATCGTGCTGAGCAAGCGCAACAACCGCCTGATGGTCGCGACAGCCGACCCATCGGACCAGCAGGCGGCGGAAAAGATCAAGTTCGCCACCCAGATGGGCGTGGACTGGGTCATTGCCGAATACGACAAGCTCGGCAAGCTCGTCGAAAGCCAGAACGCCTCGGCCAACGAGGCGATGGACAACATCATCGGCAACGACTACGAGTTCGATGATCTGGCCGAGGAGTCGGCCGCCACGGAAACCGCGGACAAGGCGATGACCTCGGAGGTGGACGACGCCCCGGTGGTCAAGTTCCTGCACAAGATGCTGATCGATGCGTTTAACATGCGCGCATCCGACCTGCATTTCGAGCCATACGAACACAACTACCGCGTGCGTTTCCGCATCGACGGCGAGTTGCGCGAGATCGCCTCGCCACCGGTAGCGATCAAGGACAAGCTCGCCTCCCGCATCAAGGTGATTTCCCGGATGGACATCTCCGAGAAGCGGATACCCCAGGACGGCCGGATGAAGCTGAAGGTGGGACCCGACCGGGTGATCGACTTCCGCGTGAGCTCCCTGCCCACCCTGTTCGGCGAAAAGATCGTGATCCGTATTCTGGATCCGAGCAGCGCACGGCTCGGGATCGATGCCCTGGGTTACGAGCCGGAAGAGAAGGCACGGCTGCTGGATGCCATTTCGCGACCCTACGGCATGGTGCTGGTCACCGGCCCGACGGGCTCCGGCAAGACCGTGTCGCTGTACACCTGCCTGAACCTGCTGAACAAGCCGGGGATCAACATTTCGACCGCCGAGGACCCCTCGGAAATCAACCTGCCCGGCGTCAACCAGGTTAACGTCAATGAGAAGGCGGGGCTGACCTTTGCCGCCGCCCTCAAGGCATTCCTGCGCCAGGACCCGGACGTCATCATGGTCGGTGAGATCCGCGATCTGGAGACGGCCGACATTTCGATCAAGGCAGCCCAGACGGGGCACCTGGTGCTGTCGACACTGCACACCAACGATGCACCCACCACGCTGACACGGATGATGAACATGGGCATTCCCACGTTCAACATAGCATCGAGCGTGATTCTCATCACCGCCCAACGCCTGGCCCGAAGGTTGTGTCCAACCTGCAGGGAGCCGCTGGATGCCCCCCGCAAGGCACTGCTGGAAGCAGGATTCAAGGCCGAGGAGCTTGATGGCACCTGGACACCCTACCGCCCGGTCGGCTGCTCCGCGTGCAACAACGGCTACAAGGGACGGGTCGGCATCTATCAGGTCATGCCCATCTCGGAAGAGATCCAGCGCATCATTCTGCGCGGAGGCAGTGCGCTGGACATTGCCCAACAAGCGAGCAAGGAAGGCGTCCGCACGCTCCGGGAGTCCGGCCTTCTCAAGGTGCGCCAAGGGCTGACCTCGCTGGAAGAGGTCCTGAGCGTGACCAACGACTGACATACAAGCAACATCTGACAGGGGTTTCGAATGGCAACGGCAGCATCGAAGAGCGTCAAGGACTTCGTCTTTGAGTGGGAGGGCAAGGATCGCAACGGCCGAACCGTGCGAGGAGAAACCCGGGCGATCGGAGAAAACCAGGTGCTGGCGGCCCTGCGGCGGCAGGGTGTCGTGCCCAGCAAGGTCAAGAAGCGCCGCATGCGTTCGGGCAAGCGGATCAAGCCCAAAGATATTGCCATCTTCACCCGCCAGTTGGCCACCATGATGAAGGCCGGTGTGCCTCTGCTGCAGGCCTTTGACATCGTCGGTCGTGGCAACCCCAACCCCAGTGTCACCAAACTGCTCAATGACATCCGGACCGATGTCGAGACCGGCACATCGCTCAGTTCCGCGTTCCGCAAGCACCCCCTGTACTTCGACAGCCTGTACTGCAACCTGGTCGAAGCCGGCGAAGCCGCGGGTATTCTGGAAGAGTTGTTGGACCGGCTGGCCACCTACATGGAGAAGACCGAAGCGATCAAGTCCAAGATCAAATCGGCGCTCATGTATCCGATCTCGGTGATCGTCGTTGCCTTCGTGGTGGTGGCGGTGATCATGATCTTCGTGATTCCGGCGTTCAAAGAGGTGTTCTCCAACTTCGGGGCTGACCTTCCCGCGCCCACGCTGTTCGTGATTGCGATGAGCGAGTTCTTTGTGGAGTACTGGTGGCTGATCTTCGGCGGCCTGGGCGGCGGCGGCTACTTCTTCATGCAGGCCTGGAAACGCAACGAGAAGGTGCAGATGTTCATGGACCGGGTGCTGCTCAAGATGCCCATCTTCGGTGCCTTGGTGGAGAAGTCGGTGGTTGCCCGGTGGACCCGAACACTCTCGACCATGTTTGCCGCCGGGGTTCCACTCGTCGAGGCTCTGGACTCGGTGGGCGGCGCTTCGGGCAATTCGGTGTATGCGATGGCCACCGACAAGATCCAACAGGAGGTCTCGACGGGTACCAGCCTGACCAATGCCATGACCAACGCCAACATCTTCCCTTCCATGGTCCTGCAGATGTGCGCGATCGGTGAAGAGTCGGGTTCGATCGACCATATGCTGGGCAAAGCCGCCGACTTCTACGAGCAGGAAGTCGATGACATGGTCGCAGGCCTGTCCAGTTTGATGGAGCCGATCATCATCGTCATTCTGGGCTCCATCATCGGTGGCATTGTCGTGTCGATGTACCTGCCCATCTTCAAGCTCGGTCAGGTCGTCTGATGTCGGTGGCGTGGGCGGAAGCCGCGATTCTGGCTGTACTCGGTGCACTCGTCGGTAGTTTTCTGAATGTGGTGATCCACCGCCTTCCGCGGATGCTGGAGCGCCGCTGGAGCGAAGAGTGTGCCGCTTTGCATGCCGACATGGCACCAGGCGCCACCAGCCCGCCTGCAGAAGCGGGTACCTACAACCTGATGGTGCCAAGGTCGGCGTGCCCACATTGCGGTCACCAGATTCGCTGGTACGAAAACATCCCCCTCATCAGCTACGCCTTTCTCCGTGGTCAGTGCTCGTCGTGTGCGGCCTCCATCAGCCTGCGATATCCGATGGTCGAACTGTGCACTGCCCTGCTCTTTGCCTGGTGCGGCTGGCGTTGGGGTCTGAGTTGGGAGGCGCTGGCCTGGGCCGGATTTTCCGCTGCACTGGTCGCATTGACCGGTATCGACTGGGACACGACGCTGCTTCCCGATGACATCACGCTGCCGCTGCTCTGGGCCGGGTTGGTGCTCTCTGCCATGGGGATCCTGTCGGTTCCGTTGAAAGATTCGCTGTGGGGCGCGGTAGGGGGATACCTTTCGCTCTGGCTGGTCTACTGGGCCTTCAAGCTGGCCACGGGCAAAGAGGGCATGGGCTATGGTGACTTCAAGCTCTTCGCGGCGTTGGGTGCCTGGTTCGGCTGGAGCGCTCTCATTCCACTGATTCTGATGGCATCTGTGATCGGCGCGATTACAGGTATCGGCATCAAGCTGTTCAGCCAGTTGCGGGAAGGAGGCTATGTGCCCTTCGGTCCATTCCTCGCGTTGGCGGGGTTGACGGCCATGATCTCCGGCGCAGACAGCATTCTGGCGGCCATCGGCCTTTGAACCCAACGGCGCACATGAGCATCCGTGTGGGCCTGACCGGCGGCATTGGCTCTGGCAAGAGCACCGTGGCAAGACATCTTGAGGCCCGGGGCGCTTGGGTAGTTGATGCCGACGCCATTGCCAAGGCAGCCACCGCACCACTGGGAGCGGCCATCCCCAGCATCCTGGAGGCCTTTGGTTCCGAATATGTGGCGGCCGATGGTTCCATGGACCGTCAGCGCATGCGCGCGCGGGTGTTCCAGGACTCTTCGGCAAAGCTCAAGCTAGAGAGCATCATCCATCCCATCGTCAGCCAACAGACCATGGCCATGGCTGCCCAGGCAGGTCTGCGCCCGGTGGTGTTTGATGTTCCGTTGCTGGTCGAATCCGGGCACTGGCTGCACAAGGTGGACTGGGTCTGGGTGGTGGACTGTCAACCGGAAACCCAGGTGCGGCGCGTCCAGGAGCGCAGCGGCTGGAGCCGCGACAGCATCGAGGCGGTGATTGGTCAGCAGGCTTCCCGTGAACAGCGCCTGGCCGCTGCTGATGCCGTGGTTTTCAACGAGGGCGTCAATCTGCAGGAGTTGCACTCGCTCATTGACGATCTGGCCGTCCGGTTCGGGCTATGATGGCCAAAAGATGCGTCAATGCAATTCCAGCTCACTGACACGAAGCTCGCTGTGATCCTGTACGAATACCCTTTCAACGAACGCATTCGAACCTACCTGCGTCTGGAGCAACTCTTCAGACGGTTGGCAGAGTTGATGAACCGCCCTCATGCGCTGGATCATCATTTCGCGATCCAGACCATTTTCGAGATCATGGACGTGGCCTCCCGCGCCGACATGAAATCCGACGTACTGAAAGATCTGGAGAAGCACAAGCAGCAGCTCAATGCTTATCGCGGCAATCCGGCCATTTCCGAACAGGCGCTCGACGCCGCCATCGCCCAACTGGATGACTGCTTCACGAATCTGAACGCACTCAGCGGCAAGACGGGGCAGAGCCTGACCGAAAATGACTGGCTGATGAGTATCCGCAGCAGGATCGGCATCCCCGGTGGGACCTGTGAGTTCGATCTGCCCGCCTACTTTGACTGGCAGCACCACCCCTCGCAGGAACGGCAGGCGGATCTGCAGTCCTGGGCAGCCACGCTAGCCCCTTTGGCAGATGCCATCGTGCTGTTGCTCAAGATGTTGCGTGAATCCGGATCACCCCAGAAGGTGGTCGCCCCGGGAGGACAGTTCCAGCAGACGCTCCCACAGGGTCGGACTTTTCAACTGTTGCGACTGCGGATGGACTTGTCCACCGGCTGGATCCCGGAGATCAGCGGCAACCGCCTGATCGTGTCTGTGCGATTGCTGTCGCTCGGTGCCGATCAACGCTTGCACCCGATCCAAACCGACGGAAGCTTCGAGTTGACGCTGTGCTCCTGAGGCATCGGGCGACATGAGTTCCAAAGTGGATGATCACGGCCAAGACGCCGCACACGTCAGAACCGTCCGCTGCCCTGCCTGCGGCGGACCCAGTGTGTACGGTCCTTCGAATCCCTTTCGACCATTCTGCCGTGATCGCTGCAAGCATCTCGACCTGGGTGCATGGGCCTCGGAGAGGTTTGCCCTGCCCCAGGAATCGCCAGAGGATTTGCTTTTGACGGGCAGTGCTGAAGGTCAGCGGCGCGCTGACTGATCAACGAGGTGCCACGGCCGCTTCTTCGGCCAGCCAAGCCAGGACCGGCACGGTCCCGGGAAGGACCGGATGGCAACGCACCGGCAGGGATTCCCAGGAAAAGGTCTGGCCTTCATGCATGCGAAGCGAGCCTGCCCACTCATACACCTTGCAGAAATGCAGGCGCACCAAGGCGTGGGGATAGTCGACGGTCGAGGCTCGCCAGGGTTGTACCTTGCCGATGACCACGCCGATCTCTTCCTGGAGTTCGCGGCGCAGGGCCTGCTCGACGTCTTCCCCTGACTCCAGTTTGCCTCCCGGGAACTCCCAGTAGCCCTCATAAACCTTTCCGGGCGGTCTCGTGGTCAACAGATATCGTCCGGCCGAATCGATCAGGACACCGACCGCCACATCCACCAATGGCCGCACGGTGGCACCCTGTTGCCCTCCGCCATCCACCACCAGAACGGGGTCTGTCATGGGCAGGCCTCTCCTCAGGCTACCTTGCCATGGGAACCCGCATAGTCCCTGGCAAACTGATAGGCGACGCGACCGCTTCGTGAGCCACGCTCCAGCGCCCACACCAGTGCCTGCGGCCTGGCCGCCTCGGCGTCCGCTGCAGACACACCAAACGACGCAAGCCATTGCACGACGATGCTCAGGTACTCATCCTGGCTGAAAGGATAGAAACTCACCCACAACCCGAAGCGCTCGGACAGCGAAATCTTTTCCTCCACCACCTCGCCAGGATGGACTTCGCCATCTGTCGTGTGCGTGTAGGAGAGGTTCTCCTTCATGTACTCAGGCAGGAGATGACGGCGGTTGCTGGTGGCATAGACCAGCACATTCTGTCCGGCCGCCGACACCGATCCGTCCAGAATCGACTTCAGCGCCTTGTAGCCGGCTTCCCCGTCCTCGAAGCTGAGATCGTCGCAGAACACCACGAAGCGCTCGGGCCGACCCGACACCACATCCACAATGTCCGGCAGGTCCACCAGATCCACCTTGTCCACCTCGATCAGGCGCAGCCCCTGTGGCGCGAACTCATTGAGGCAGGCCTTGACCAGCGATGATTTGCCGGTACCGCGGGCGCCGGTCAGCAACACATTGTTGGCAGGGAGTCCATGGACAAACTGGCGTGTGTTGCGCTCGATCCGCTCTTTCTGCCCGTCGATCTCCTGCAAATCCGCCAGGCGCATCTGCGCCACATGCCGAACCGGCTCCAGCACGCCATGTCCGCTGCTGCGCTTGCGATAGCGAAAGGCAATCGATGCACTCCAGTCCGGTGCACCCAGCGGCTGTGGCAGCACCGATTCGATGCGAGCCATCAGCTGCTCCGCACGATCGAGCAGATGCTCAAACTTTTCGTTCATGGCAATCGGTCAGGAGCGGTAGTCGGCGTTGATGGTGACGTAGTCGTGACTGAAGTCGCAAGTCCAGACCGTCTCAGCGGCCGTGCCGCGCCCCAGCCCGACGCGCACCAGAATCTCGGCATCCTTCATCACGCGCTGACCGTCCGCCTCCCTGTAATCCGGATGGCGCCCGCCAGAACGGACCACATGCACGTCCCCCAGATACAGGTCGATCTTGCCCACATCGAGATCATCGATGCCGGCGTAGCCCACAGCGGCCAGAATCCGGCCCAGATTGGGATCGCTGGCAAAGAACGCCGTTTTCACCAAGGGCGAATGCGCCACCGCGTAGGCGGCCTTCAGGCATTCGTCCGACGTGCGTCCACCCTCAACCCTGACAGTGATGAACTTGGTCGCGCCTTCGCCGTCGCGGACAATGGCGTGCGCCAGGAACTGTGCAACCTGAGTCATCGCAGCAAGCAGCGCAGCCGCATCGGGCGAATCCAGGTTGTCCACCGGGTTGTTGCCGGCCTGCCCAGTGGCCATGACCACGAAGGAATCGTTGGTGGACGTGTCGCCATCCACCGTCACCCGGTTGAACGACACATCGGCCAGGCGCAGCGCCAGTGCATTCATCACCGAGGCCGACATTGCCGCGTCAGTGGCCATGAATCCGAGCATCGTGGCCATATTCGGCCGGATCATGCCGGCGCCCTTGGCGATGCCGCTGACCGTGACGGTCTTGCCACCGACCGTGGCCTGGCAACTCATCGCCTTGGGCAGCGTATCGGTGGTCATGATGCCCTCAGCCGCCTTGAGCCACTGGGCGCCGGTGGCGCCCTCCGGTGTGGCCGCATCGGCCATCGCGGCAGGCAAGCCCGCCAGCAGTCGCTCCATGGGCATCGGCTCCATGATCACCCCGGTGGAGAACGGCAGCACCTGCTCATGGGGAACACCCAGGGCGCGCGCCACCGCAGACGCCGTCTGACGGGCATCCATCAGGCCAGGTTCACCCGTGCCGGCGTTGGCGTTGCCGGTGTTGATCACCATGGCCCGAATCCCCTGCCCGGCGGCCAGGTGGTCACGGCAGACCTGCACCGGGGCGGCGGCATACCGATTGCGTGTGAACACGGCGCCGACGGTGGTGCCTTCATCGAGGAGGAACACCGTCAGATCCTTGCGATTGGCCTTTCGGATACCGGCTTCGGCCACACCGATGCGGACCCCGGGGACGGCCAGCAATCGCGAAGGGTCAGGTCTTTCGAGCAGGACGGGCATGTGTTCCTCTTGGGTTTCTGGGTATGGTGATCAGCGAGGCCGCAATCTCAGGTCAACTGTCCGTGGCAATGCTTGTACTTCTTGCCGCTGCCGCAAGGACAAGGATCATTGCGGCCCACGCGAGGGACGGCTGCAGCGACCGTGCTGGTATCCGTGACGCTCTCGGGCTCGCCCGTTTCTGTCGGCGCCGTGTAGGTGACATTGGCCAGTTGCTCCGCTTTGGCCTCCAGCTCCTGCGCAGCCTCGGTCACCTGCTCGGGCGACTGGATGCGCACGTTCATCAGGATGCGGGTGACGTCGTTGCGAACAGTGTCAAGCAACTGACCGAACAGCACAAACGCTTCGCGCTTGTATTCCTGCTTGGGCTGCTTCTGGGCATAGCCACGCAGGTGGATGCCCTGGCGCAGGTAGTCCAGCGCGGCGATGTGCTCGCGCCATTGGCTGTCGAGTGTCTGAAGCAGGACCACCCGCTCGAACTGCGTGAAGTTCTCCTCGCCAACCTGTGCCACCTTGGCTTCAAAAGCCTCACGTGCGGCACTCACCACTTTCTCAATGATGTCATCGACTTCAACACTGTCGGCGCTGGCGACCCAGGCCGCGACAGGCAGATCGACAGACCAGTCGTCCTTGAGGGCGCGTTCCAGACCTGGCAGATCCCACTGCTCCTCGACACTGCCGGGCGGCACGAACTGATGGACCAGATCGGCAAAACAGCCATCACGCAGATCACCGATCTGGGCCCGCAGGGACGCAGCATCGAGGATGTCGTTGCGCTGCTGGTAGATCACCTTGCGCTGGTCGTTGGCGACATCGTCGTATTCAAGCAGCTGCTTGCGGATGTCGAAGTTGCGCGCCTCCACCTTTCGCTGCGCACTCTCAATGCTGCGGGTCACCATTCCCGCTTCAATGGCTTCACCCTCGGGCATCTTCAGACGATCCATGATCGCGCGCACCCGGTCGCCCGCGAAAATCCGCATCAGGGAGTCGTCCAGGCTCAGGTAGAAGCGCGATGAGCCTGGATCGCCCTGGCGACCCGAGCGGCCGCGCAACTGGTTGTCGATGCGACGGGATTCGTGGCGCTCCGTGGCGATGATGCGCAGTCCTCCCAAGGCTTTGACCTTGTCGTGGTCAGCCTGCCACTGCTGCCGGACGGCCTGGATTCGCTGGGCCTTCTGCTCCTCGCCAAGGGAGGCATCGGCCTCGATGGCCGAGACCATCTTCTCCAGATTTCCCCCCAGAACAATATCGGTTCCGCGACCCGCCATGTTGGTGGCGATCGTGATCGCTCCCGGGCGCCCGGCCTGGACGATGATGTCGGCTTCCCTCGCGTGCTGCTTGGCGTTGAGCACCTCGTGAGGCAGCTTCTCGGCGATCAGCAGTTGGGAAATGATCTCGGAGTTCTCGATCGACGATGTACCCACCAGCACCGGCTGGCCACGCTCATGACATTCGCGGATGTCGGCAATGGCCGCGACGTACTTTTCCTTGGTGGTCTTGTAGACGCGGTCGAGCTCGTCCTTGCGCTGGCTCGGTCGATTGGGCGGAATGACCACCGTCTCCAGACCGTAGATTTCCTGGAACTCGTAGGCTTCGGTGTCGGCCGTGCCCGTCATGCCGGACAGCTTGGTGTACAGGCGGAAGTAGTTCTGGAAGGTGATGGATGCCAGCGTCTGGTTCTCTGGCTGGATCGCCACGCCCTCCTTGGCCTCCACCGCCTGGTGAAGACCATCGCTCCAGCGACGTCCCGACATCAGGCGGCCGGTGAACTCATCAACGATCACGATCTCACCGTCCTGAACCACGTAGTGCTGGTCACGGTGATAGAGGTGGTGAGCCTTCAGGGAAGTCACCAGGTTGTGGAGAAGGGCGATGTTCGACGGGTCGTACAGTGAGGCGCCTTCGGGCAGCAGGCCGGCCCGGGACAGCAAGCGTTCGGCGTTCTCATGCCCTTGCTCGGTCATGTGAATGGAATGCGCCTTTTCGTCGACGGTGAAGTCCCCCGGCTTGATCACCCCCTCACCGGTGCGGGGGTCGGCTTCTCCTTCCTGACGCACCAGATGGGGCACCAGTTGTTTGATGGCCAGGTACACCGGCGTCTGATCTTCGGCCTGACCGCTGATGATCAGCGGGGTACGCGCCTCATCGATCAGGATGGAGTCCACCTCGTCAACGATGGCGTAGTGAAGCGGCCGCTGGACGCGATCCGAGGCTTCGTACACCATGTTGTCACGCAGATAGTCGAAGCCGTACTCGTTGTTCGTGCCGTAGGTGATGTCGGCTCGGTAGGCTGCCTGCTTTTCCTCGCGCGCCATCTGCGCAAGATTGATACCCACCGACAGACCGAGGAAGTTGTAGAGACGGCCCATCCACTGGGCGTCGCGTGTCGCGAGGTAGTCGTTCACCGTCACCACGTGGACACCCCGACCGGCCAGCGCGTTCAGGTACACCGGCAAGGTGGCTGTCAGTGTCTTGCCTTCGCCGGTGCGCATTTCGGCCACCTTGCCACTGTGCAGGGCAATGCCGCCGATGAGCTGCACATCGAAGTGGCGCATCTTCATGACACGCTTGCTGGCCTCGCGCACGACGGCGAACGCCTCAGGCAACAAGGCATCCAGGGATTCCCCCTGAGTCAGCCGCTGCCTGAATCGCTCGGTCTGCGCCCGAAGCTCATCATCGGAGAGCTTCTCAAACTGGGGTTCGAGGCCATTGATACGGTCAACCGTCTTGCGGTAGGTCTTGAGCAAACGGTCGTTGCGGCTACCAAAAATTTTGGTGAGGAAGTTCGTGGCCATATGGGGAGCGGTCACTGCACCATCAACATGCTGGGCGCAGGATCCACATCGGAATAGAGGAATCGGACAGGGGATAGGTCAACGCTCCACATCCGCCCGCAGACGGGCGGAATGCGGGCGCCACCCCGGAAGGTTGCCGGCCATTTTACAGATGGCCAGCAGCGGCGCTGTCAGCGGACGGGAGGCGCCTGGCGTCCCGGCAGAAGGCCAGCGAGGCTCTCGCCGGCACTCAGGAACCGGCGGGGATCCTGCGGCACACCGGAGACGAGCACCTCAAAGTGAAGGTGAGGCCCAGTCGAACGACCCGTGCTGCCCACATCGGCGATGTGCTGGCCGCGCTTGACGAGATCGCCTTTTTTGGTCAGCACACGCGAGGCGTGGGCATAACGGGTGATCAGATCGTTGCCGTGATCGATCTCGACCATGTTTCCGTAGGCGGGGTGGTACTCCTGAACCACCACCACGCCGCCGGCGGCCGCCAGGATCGGCGTGCCCGTGTCGGCGGGGAAATCCAGGCCCGTGTGCAATGCGGCCCGACCGGTAATGGGATCAATGCGGAAACCAAACGGCGATCCGACGTTCCCATTGGTCACCGGCTCCTGCGTGGGGACCATGCTGCGCTGGATCTTCTGGTCGAACAGGCGAGATTCGACCGCCGTCAACCAGTCGATGCTGGTGCCTGCCGTCGACTCGAGATTGGCCATGGCCAACTGGAACTCTTCCGGCGTCAGCGGTTTGGATCCGATCAACGCTCCGCCTGAGGCAGGTGGTGTACGGAACTCGGCCGGATCGAATCCCGCCAAGCCCGCCACACGCTCGCCAAGCGACTCGATCTGGACCATGCGTGCCTGCATCTCACCCAGCTTGCGGGCCATCGCATCCAGGTTGTCGCGCATGTACAACTTGTTGGCGTCGAGCTCTCCCTGAGAGACCAGCCTGGCCATGGAGCTGAAACCAGGCCAGCCCTGACGCACACCCTCCAGAAACACCCAGTGGTAAGTGGCGACAGCCCCCAGCATCAACAGCCCTGAGCCCGCCAGGGCCATCAGAATCAGCTTGAATCCGTTGAGATGCAAGGCGCGGCTGCGCGCCAGCCAAGCGTCCGTGATAATGATGTGCACGCCTTACATCCTTCCTTGCACCCGCAGGCTCACCTGCAATGTATCAGCCCATGAGTCCCGTTGTCCGTCGCCAGACGCTGTGGTCCCTGAAGCAGGCCGCCGAAGAGGCTCCCTCGCTGGCCGCTCTACAGGCGCGCATTCGCGCCTCTGCTGCGTGCCTCGAAGCTGTCAACCCCCTCATCCCGATCCCGCTGCGGGGACTCGTGCAATCGGGCCCGCTTGAAAACGGAGAATGGTGCCTGCTGGTCAAATCGTCCGCGGCGGCCACCAAACTCCGGCAACTGCTCCCGACGATGGTCAAGGAGCTCACCCGCAAAGGGCACGAGGTTACCGGCATTCGGATCAAGATCCAAGCCCTCGGACGATGAGCGGTGAAACGACCTGCGGTGCGGTCGTTTCATCAAAGGTGGTGCCGCTTGTCTGACTCGAACAGACGACCTATCGCTTACAAGGCGAGTGCTCTACCAACTGAGCTAAAGCGGCAACGGCTGAATTCTACTTGACGCGCTTGAGGGCAGGTCGTGGGCCCTTCGGACCTTGCGGGCCACCACCCTCGCCATCCGCTGCCTGACCTGGGGCTGCGGAGTCGTCGGTCGACACCGCTCGCAAGGCGGGTCCGGCATGACGCTCAGCATCTGCCTGGGGTGCATCTGGAGCATCGGCAGCCGGAGCCTGAGGCGCAGGAAAGGCCATGCCCTGCCCGTTCTCCCGCGCGTAGATGGCCACCACATGACTCACGGGCACCAGGATCTCTCGCGCCACCCCGCCGAAACGCGCCTTGAACTCGATCCAGTCGTTGCCCAACTTCAGGCCGCTGGTGGCATCCAGACTGACGTTCAGGACGATTTCGCCGTTGTTCACGTACTCGGAAGGCACCTGCACCGAGCGGTCGACGTGCACCGCCATGTACGGTGAAAAACCGTTGTCCGTGCACCACTCGTGCATGGCACGAATGAGATACGGGCGGGTGGAGGGCAGGTCTCGGTCTTGGGGATTCATTCGAAGAACCATCTGGCCGCCACGACAGGCAAGTCATGGCGGCAAGCCGGGATCATTTGCGCATGACCTTCTCGGACGGCGTCAGCGCTTCAATGTAGGCGGGGCGAGAGAAGATGCGCTCAGCGTACTTGAGCAACGGGGCAGCGTTCTTGCTGAGCTCGATGCCGTAGAAGTCCAGGCGCCACAGCAGGGGCGCAATGGCGACATCCAGCATGGAGAAGTTGTCCCCCAGCATGAACTTGTTCTTGAGGAACACAGGAGCCAGCTGGGTCAGGCGGTCGCGGATGTGCGATCGCGCCTTCTCCAGTGCTTTCTCATTGGCCTTCGATGCGCGGTTCTCGAGCACCGACACATGGGTGAACAGTTCCTTCTCGAAGTTCAGCAGGAACAGCCGCACACGGGCACGGTCCACCGGATCACCAGGCATGAGTTGCGGGTGAGGGAACCGCTCGTCAATGTACTCGTTGATGATGTTGGACTCGTACAGGATCAGGTCGCGCTCGACCAGGATAGGAACCTGCCCGTACGGGTTCATCACACTGATGTCTTCCGGCTTGTTGTAAAGGTCGACGTCACGGATCTCGAAATCCATGCCTTTCTCGAACAGCACGAACCGGCAACGGTGGGAATAGGGGCAGGTCGTGCCCGAGTACAGGACCATCATGAGGGGAGCTCCTTAATGCAAAAACAGTGGAGGACCTGAACGCACGACGGCGAGGTCCTGCCACTGCACAGGTCGGCGGTCACAGGAACGCGCCGACGGGTATGGACTTACTTGACGTCTTTCCAGTAAGAGGCGTTCAGACGCCAGGCAACCACGGTAAATGCCGCAAGGAACAGCATCACCCAGACACCGAGACGGACGCGCGTGTTCTGTGCCGGCTCACCCATCCACTGCAGATAGGCCACCAGATCACCCACGTTCTGGTCAAACTCGGCCTGATTCATGGTACCGGGCTTGACCTGTTCCCAGCCCTTGAGGACTTCCACTTCGTGACCATGACTGGTCACCTTCTGCATGACCGGCTTCTGTTCACCCTGCAGTTGCCACAGCGGATTGGGCATGCCCACGTTGGGGAAAGCCATGTTGTTCCAGCCGGTTGGCTTGGCTTCATCCCGATAGTAGGTGCGCAGGAAGGTGTACAGGTAATCGGCACCGGTGTAGCCCTTGCCTGCGCGCGAGCGAGCGATCACCGTGAGATCGGGCGGGTTGGCACCGAACCAGGCCTTGGCCTGCTTGGGATCAATGGCCGCCTTCATGGTGTCACCGATCTTCTCGGTGGTGAAGGTCAGGTTTTCGGCAATCTGCTTGTCGGTCAGACCGATGTCACGCAGGCGGTTGTACCGCATGAAGGCCGCCGAATGGCAGCTCAGGCAGTAGTTGACGAACAGCTTGGCACCATTCTGCAGGGCCGCCATGTCATTGGTGCGGTTGGGCGCCTTGTCCATGGGAATACCAGGACCACCAGCCGCCAGCACCGAAGCCGACAGGCCGAGCGAGAGCGCGAAACCCAGAAGGATCTTTTTCATTTGCATGTTTCTCCGCAAGTTGCTGCCGGGTTTCAGTGGGGTTTGAAGGTCACTCTGGCAGGCACGGGCTTGAACTCACCCAGACGCGACCACCACGGCATCAGCAGGAAGAAGCCAAAGTAGAACAGCGTGCCGACCTGTGAGACGCGCTCACCGATGGGGGACGGCGGCAGGATACCCAGGTAGCCCAGGATCAGGAAGTTGATCACGAACACGGCGTACAGCCACTTGTTCCAGCTCGGGCGGTAGCGGATGGACTTGACCGGGCTGTTGTCCAGCCAGGGCAGGAAGAACAGGATGATCACGGCGCCGCCCATGGCGACCACACCCCAGAACTTGGCGTCGATGGCCAGCATCAGGGCAGAGACCACGACGGCGCCACCCACGATCACCAGCTTGAAGAAAGCGCCTACCTTGGCCTTGAGCACACCCAGGATGGCACCCAGGATCACACAGGCGATGAGCACGTACATCATCTCGGTGGTGATGGCACGCAGCATCGAATAGAACGGCGTGAAGTACCAGACCGGGGCGATGTGAAGCGGCGTGACCAGCGGATCGGCCGGGATGAAGTTGTTGTACTCGAGGAAGTAGCCGCCGAACTCGGGCGCAAAGAACACGATGGCCGAGAACACCATCAGGAACAGCGAGACGCCAAACACGTCATGCACGCTGTAGTAGGGATGGAAGGGAACACCGTCGGCCGGCGCATTCTTGGACCAGCGGTTGCCCTTGGGGCCTGCCTTGATCTCGACGCCGTCCGGGTTGTTGGAACCCACTTCGTGCAGGGCGATGATGTGCGCCACCACCAGACCCAGCAGCACCAGCGGCACAGCGATCACGTGGAAGCTGAAGAAGCGGTTGAGCGTGGCATCACCGACGACGAAGTCACCGCGGATCAGCAGAGCCAGGTCAGGACCGACGAACGGAATGGCCGAGAACAGGTTCACGATCACCTGGGCACCCCAGTAGGACATCTGGCCCCAGGGCAGCAGGTAGCCCATGAAGGCTTCGGCCATCAGCACCAGGAAAATGGCACAACCGAACACCCACACCAGTTCACGCGGCTTGCGGTAGGAACCGTAGATCAGACCCCGGTACATGTGGAGGTACACCACCACGAAGAATGCCGAGGCACCCGTGGAGTGCATGTAGCGGATCAGCCAGCCCCAAGGCACATCGCGCATGATGTACTCGACCGAGGCGAACGCCAGATTGGCGTCGGGCTTGTAGTGCATGACCAGGAAAATGCCGGTGACGATCTGGATCACCAGCACCAGCAGGGCCAGCGAACCGAAGATGTACCACCAGTTGAAGTTCTTGGGCGCGTAGTACTCCGCCATGTGCTCGTTGAACAGCTTGGACAACGGGAAACGGTTGTCCACCCAGTTCAGCAGCTTTTGGCCCGCGGGAGCGTCGGGAGAGATTTCTTTGAATTCAGCCATGGATTGCCTCTGTGGTCAGTTCAGCCTGCTCAGGCCTTCTTCTCTTCACCGATCAGGACCGTGGTCTCGGAGGTGTAGTAGTGCGGCGGAATTTCCAGGTTGTCCGGCGCCGGCTTGTTCTTGAACACGCGGCCGGCAACGTCGAAGGTCGAACCGTGGCAAGCGCACAGGAAACCGCCCTGCCAGTTGTCGGGCAGCGAAGGCTGGGGGCCGGGCGTCAGCTTGTCCCCGGGCGAGCAGCCCAGATGGGTGCAGATGCCCACAGCCACCAGGATTTCCGGCTTGATGGACCGATGGCGGTTCTTGGCGTATTCCGGCGTCGGATAGGCCTTGCGATCGGAATTCGGATCGGCCAGATCGGCCTCGATCTTCTCGAGGGCAGCCAATTGCTCGGGCGTGCGGCGCATGACCCACACGGGCTTGCCCCGCCACTCCACCACCACTTTCTCGCCGGGAGGGATGGCCGACACATCCACTTCGATGGCAGCACCGGCGGCCTTGGCCCGCTCCGAAGGTTGGAAAGTGCTCACGAACGGGACGGCGACGGCTGCCGCTCCCACGCCGCCCATGGCGCAGGAGGTGATCAGCCAGGTCCGACGACTGCTGTCCACAGTCGAATCGACGGTTGCTTCACTCATGGGGATCTTTCAAAGACGTTTCGAAACGGGAATTAGGGTCAACCCGTGATTCTACCGGACCTGTCAAGGGCCTCTGTCGCATTCCAAAGCAGCCCAGTGCATTAATGGCGCGACAGCAACCGGCAATCGGTCACGCTCCAGGAATCACCACCTCAGGGCTCGCAAAGTAATACCATGGTGCTCGGTGACAATCGCGCCGGGCTTCTGGCAGCGAGGACGCGCTGGAAGCATCCCAAACAACCTCAGGAGAGCACACATGGGCATGATGCAGGAGTTCAAGGAATTTGCCGTCAAGGGCAATGTCATCGATCTGGCGGTCGGCGTGATCATCGGCGGGGCATTCGGCAAGATCGTCGGCTCGCTGGTCGACGATGTCATCATGCCGGTGGTCGGTTCGGTGTTCGGCAAGCTGGATTTCTCCAACCTGTTCATCACCCTGGGCGCCGCCCCGGAAGGCACAGCCAGAACGCTGGCCGCCATGAAGGAAGCGGGCGTACCGGTCCTGGCCTACGGCAACTTCATTTCTGTCGGTATCAATTTCCTGATCCTGGCCTTCGTGATCTTCCTGATGGTCAAGCAGATCAACCGCCTCAAGCGCCAGGAGCCCGCTGCCCCACCGGCCCCACCCACGACACCGGAAGACGTTCTGCTGCTGAGGGAAATCAGGGACAGCTTGCGCAAATGACGGGCTGAGCGCCCTCAGGGAGGTGCTGTCATGTCCAAGGCGGCATCCCAGGCGGCCACCAGACTGGACGGATCTGCCCTGCCCGTACCCGCCAGATCGAAAGCCGTGCCATGGTCGGGGCTGGTGCGCACAAACGGCAAGCCCAACGTCGTGTTGACGCCGTGCTCCAGCCCGAGCAACTTCACCGGAATGAGTCCCTGGTCGTGGTACATCGCTACGACCACATCGAAGGCTCCCTGGCGTGCGCGCATGAACACCGTATCGGGCGGATGCGGCCCTGAGACATCAATGCCCTCTGCCCGCGCTGCCTCCACCGCAGGCGCAATGACTCGCAACTCTTCGGTGCCGAACAAGCCGCCTTCCCCTGCGTGGGGATTGAGCCCCGCGACTCCGATGCGGGGGCGCTCACCGCCACGAACGCGCAGGCACCGATCGGTGATGCGAATGGTTTCGAGAACCCGGTCGGTGGTGACCAAGTCGATGGCCTTTTGCAAGGCGACATGGATGCTGACCAGCACGGTGCGCAGTCCGGGGCAACTCAGCATCATGCGCACCGGCACCTGGTCGATGCGGCACCCCAGGTGATCGGCGGCGAGCGCCTGCAGGTACTCGGTGTGCCCCGGGTGATCGATGCCGGCAGCCGCCAGCGCCTCCTTGTGAATGGGGGCGGTGATCATGCCCCTGCTCCAACCGGACAACACCCGCCGGGCCGCCGCCGCGATCGCATCGGCCGCGAGTTGTCCCGCACCCGCACTGATCCGCCCCATGGGCGGCAAGTCGGTCGCCGGCGAACCCGTCTGCACGACGCGGAGCACCCCGTTTTCCCCGCCGTCCCAACTACCTTCACCAACCCACTCCTGCAAAACGGGCAGAGACAGGTCTGTCTGTGAAACCAGCCGCTCCCTGGCCGCCTGCAGGACCGCCCAGTCACCGACCACCAGAACATCCGACAAGCGCTCCGGATGCCGGGCCGCAGCACTCAGGATGATCTCCGGACCGATACCGGCGGGATCGCCCATGCTGATGAGCAAGGGAGGACAGATGTTGTTCATCCTGAGGGCGCCCGTCAGGCGGGATTCGGTATCTCGATGAATTGGTGCTCCAGCCCCAGCAGGGCTGCCACATGCGCACCCACCGCTGGAGCGCCAAAGCGTTCGGTGGCGTGATGACCACAGGCCAGGTAGCCGACACCGCACTCTTGCGCCAGATGCGCCTGGGGTTCCGAGATCTCTCCGGTGACGAACACATCCGCACCGGCGGCAATGGCTGCCTCGAAGTAGGACTGAGCCCCACCCGTGCACAACGCGATCCGCCGCACAGGGCGTTGTGCATCGCCGACGAGTGTCACCGGGCGCCCCAGAAGCAACTCGATGTCACTCGCCATGTCCGCCATGGAGGCCCATGGGCGCTCGCCGATGAACCCAAGGGACTGCTCACCAAAACGACCTTCCGGCCCGTCAGGCACCACCACACCCAGGCGGTCAGCAAGCTGGGCGTTGTTGCCCAACCGGGGATGCGCGTCCAGCGGCAGGTGATAGGCCAGCAGGTTGATGTCGTGGGCCAGCAGCCGGGACAGGCGCTGCTTCATCCAGCCTGTCACTCGCCCATCCTGACCGCGCCAGAAAAGGCCGTGGTGCACCAGGATGGCATCGGCACGGGCAGCGATCGCCGCATCAATCAAGGCCAGACTGGCGGTCACGCCGGAAACCAGGCGACGTATCTCTGCCTTGCCCTCCACTTGCAGACCATTGGGTCCGTAGTCTCGAAAAAGTGATGGCTCAAGCAGTTGATCCAATGTGGTGCACAACTGCTGACGGGTGACGACGCCGGATGAAGAACTCATCCCGGCATTTTGACACCCCGACGCCTCAGCGACGCTGCTGCGCTTCCGACTCCAGCATCTTGCGATTGAAGAAACGGTAGAACCAGACCGCCATCACGATGATGAAGGCCAGAACGCCGACGCTGAACAGACCATAGTCGGTCGAGAAAAGATCCACCATTGCTTTCATATGCTTCCTCCGGTCGTTGTTGACTGCGAGTGATTCGACCCCGGATGCGACAACACCGCATTGACCTGCGTCAACCGGCTTGAAGTCCACGGGCAGCGTCACCAAATCACCGACAATCTCAGACACAACGGGCATTGGTGCCCATTCGCGACCGGCATCATGAAAAGACTCTGGCTCCTGTTTGCCCAAACCGTCACCATTCTGGTGGCTGCCTACTTCGTGGTGGCCACTCTCAAGCCAGGCTGGCTGGACCGCCGACCATCTCTGCCGATGGTGGTGCCCGTGATCGAAGCACCCAGCACGGGCGGCACGCCTGCGGCCGCTCCCGGCAGCCTGCGTGCGGCTGCCCAGGCCGCTTCACCCGCGGTGGTCAGCATCAACACCAGCAAGACGGCCGAAGCCCCCCAAGGCATCAATGACCCCTGGTTCCGCTTCTTCTTCGGTGACCAGGGGTCTGCCCAGCAGCAGTCGGGCCTCGGCTCCGGCGTGATCGTGAGTCCTGCCGGATACATTCTGACCAACAACCATGTGATCGAGGAAGCCGATGAAATCGAGGTGGTGCTCGTCGACGGCCGGCGCACGGTGGCACAGGTGATCGGCACGGACCCGGAAACGGACCTGGCGATCCTGAAGATCGCGCTCGACAACCTGCCCGTGATCACCCTGGGGGACTCCGACGCACTGGCGATCGGCGATCAGGTGCTGGCCATCGGCAACCCGTTTGGCGTTGGTCAGACGGTCACCAGCGGCATCGTCAGCGCGCTCGGTCGCACCCAGCTGGGCATCAACACCTTCGAGAACTTCATCCAGACCGATGCGGCGATCAACCCCGGGAACTCTGGCGGCGCGCTGGTGGACATAAACGGCCGATTGATGGGCATCAACACAGCCATCTATTCCCGCTCGGGCGGATCGATGGGCATCGGGTTTGCCATCCCGACGTCCACCGCACGCAGCGTGATGGAGGCCATCGTGCGCGATGGACAGGTGACACGGGGATGGATCGGGGTCGAGCCCCAGGACCTGACGCCCGAGCTGGCCGAAAGCTTTGGTCTGGGGCAAAACGGTGGGGTGATCATCACTGGCGTGCTCCAGAACGGGCCAGCGTCAGTGGCGGGTATCCGGCCGGGTGATGTCATCACGCAGGTTGGCGATCGCACCGTCACCAACGTGCCGCAACTGCTGTCAGCGGTCGCGGCACTGCCCCCCGGCAAGCCCGCCACCGTGGTGTTGCTGCGCAAGGCGGGTTCACAGACCGTGGAAGTGGTGCCAGGACGTCGGACCCCTCAACGCCTGCAGTCCCAAGCAAGATAACGGCAGATCACCATCGCGGCACCGTCGGGCCGGCAACCACCACCGGATGTGATTCGCAGGAGAAGATTCAGGCTTCTTCCTGCGCCTGCGGAGCCGGCTTGACAAACCACCGCGCACCCCAGATGCCCAGCTCATAGAGCAGGCACATCGGAATGGCGAGTGCCAGCTGGGAAATGACATCGGGCGGCGTCACGATGGCAGCGATGATGAAGGCCACCACGATGAAGTAGCCCCGGAATTCCTTGAGCTTCTCGATGGTGACCATGTTCATCTTCACCAGGAGCACCACCACGACGGGGACCTGGAAAGCCAGCCCGAAGGCCAGATAGAGGGACAGGATGGCCTCGACATACGAGGCAATGTCGGGCGTGGCCGCCACACTGGCTGGCGTGAAGTTCTGGATGAATCCGAACATCTTGTCCAGCACGAAAAACTGGACGAAGGCGATACCAATGTAGGCCAGAACGCTTCCCAGGACAATCAAAGGAACGGCGAACCGCTTCTCGTGGCTGTACAAACCGGGTGCAACGAACGCCCAGATCTGGTACATCCACCAGGGAAGCGACAGCAACAGGGCCGCCATGGCCAGGACCTTCAGCGGCACGAAAAACGGCGAGAACACGCCCACGGCGATGAGCTTGGCATCGGGCGGCATGTGGGCCCTGATCGGCACCGCAATGAGGTCGATCAGACCGCTGGGGCCCGGCCAGATGGCCAGAACGCCCATGCACACCCCCAAGCCCACCATGGCGTACAGAAGCCGGTCCCGCAACTCCATGAGATGCTGGACGAACGGTTGCTCCGTGCCGGCGAGTTCGTCGTCAGGTTGTTTGGAAGAGGTCATCAGCGCACTGTCGGATTGGATCGCGGGCGAAAACGGGCCACACGGGCCGCACCCGACTGGGCCCTGGTACGCACACCTGCACGGGCCTTGTACCACTGGGGCATGGCGCCCTGCTTGACGCGCCAGTTCTTTTTGGGATGCCGGTAGACGGGGTAAAGGTCAGTGCCGATTCGGTTGAGGGCATCCGAGTTGTCCGAAGACGCCTCGGCGGAGCCCTCAAGGCCCGCGGTGGCCTCTTGCCAGGACTTCTCGAAGTCGGATGCACCGCTCTGGATGGAGGACTCGACGTCCTTGGCGGCCGACTCCACCGACTCCTTCATCTTCCGAAGCTCGTCGAGCTCCATGGACCGGTTGACTTCCGCCTTGACGTCCGCCACATAGCGCTGGGCTTTGCCCAGCAGGGTTCCCACGGTTCTGGCCACGCGCGGCAACTTCTCGGGGCCGATGACGACCAGCGCCACCGCCCCGATCAGGGCGAGCTTGGAAATGCCCAGATCGATCATGTCAGGCAGGTCAGAAGGTTAGAGGCCGCCGGACGAGAAGTCCAGGGCCACAGGGCGACGCTTCAGCTTTTTTGCTTTGCTTCGACGTCGATGGTGGTCTGCTCAGCCTTGGCGGCCTGGGTGACCTGGGGGTTGGCGGGCGGAGCAGATGCCGCGTCAGCACCACCGTCCTTCATGCCGTCCTTGAAACCCTTGACAGCCCCACCGAGATCAGACCCAAGGTTCTTCAGCTTTTTGGTGCCGAACACCATCACGACGATCAGCAGCACGATGAGCCAGTGCCAAATCGAGAAACTTCCCATACGATTCTCCAGTATCTGAAATGGCGACCAGCGCCTTGGTGTTGGATTCTACGCCGGCACAGGGGTTCAATGCAGGCGTGCAAGGGTATTCCTAGACCCGGTTGACGTCTGGACGGGTTGGGACGTCATCCCCGGGCCCACGGCCGCGGCCCACCCATGACGTGGACATGCAAGTGATGCACCTCCTGCCCCCCTTCCGCCCCCGTGTTGCACACGATGCGAAATCCCCCTTGCGGATACGGATTGCAGCCCTGCTCAACGGCCAGACGGGGTGCCAAGCCCATCATTTTGCCCAGCAGTCGCTCGTGAGTGGTATCGACCTGGGCCATGGACGGAATGTGGAGCTTCGGCACCATGAGGAAGTGCACCGGCGCCCAGGGAGCAATGTCGTGAAAGGCATAGATATCCTCGTCCTCGTAGACCTTCCTGGACGGGATCTGGCCAGCAATGATTTTGCAGAAGATGCAATTCGGATCGTGTGAGCTCATGAGTTGGTGTCTTCAGTCAGGCATGGACTGGCTGGCGTTCATCCGGACCATGCCCTTGACGATGCGGTAGAGGAACCAGATGGAAATGATGGCCCAGGCGACCATCCCGGGGATCAGCAGCAGGAGCCACAGAGGGATCGTCACCACATAAAGAACCCCCGCCCACAACACCGTACGAATGCGCCAGGAAAAATGGCTGGCCTGCCAGGAGCCCGCTGCATCATCCTTTTTCACCAGGTCGATGATCAGCGCCACCAGCAGAATGCCGATACCGACCTGAGCGCCCGGCACGACAGCTGCCACTGCTACGATCAGGTGCAGCAGGTAGCTGATCCAGCCAATGGTCTTGAGGGACTCGGCCTTTTCGTCCCCCTTGGCCTGAACATCGGTCACGTCGGTCTCATCGCGCATGAAGGGCTCCAGAAAAGGCTTGTTCTCTCTACTCCGAGGCTTCGCGGATCTGCGCCTTGCGCAAGGCCTTTTCTTCCAGTCCGCTGAGGCCTTCGCGGCGCACCAGTTCTGCCACCACGTCGGCAGGTGCCTTGCCGTAGTGGGCGAGCGCGATCATGCTGTGGAACCAGAGGTCGGCCACCTCATTGACCAGCTTCTGCACATCGCCTCCGTGATCGCAGTCTTTGGCTGCCATCACTGCCTCGGTGGCCTCTTCGCCGACCTTCTTGAGGAAAGCGTCCGGCCCCTTGTGCAGCAGGCGCGCAACATAGCTTTTCTCTGGGTCACCGCCGTTGGCCGGCTTGCGGCTCTCGATGACCGCGGCCAGACGCGCGAGAGAGTCTGTGTCGGACATGGCACTCATTTGTAGATGGATTGCGGGTCCTTGAGCACCGGATCAACCGGCACCCACTGCCCATTCTGGTGGCTCTGGAAGAAGCAGCTGTGGCGTCCGGTATGGCAGGCAATGCCGGGCTCGTGCCCCAGCTGCGTCACCTTGAGCAGCACCACGTCGTTGTCGCAGTCCAGCCGGATATCGTGCACCGTCTGTACATGCCCCGACTCCTCGCCCTTGAACCAGAGTTTGTTGCGCGAACGGCTGAAGTACACCGCCCGGCCGAGTTCGGCCGTCTTCTGCAGGGCCTCGCGGTTCATCCACGCAAACATCAGGACGTCGCCCGTGGCGGCCTCCTGCGCAATCACTGGCACCAGTCCTTGCGCATCCCATTTGACGGCGTCAAGCCAATCGGCATTCATGTTCACAGCCTCACGGGTATACCACGCTCGGCCATGCGCTGCTTGGCCTGAGCCACGGTGTACTCACCGTAGTGGAAGATGCTGGCGGCCAATACGGCGTCCGCCCCGCCCTGCTGCACGCCGTCGGCCAGGTGGTCGAGGTTGCCCACGCCACCGGAGGCAATGACGGGCACACTGACGGCGTCGGCCACCGCACGGGTCAGCTCAAGATCGAAGCCGCTCTTGGTGCCATCGCGGTCCATGCTGGTCAGCAGGATTTCACCGGCGCCATACTCAGCCATCTGACGGGCCCAGACCACGGCATCCAGACCGGTGTTCTTGCGGCCACCGTGGCTGTAGACATCCCAGCCAGCGCCGCGAGCGGCGAGATCTTCACCCTGACGGCGCTTGGCGTCGATGGCCACCACGATGCACTGGGAACCGTACTTGTCGGAAGCGTCGCGGATCACCTGCGGGTTGGCAATGGCGGCCGAGTTGAAACTGGTCTTGTCGGCCCCGGCGTTGAGCAGCCGCCGAACGTCCTCGACCGTGCGGACACCGCCACCGACCGTCAGCGGAATGAACACCTGAGAAGCGACGTCCTCGATGATGTGCAGGATCAGGTCGCGGCCATCGCTGGTGGCGGTGATGTCCAGAAAGGTCAGCTCGTCGGCGCCCTGCTCGTTGTAACGGGCCGCGATTTCTACCGGGTCACCCGCGTCGCGGAGCTCGACGAAGTTGACGCCTTTGACGACGCGGCCACCGGTCACGTCCAGACAGGGAATGATGCGTTTAGCCAGCATCCGTCATCCGTTCAACTCGTCGGCCAAGGCCTGCGCCGCCTGGAAATCCAGGTCACCGCTGTAGATGGAGCGGCCGCAGATCACGCCCTCGACGCCCTCTTCTTCCACCGCACAAAGCCTGCGGATATCGTCCATGTTCGAGAGGCCACCTGATGCAATCACGGGGATCGTCAGCGCCTGCGCCAGCTTGACGGTGGCCTCGATGTTGATGCCACTGAGCATGCCGTCACGACCGATGTCGGTGTAGATGATGGACTCGACGCCGTAATCCTCGAACTTCTTGCCCAGATCCACCACCTCGTGACCAGTGAGCTTGCTCCAGCCATCGGTCGCGACCTTGCCGTCCTTGGCGTCCAGACCCACGATGATGTGTCCGCCGAAGGCCGTGCAGGCATCCTGAAGGAAGCCGGGGTTCTTGACGGCGGCGGTGCCGATGATGACGTAGCGCAGTCCGGCGTCGAGGTAGCGCTCGATGGTGTCGAGGTCGCGAATGCCGCCGCCCAGCTGGACGTCCACTTCGGCGCCCACCTCCTTGAGGATGGCGCGGATCGCCTGCTCGTTCTTGGGCTTGCCGGCAAAGGCGCCGTTGAGATCCACCAGGTGCACGCGACGGGCACCTTTGTTGACCCAGTTGCGAGCCATGGCCGCCGGGTCTTCACCGAACACGGTGGATTGATCCATGTCGCCCTGTTTGAGGCGAACACACTGGCCGTCTTTGAGATCAATGGCGGGAATCAGCAGCATGGTAAGGCGAGCCTGTCGGCGCTTAGGGGTTCCAGGTCAGGAAGTTGCGATAGAGCGCCAGCCCCTGGTCGGCACTCTTTTCGGGGTGAAACTGGGTGGCAAAAATGTTGTCGCGGGCGATGGCAGCGGCAAAGCGGCCTCCGTAATCCGCTTCACCGACACAGTGTGCCGGGTTGGACGGACGGGCAAAGTAGCTGTGCACGAAGTAGAACCAGGCGCCATCCGGAATGCCCGCCCAGACAGGATGCACGGCAGCGGCCAGCTGGTGAAAAACCTGGTTCCACCCCATCTGGGGCACCTTGTAGCGGCTGCCATCGGGCTGGGTCATGCCCGCCAGGCGGAAACGGACCACCTCGCCGGGCATCAATCCCAAACCATCGGTGGGCCCCTCTTCGCTGCGATCGAGCAACATCTGCATGCCGACACACACACCGAACAAGGGCTTGTGGGCGGCGGCGTGCAGGACGGCCGCCTTCAAGCCGGACGCGTCGAGCTCTCGCATGCAGTCACCCATGTGGCCCTGACCGGGCAGTACCACCCGGTCGGCCTCAAGCACCGCCTGCGGGCTGGCGGTCACGACCACGTCGAAACCGACGGCGTCGGCCACATGCATCACCGCTTGGGACACCGAGCGCAGGTTCCCGCTGCCGTAGTCCACCACGGCCACTGTCTTGCGTTTCATCAGACTTTCCGGGGGATCAGAGCGAACCTTTGGTGGAGGGAATCACGTCGCCCATTCGCGGATCGCGTTCGAGCGCCATGCGCAGCGCGCGGGCAAAGGCCTTGAACACGGTCTCACACTGATGGTGGGCGTTGACACCCTTGAGATTGTCGATGTGCAGGGTCACGCCAGCATGGTTGGCAAAGCCCTGGAAAAACTCGAAGGTCAGCTGCGTGTCGAACGCGCCAATCATGCCTGCGGTGAAAGGCACGTGCATGTGCAGGCCAGGCCGTCCGGAAAAATCGACCACCACCCTCGACAGCGCCTCATCCAGCGGCACGTAGGCATGACCGTAGCGACGGATGCCCTTCTTGTCACCGACCGCCTTGGCAAAGGCCTGGCCAATGGTGATGCCCACATCCTCGACCGTGTGGTGACCATCGATGTGGAGGTCACCCTGACACTCGACCGCCAGATCGATCAGGCCATGGCGTGCGATCTGGTCCAGCATGTGGTCGAAAAAACCGATGCCGGTCGCCAGGCGGGCAGCACCGGTTCCGTCCAGATTGACGGACACACGGATCTGCGTCTCGGCGGTTCGACGCTGGACATCGGCCACACGGTCGGTGGCGCAGGCGGCGGGAATGGGGGCGTTCATAGTTGGGATCGCAGGGCGTCGATCATCTGCACATTTTCGTCAGGGGTTCCGACGGTCAGGCGCAGACAATTGCCGAGCAATGGATGCATTTTAGAAACATTCTTGACCAGCACGCCACGGGCTTTCAGCCCTTCAAAAGCTCGCTGGGCATCCGGCACCCGCACCAGCACCATGTTGGCCTGGCTGGGGAACGGGTGAACGCCGGGCATGGTCGCCAGCGCGGCGATCAGGCGCTCGCGCTCGGATCGGATCGTGGCGGCCTGCTGGGCAAACACTTGAGCATGCTCGAGCGCAAACAGCGCGCACTCGGCATTGAGCACGCTGACGTTGTAGGGCGGACGCAGTTTGTCGATCTCGTGCACGAGCGCGCGGGGACCGACCATGTAACCCAGCCTGACACCAGCCAGACCGAACTTGGAGAGCGTGCGCATCAGCAGCAGATTGGCGTTGGCGGCCGGATGGGCGCGGATTTCGTCCAGCCAGCTGTGGCTGGAGAACGGCTGGTAGGCTTCGTCCATGACCACCAGACCGCCATACGTGGCAGCCTCGGCGATCAATCGCCGGATCACATCGGCGTCCCAGAGGTTGGCCGTGGGATTGTTCGGATAGGCCAGGTAGGTGATCGTCGGCTTGTGGGCACGCATGGCGGCCAGCATCGCCGCCTCGTCCAGTTCGAAGTCTGGTGTCAGGTCCACGCCGTGGAAGGCCAGACCTTGCAGCTGCGCGCTCATCGCGTACATCACGAAGCCAGGCAAAGGCGCCAGGATACTGGCCCCCGGCATGTCGCAGCCCATGGCGAGCAGGGAGATCAACTCGTCGGAGCCGTTGCCCAGCATCAGGGCGCAGCCTTCGGGCAAATTGACATACCGGGCCAGTGCCTGCTTGAGGTCTTCGATGCGCGCACCGGGGTAGCGGTTGATGGCGACAGCGCCCAGGCGTTCGCCCAAGGCCTTCTGCAGTTCGGGTGGCAGCGAAAACGGGTTCTCCATCGCGTCCAGCTTGACCATGCCGGTGGAGTCCTGGATGGCATAGGCGTGCATGGACTGGATGTCCTGCCGGATGTGCTGCAGCGGATTCGTTGTGGTCATCGCGTTCATTTCACGCCTCGCATCGGGGGGACCTCGTTCAGGCGCAACTCGGCGGCGCGGGCGTGCGCCTGCAGGCCCTCACCATAGGCCAGCTCGGCAGCAATGACGCCCAGCGGCTGGGCACCGGCCTGGCTGACCTCGATCAGGCTGCTGCGCTTCTGGAAGTCGTACACGCCCAGCGGCGAGCTGAAGCGCGCGGTGCCGCTGGTGGGCAGCACATGGTTGGGGCCGGCGCAGTAGTCACCCAGACTTTCGCTGGTGTAGGCGCCGAGAAAGATGGCGCCGGCGTGCCTGAGCAGCGGCTCCCATCGGTGCGGATCGCTGCTGGAGACCTCCAGGTGCTCCGGCGCGATGCGGTTGCTGATGGTGCAGGCTTCTTCCATGTCGCGCGTGTGGATGAGCGCGCCGCGGTCGTTCAGGCTCTTGGCGATGATGGCGGCACGCGGCATGGTGGGCAGCAAGCGATCAATGGCGGCCTGCACCGCGTCGAGGTAGGTAGCGTCGGGGCACAGCAGGATCGACTGCGCCAGCTCGTCATGCTCGGCCTGGCTGAACAGGTCCATCGCCACCCAATCGGCCGGTGTGCTGCCGTCTGCCAGCACCAGGATCTCGCTGGGGCCGGCGATCATGTCGATCCCCACCGTACCGAACACCCGGCGCTTGGCACTGGCCACATAGGCGTTGCCGGGACCAGTGATCTTGTCGACCTTGGGCACCGTGGCGGTGCCATAGGCCAGTGCAGCCACGGCCTGCGCACCGCCGATGGTGAAGGCGCGCGTGACACCGGCGACGTAGGCCGCGGCCAGCACCAGTTCGTTGCGCTCGCCGCGCGCCGAAGTGGTCGCACCCGTGCCGCCGGTAGCCACGCTGCCGCGCACCGGGGTCGGCACCACCATGATGATCTCGCCCACGCCGGCCACGTGCGCCGGCACCGCGTTCATGATCAGACTCGATGGGTAGGCCGCCTTACCGCCGGGCACATAGATGCCCACACGGTCCAGCGGCGTGACCTTCTGGCCCAGCAGAGTGCCGTCTTCGTCGCGGTAGGTCCAGCTCTCGCCAGAGGCTTTCTTCTGCGCCTCGTGGTAGCTGCGCACGCGGCGCGCCGCGCTCTGAAGCGCCTCGCGCTGGGCGGCAGGCAAGCCGTCAAACGCGGCCTTGAAGTCGGCCTGGGTCAGCTCGAGTTCGGCCATCGAGCCCGCCTGCAGACCATCGAAGCGCGCCGTGTACTCCAGCACCGCCGCGTCACCGCGCTGCTTCACATCGGTCAGGATGTCCGCCACGCGTTGCTCGATCGCATGATCCGTGTCCGCCGACCAGTGCAGCCGCTGGGCGAACTGTGTTTCGAAATCGGCCGAGGCTGTGGACAGGCGAAGGGGCGTGGCGGAGAGGCTCATGACGGTGAAGGGCCTTTCTGGATGGCTTGTGTGAAGGCGTCGAGAATGGGTCGGATGGCAGCCTGCTTGAGCTTGAGGGCCGCCTGGTTGACCACCAGGCGCGAGCTGATGTCCATGATCTGCTCGACTTCGACCAGGTTGTTGGCCTTGAGCGTCTTGCCGGTGGAGACCAGGTCCACGATGGCATCGGCCAGCCCGGTCAGGGGCGCCAGCTCCATGCTGCCGTAGAGCTTGATCAGGTCGACGTGGACGCTCTTGGAGGCAAAGAAATCGCGCGCAATGGTGGTGTATTTGGTGGCCACCTTCAGGCGCGACCCCTGCCGCACCGCCGACGCGTAGTCAAAGTCTGCCGGCACCGCGACACTCATGCGGCACTTGGCGATCTGCAGATCCAGCGGCTGATACAGGCCCTGTCCGCCATGCTCGATGAGCGTGTCCTTGCCGGTGACGCCCAGGTCGGCACCGCCGTGCTCCACGTAGGTCGGCACGTCCGTGGCTCGTACCAGAACCACGCGAACGTTCGGCTGATTGGTGGGGAGAATGAGCTTGCGCGACTTCTCCGGATCTTCAAGCACTTCGATGCCGGCTGCAGCGAGCAGCGGCAAGGTTTCGTCGAAAATTCGCCCTTTGGACAGGGCCAGGGTGATCGTGGGCATGTGGCTCACCTGATGCGTTCGATGTCCGCGCCGATGGCACGCAGCTTGGTTTCCATCTGGTCGTAACCGCGGTCAAGATGGTAGATCCGGTCCACGATCGTTTCGCCGTCGGCCACGAGCCCGGCAATCACCAGACTGGCCGACGCGCGCAGGTCCGTGGCCATCACCGTCGCGCCGGACAGGCGCTCCACGCCTTCCACGACCGCGACCTTGCCGTCGATCTGGATGCGAGCGCCCAGGCGCATGAGTTCACTCACGTGCATGAAACGGTTCTCGAAAATCGTCTCGGTGACCGTGCTGGTTCCTTGGGCGATGCAGTTCAATGCCATGAACTGGGCCTGCATGTCGGTCGGGAAGCCGGGGTACTCGGTGGTGCGGAAGCTCTGTGCCTTGAGGCGACCTTCGCTGCGGACGCGAATGAAACCTTCTCCCGCTTCGATGACAGCGCCGGCCTCACGCAGCTTGTCAATGACCGCTTCGAGGTGGTCAGCGCGCCCGTGCCGCAACACGACCTCTCCACCAGTTGCGGCGACGGCGCAGAGGAAGGTTCCCGCCTCGATCCGGTCGGCAACCACCTGGTGGCGACAACCATGCAGGCGTTCGACGCCCTGGACATGGATACGGCTGGTGCCATGGCCTTCGATCTTCGCCCCCATGGCGATCAGCATCTCGGCCAGATCCGGGATCTCGGGCTCCTGGGCGGCGTTTTCCAGCACCGTCTCGCCATCCGCCAGCGCAGCGGCCATCAGGAAGTTCTCGGTACCGGTCACCGTCACCATGTCGGTGGCGATGCGCGCGCCCTTGAGTCGGCTGCGACCCGACGGCAGACGGGCCACCATGTAGCCATGCTCCACCACGATGTCGGCACCCATGGCCTGCAAGCCCTTGATGTGCTGATCCACGGGCCTGGCGCCGATGGCGCACCCCCCCGGCAGCGACACCCTGGCGTGTCCGAAACGGGCCAGCAAGGGACCGAGCACCAGCACGGAGGCACGCATGGTCTTGACCAGTTCGTACGGTGCTTCCGGGGTGATCGGTCCGCCAGCGTGGAAATCCATGCCCCCACGCTCGCCATGGGTCGCTGTGCGCACACCCATGTGGTCGAGCAAGGACCTCATCGTGGCGATGTCCCGCAGGCGCGGCACATTCGTCAAGGTGACGGGCTCATCGGTCAGCAGGGTGGCACAGAGTTCGGGCAAGGCCGCATTCTTGGCCCCGGAAATCTCCACCTCACCGTGCAGGGTCCGCCCCCCCGTGATGCGCAGTTTGTCCATGGTCTTGCTCTCAGCCTCGGGCAGCCCATTCGGCTGGCGTGAAGGTTTTCATCGACAGCGCGTGCACCTCATCATTGTGGATACGCTGTCCCAGGGTGGCATAGACCTTCTGGTGGCGCGCGATCGACCGCATGCCCTCGAAAGCCGGCGATACGACGACGGCGGCCCAGTGGCGGCCATCACCGGTGACCTCTATGTGTTCGCAAGGCAGACCCTCGCGGATGATGGACTCGATCTGGTCAGCAGTCATGGGAAGGAAGAGAAATGGGCGTCAGTGACGGATCTTGTAGCCGGTGCGAAGCAGGTGCAACGCCAGAAAAGCCACCACGGCAAGCGCAGCGCTGACGATCCCCAGACTCAGCCAGGGTGACACGTCGCTGACGCCGAAGAAGCCGTACCGGAAGCCGTCGATCATGTAGAAGAACGGGTTGAGATGGCTGACAGTCTGCCAGAACGCCGGCAGCGAATGGATCGAATAGAACACCCCTGACAGGAACGTCATGGGCATGATGATGAAATTCTGGAACGCCGCCATCTGGTCGAACTTTTCGGCCCACAGCCCGGCGATCAGACCCAGCGTTCCGAGCAGCGCCGCGCCCAGGAACGCAAACACCAGCACCCAGAGCGGCGCCAGTATGGGCGGCTGCGCGTACCACCAGGTCAGCAGCATCACCCCAAGGCCGACGGCCAGACCACGCACCACCGACGATCCCACGTAGGCCACGAACCAGGCCCGGTGAGACAGGGGGGTGAGCATCAGGAACACAAGGTTGCCCATGATCTTGCTCTGGATGAGCGAGGAACTGCTGTTGGCAAAGGCATTCTGGAGCACGCTCATCATCACCAGGCCCGGCAACAGGAAGGCGGTGTAGTTCACCTGACCGTAGACCTTCTCGCTGTCCTCGAGCACATGGCCGAAGATCATCATGTAGAGGATGGCCGTGATCACCGGCGCTGCCACGGTCTGGAAGCCCACCTTCCAGAACCGAAGGACCTCTTTGTAGAACAGGGTCTGCCAGCCGTTCACGAACGCGCCTCCGCTTGGGCAGCCTGTGCAGCGCCCCCCATCACATCGATGAAGACATCCTCCAGATCGGGTTTGCGAATCTCGATGTCTTCGGCCACCACACCGCTTTCACGGACCCGAGCGAGCAGTTGCTCCACCTCCAAGGCGCTGTGCGCCGGCAACTGAACCACCCGGCCGGTGACACGGGCGTGTACCAGCAGATCATCGGGCAGGGACTGGTCCGTCTTGAAGCGCAGCACATTGGATGACGCGCGTCGAAGGAGCTCGGAGGTTTTCTCCAGCGCCACCACCCGGCCCTGCTTGAGCATGGCAATGCGGCCGCACAGCGCCTCGGCTTCTTCCAGGTAATGGGTGGTGAGCAGCACCGTGCTGCCCTCGCGATTGAGGCGGGACACAAACTGCCAGAGCGTCTGTCGCAACTCGACGTCCACCCCGGCCGTGGGCTCATCCAGCACGATCACGGGTGGACGGTGGACCAGCGCCTGCGCCACCAGCACACGCCGCTTCATGCCACCCGAGAGCTGCCGCATATTCGCCTGGGCCTTGTCGGCCAGACCCAAGCCTTCCAGAAGCTCATCGATCCAGGCATCGTTGTGGCGGATGCCGAAGTAGCCCGACTGAAGCCTGAGCGTCTCTCGGACATTGAAAAAGGGATCGAACACGAGTTCCTGTGGCACCACGCCCAACTGACGGCGCGCAGACGGGTAGTCAGCCTGCACATCATGCCCGTTGACGGTCACCTTGCCACCGCTGGGCTGGGTGAGACCCGCCAGAATGCTGATCAGCGTGGTCTTGCCGGCGCCATTGGGGCCCAGCAGACCAAAGAACTCCCCAGGTTCGATATCGAACGAAACGCCATCCAGCGCCTTGAAGGTGCCGCGTGCGCTCTGGTAGGTCTTGGAAACGTTTTGGAAAGATACGGCGGGCATCGCGCGGGCGGTCCGAACCGGCGGCATGCTAGCCGCCTCGGGCTGAGGAACCTGACATTTTAGGCCAAGGGGAGGGGCCGGACAGCCGGGCTGTAGAAAGACCCGGCCTATGACATCAGGCCGCGGTGGCCGAAGGGATGTCGAGCAGGGTGTCGACCCCGTAGAGGCGAACCAGCGACGTCAGGCGCTCCGGCCAGTTCACGATACCGAGTTCGCGCCCTCGAAGAAGCTGGTGGCGGCGCAACTCCAGCAGGACAGCCACCGCCGACGTGTCGAAATCATGCAGAGCCGCTGCATCGAGGACGACCATGGCATCCTCGGTCGCTGACAGCGCAGACTGGAGCTCTGTCAGCACCGAAGATGCCCGTTCGATGGTCAGCCGCGAAGGCAACGCCAGGAGAGGAAGCAACTGCTCGTTCACAGCGGGCTCAACCTGCCTTGGGAGAAGCACCAGCCTTGTTTCGCTGGGCCAGCGACTGGATCAGGCCATCAATGCCTTTGGCAGAGATTTCCTGGGCAAACTGCGAACGGTAGGTTTCCACCAGCCAGACGCCCAGCACATTCAGGTCATAGATCTTCCAGCCCTGCTCGGTCTTCTCCAGGCGGTAATCCAGCTGGATCGGCTCTCCCTTGCCGCGCACCTCGCTGCGGACCACAACTTCCTTGTCTTCCGGGCGGGCACGCATCGGACGGAAGCTCAGGGTCTGATCCTTCACCTCACCGAGAGCGCCCGAATAGGTGCGCACCAGCAAGGTCTTGAATTCGTCCTGCAGGGCCTTCTGCTGCTCCGGCGTGGCCTGGCGCCAGTACCGACCCACGGCAGACGAGGTCATGCGGGTGAAGTTCACATTGGGCATGATCTTGCTGTCGACCAGCGCCACGATGCGGTTGGTGTCTCCCGCCTGAATGGCGGGGTCGGCCTTGATCGCGGCAAGCACTTCGTTCGAAATCCGCTTGACCAGTTCGTCCGGTGCCTCCTGGGCAGCCTGCACGGACATGGTCGAAATCGTCGAGACGGCCATCACGGCAGCCACCATCCATTGGCGTCGTTTCATCATGGTGTTGTTTTCCTTTCCGGGCCAGTGCCCTGTCCACAGGTTTGCCAGAGGCGCCCATCATGGAACACCTGCATGTCGGCAAAACCCCTATTTGTCAGTATCTGTATCGCGCTGGATCCCGATGCCGTTGCCCATCTGCTCCTGGGCATGCTCGATCTGGCTTTCGCGACGCTGGAGGTAGACATCCCGTGTGAAGCTGTACTTGTCCAAGGCAACCCCTTCGAGCATGGAAGTGGCTCTCAGCAGGTTGGTGCGTGTGTCCACAAGCCTGAGCACATACAGGCTGTTGCGTGTCGGAATGTGCTCCAGCTGCTGGACCAGATCTCCTCGGGACTCGATGCTCGTGCCTGCGACATCACGGATGGTCGAGGGGCCCATGAACGGGAGCACCAGATAAGGACCTGACGGAATGCCCCAACGACCAAGAGTCAACCCAAAATCCAGTTTGGTCCGCTCGATACCCATCTCGGAGGCGATGTCGAGCAGCCCACCCAGACCGAAAACGGTATTGACGCTGACGCGCAGCCAGTTCTCAGCCGCTTCACGCGGACGAAGCTGAAGCACCGCATTGGCCGTCGACCACACATCACCCAGGTTGCCGAAGAAATTGCTCACACCGGTTCGCACCGGATCTGGCGTCACATCCCGGTAGGCAATCGCCACTGGCTTGACGACCGCTTCGTCCACCACCTCGTTGAAACGGTACACATCCCGGTTGAAGGTCTCGAACGGATCCTGTGGATGGGCATCCGGGCGGGTCGCACAGCCCACCGATACCGCCACCACCACGGAAAGCAGCGCCCACCGGGTCATCCGCTGAAGCATGGAAGAAAACGTTGAGGACATGACACAAGAATCCGAAGGATGGCAGGCCGTCATTCGCCCTGGCTTGAACCGCTGTCCGCCGCCCGGTTGAACAGGAACTGACCAATGAGGTTCTCCAGCACGACGGCCGACTGGGTCTGTGTGATCACATCGCCCGCCGAAAGGTTCTCCACGGCGCCACCCGGCTCGATACCGACATACTGGTCGCCCAGCAGACCCGAGGTCAGGATCTTGGCCGACGAATCCCTGGGAAACGCCATCGCTTTGCTGATTTCCAGCGTCACCAGACCCTGAAAGGTCTGGGGATCCAGGGTCACACCCGTCACGCGCCCGACATTCACGCCGGCCGAACGAACGGCGGCCCTGGCCTTGAGGCCGCCGACGTTGTCGAACCGGGCCTGCACCACATAGGTGTCACCACTGGTTGTGAAACTGGCCAGGTTGGCCGCCTTGAGCGCAAGAAACAGCAGTGCCGCAGCCCCCAGGAGGACAAACAGGCCGACGAGGATTTCGGTGGTTCGCTTGTTCATGAATGATTACCTTGTCAGGGGGTGGAGAACATCAGTGCCGTCAGGATGAAGTCCATCGCAAGCACCCCCAGCGAAGAGGTCACCACGGTTCTCGTGGTGGCATAGGCGACGCCCTCGGGGGTCGCTTCGGTTTCATAGCCCTGATAGAGCGCCACCGCGGTGCAGATGACGCCAAAGACCATGCTCTTGACCACGCCGTTGCCCACGTCCCGCCAGACGTCAACGCCGTTTTGCTGGATCGCCCAGAAGTTGCCCGCATCGATGCCGATCAGACCCACGGCCACCAGCCAGGCACCCAGAATGCCGATGGCCGAAAACAGCGCCGCGAGCAAGGGCATCGAGATGACACCGGCCAGGAAACGCGGCGCCAGCACCCGTTTGCGCGGATCAATCGCCATCAGTTCCATGGCCGAGATTTGTTCACCAGCCTTCATCAGACCGATTTCGGCCGTCAGCGAGGTACCGGCCCGACCCGCAAACAACAGTGCCGTGACCACCGGGCCCAGTTCGCGCACCAGGGAGAGGTTGACCACCAATCCCAGCGATTCGGCTGCACCAAAGTTCGTCAGCGTGTTGTACAGCTGCAATGCCAGCACGAAACCCACCGCCAGCCCCGATGCCAGGATGATGATGAGCGAACGGTTGCCGATGGCATGAACCTGCTTGACCACCAGGCCGAAGCGCCCCAGGGCCGACGGCACAGCCTTGAGAAGCTCAAGGAAAAAAATGGCGCCATGTCCCCAGGACGCGAGCACATCCAGGGCCCTGCGCCCCAGCCATTGAAGAAAATTCACCGGACCACCTCCAGGCCGAAATCGGCTGCCACGGGGGGCGCCGGATAGTGGAACTTGACCGGACCATCGGGTTCGCCGCGCACGAACTGACGAACCTCGGGATCTGTGCTGTCCATCAGCTCAGCGGGGGTACCTTGAGCGACCAGGCGACCACCCGCGGCCATCAGCACCACCCAGTCGCTGATGGCCATGCACTGCGGCACATCATGGGAAATCAGCAGCGTGGTGGCACCCGTGACATCGGTCAGGGTGCGGATCAGCTTGGCCGCCACCCCCATGGACACAAGATCAAGGCCGGCGAAGGGCTCGTCGTACATGATCAGTTCCGGGTCAAGGGCGATGGCACGGGCCAGCGCCACCCGACGACCCATGCCACCGGACACTTCACTGATCTTCAGCCCCGCGGCTCCGCGAAGCCCGACCGCGTTGAGCTTCATCAGGACGATGTCCTTGATGAGCGCCTCTGGCAGGTCTGTCATCTCGCGCAAGGGAAAAGCAACGTTGTCGAACACCGACAGGTCGGTGAACAGCGCCCCGAACTGGAACAGCATGCCCAAGCGGCGGCGCAAGCGGAACAGCTGTGCCTTGTCACGCGTGTTGATGACCTCGCCGTCGAACACCACCCGACCGCTGTTGGCGGGATGCACGCCACCAATCAGCCGCAGCAGAGTGGTCTTGCCACAGCCCGAGCCCCCCAGGACGGCCGTCACCTTGCCCCTTGCAAACTGCAGGGACAGGTCGTTGAGGATGGTGCGTCGGCTGTCGTAGCCGAACGTCACGTGGTCGATCTCGATAAAGGGTGATGAGGTCATGCCAGGCGGCGGGATCCCGGGGAAACCCGGATTGTCGCATGGTCATGAAAAGCCCCTCGAAACCACGGACTCAAACAATTTGTGAACAAAAGCAATAAAGCCGGCATTCCTCCATATTCAGGAGGCGTGCCGGCTGTCGCCAAGAATCGGACGATATCAGCGTGGGAGGTCGGAATAGCCCATCAGGAACTCGTCAACGGCGCGGGCGGCCTGACGGCCTTCCCGGATCGCCCAGACCACCAGAGACTGTCCTCGGCGCATGTCGCCGGCCGCGAACACCTTGGCCACATTGGTCGCATAGCCACCGGTGAATTCGGTCGTCGCCCTGGCGTTGCCTCGGGCGTCCTTGTCCACACCAAAGGCGTCGAGCACGCTGGCGACCGGGTTCACAAAGCCCATGGCCAGCAGCACGAGGTCGGCCTTGTACTCTTTCTCGGTGCCCGGCACCTCGATGAACTTGCCGTCCTTGAACTCGACGTGCACCGTCTTCAGGCCGGTGAGCTTGCCGTTCTTGCCGATGAACTCCTTGGTGGAGATGGCGAACTCGCGCTGGAGGATGCCCTTCTCGGCGCTCTCCTCGTGGCTGGAGCTGGTGCGCAGCTTAAGGGGCCAGTAGGGCCACACCAGGGGCTTGTCTTCCTGCTCGGGCGGCTGCGGCATGAGCTCGAACTGCGTCACGCTCAGGGCGCCATGGCGGGTGCTGGTGCCCACACAGTCGGAGCCGGTGTCGCCACCGCCGATGACGATGACGTGCTTGCCGTCGGCGCGAAGCTGGTTCTTGAGCTTGTCGCCTGCGTTGACCTTGTTCTGCTGGGGCAGGAACTCCATGGCAAAGTGCACGCCATCCAGATCACGGCCGGGCACCGGCAGGTCACGGCTCTGCTCGGCGCCGCCGGTCAGCACCACAGCGTCGAACTGCGCCTTGAGCTCGTCGGCACTGATCACCGTCTTGGCGTCGTTCGTGACCTTGCTGCCCTCGGGCATGGCACCGATCAGGGTGCTGGTCTTGAACACCACGCCCTCGGCTTCCATCTGCGCCACGCGGCGATCGATGTGCGACTTCTCCATCTTGAAGTCGGGGATACCGTAGCGCAGCAGCCCGCCGATGCGGCTGTTCTTCTCGAACACCGTCACATCGTGGCCCACGCGCGCCAGCTGCTGCGCGGCCGCCAGACCAGCCGGGCCGGAGCCGACCACCGCCACCTTCTTGCCCGTTTTGTGCTTGGGCGGCTGAGGCTGAACCCACCCATTGGCCCAGGCCTTGTCGATGATGGCGTGCTCGATGGACTTGATGCCCACCGCGTCGCCGTTCACGTTGATGGTGCAAGCAGCCTCGCAAGGCGCGGGGCAGATGCGTCCGGTGAACTCCGGGAAGTTGTTGGTGCTGTGCAGCACGGTGATGGCGTTCTGCCAGTCCCCCTGGTACACGAGGTCGTTGAAGTCAGGAATGATGTTGTTGACCGGGCAGCCGTTGTTGCAGAACGGCGTGCCGCAGTCCATGCAGCGTGCGCCCTGGATCTTGGCCTGGCTGTCGTCCAGCGCAACCACGAATTCCTTGTAGTGCTTCAGGCGTTCGGCAACGGGCATGTAGCCCTCTTCCAGACGCTCATATTCCATGAAGCCGGTGACTTTTCCCATGATGAATGGTCCTGCGTGGGGTGGATTTTTACTTGGCGGGAGCCGCTTGTTTCTTGGCGCTGCTCTGCGCCTTGCCGGTGGCAGCCACAGCCGCCTTCTTGGCGTTGATCTCGGCCAGGGCGCGCTTGTACTCGGTCGGGAAGACCTTCACGAACTTCGAGCGGGCGGTGGTCCAGTTGTCCAGCAACTCTCGGGCGCGCTTGCTGCCCGTCCAGCGGTTGTGGTCTTCGAGCAGTTTCTTCAGCTGAGCCTCATCGGTCTGGTCGCGGTGCCAGACAGCGCGGTCGATCGTGGCTTCCTGCTCGGCGGCTGGCAACACCTTGTCCAGCGCGACCTGGGCGGTGTTGCAGCGCTGGGCGAACAGGCCGTCCTCGTCGTACACATAGGCCACGCCACCGCTCATGCCGGCGGCGAAGTTGCGGCCGGTCTTGCCCAGCACCACCACGGTGCCGCCGGTCATGTATTCGCAGCCGTGGTCACCCGTGCCCTCGACCACCGCGGCGGCACCGGACAGGCGCACGGCAAAACGCTCGCCGGCCACGCCGCTGAAGAAGGCCTCGCCGCTGGTGGCACCGTACATCACCGTGTTGCCGACGATGATGTTGCGCGCCGCGTCGCCGCGGAAGTCGATGCTCGGGCGCACCACCACACGGCCACCCGACAGCCCCTTGCCGGTGTAGTCGTTGGCGTCACCGATCAGGTACAGCGTGATCCCGTTACACAGGAAGGCACCGAAAGACTGGCCACCCGTGCCTTCGAGCTGGATGCGGATGGTGTCATCGGGCAGCCCTTCAGGGTGCACCTTGGTCACCGCGCCCGAGAGCATGGCACCCAGCGAGCGGTTGACGTTGCGCGCCACCTCGATGAACTGGACCTTCTCGCCCTTCTCGATGGCAGGCTTGCTCTTGGCGATCAGCACGTTGTCGAGCGACTTCTCCAGGCCGTGCTCCTGCGTCTGCACATGCAGGCGCGGCACATCGGCCGGCACGTCGGGGGTGGCCAGCAGGCGGCTGAAGTCCAGACCTCGGGCTTTCCAGTGCTCGATGCCTTTCTTCATGTCCAGCAGGTCGGCGCGACCGATCAGGTCGTCGAACTTGCGGATACCCAGTTGGGCCATGATCTGGCGGGCTTCCTCGGCGACGAAGAAGAAGTAGTTGACCACGTGCTCGGGCTTGCCCGAGAACTTCTTGCGCAGCTCCGGATCCTGCGTGGCCACGCCCACCGGACAGGTGTTGAGGTGGCACTTGCGCATCATGATGCAGCCCTCAACCACCAGCGGTGCGGTCGCGAAGCCGAATTCATCGGCACCCAGCAGCGCGCCGATGACCACGTCGCGACCGGTCTTCATCTGACCATCGGCCTGCACACGGATGCGGCCGCGCAGGCGGTTGAGAACCAGGGTCTGCTGGGTTTCGGCCAGGCCGATTTCCCAGGGCGAACCAGCGTGCTTGATGGACGACCAGGGCGAAGCGCCCGTGCCGCCGTCGTGACCGGCGATCACCACATGGTCGGCCTTGCACTTGGCCACGCCCGCGGCGATGGTGCCCACGCCCACTTCGGACACCAGCTTGACGCTGATGTCGCTGTGCGGCGCCACGTTCTTCAGGTCGTGGATCAGCTGGGCCAGGTCTTCGATCGAGTAGATGTCGTGGTGCGGCGGCGGGCTGATGAGGCCCACGCCCGGCACGCTGTGGCGCAGCTTGCCAATGTACTCGGACACCTTGCCACCGGGCAACTGGCCGCCTTCGCCCGGCTTGGCGCCCTGGGCCATCTTGATCTGGATCTGGTCGGCGCTGGCCAGGTATTCGGCCGTCACACCGAAACGGCCGGAAGCCACCTGTTTGATCTTCGAGCGCAGCGAATCGCCATCCTGCAGCGGGTAGTCCACCTCGAAAATGTTGCCCAGCAGGTCGGACATGGTCTGGCCCTGCTTGATCGGGATGCCCTTGAGCTCGTTGCGGTAGCGCAGCGCGTCCTCGCCGCCTTCGCCGGTGTTGCTCTTGCCGCCGATACGGTTCATGGCCACGGCCAGCGTGGCGTGCGCCTCGGTGGAGATGGAGCCCAGCGACATGGCGCCGGTGGCAAAGCGCTTGACGATCTCCTTGGCCGGCTCGACCTCGTCAAGCGGGATGGCCTTGGACGGATCGATCTTGAATTCGAACAGACCGCGCAGCGTCATGTGGCGGCGGTTCTGGTCGTTGATGATTTGCGCGTATTCCTTGTAGGTGCTGAAGTTGTTGGCGCGTGTGCTGTGCTGAAGCTTGGCGATCGCATCCGGCGTCCACATGTGCTCTTCGCCGCGGGCGCGCCAGGCGTACTCGCCACCGGCATCCAGCATGTTGGCCAGCACCGGGTCGTCACCATAGGCGGCCTTGTGCATGCGGATGGCTTCCTCGGCGATCTCGAAAACGCCGATGCCCTCGACACGGCTGGCGGTGCCGGTGAAGTACTTGGCCACCGTCTCGCTGTTCAGGCCGATGGCCTCGAACAGCTGGGCGCCGCAGTAGGACATGTAGGTGCTCACGCCCATCTTGGACATGATCTTGGACAGACCCTTGCCAATCGCCTTGACGTAGTTGTAGATGGCCTTGTCGGCCGACAGGTCGCCCGGCAGCTCCTTGTGCATGGCCACCAGGGTTTCCATGGCCAGGTAGGGGTGCACGGCTTCGGCGCCATAGCCGGCCAGCACGGCGAAGTGATGCACCTCGCGGGCGGTGCCTGTCTCCACCACCAGACCGGCGGTGGTGCGCAGGCCCTCGCGCACCAGATGCTGGTGCACAGCCGACAGCGCCAGCAGCGCCGGCACAGCCACCTGTTCGCGGCTCGCAGCGCGGTCGCTGATGATCAGAATATTCTTGCCACCCTTGATCGCGTCCACGGCCTCGGCACACAGCGAGGCCAGCTTGGCCTCCACGCCCTCCTTGCCCCAGGCCACCGGGTAAGTGATGTCCAGCGTGTGGCTGCGGAACTTGCCTTGGGTGCGCTCTTCGATGGCACGCAACTTGTCCATGTCCTCGAAGTCGAGGACGGGCTGGCTGACTTCCAGACGCAGCGGCGGGTTCACCTGGTTGATGTCCAGCAGGTTCGGCTTGGGGCCGATGAAGGACACCAGCGACATCACGATGGCTTCGCGGATCGGGTCGATCGGCGGGTTGGTCACCTGGGCGAACAGTTGCTTGAAGTAGTTGTACAGCGGTTTGTTCTTGCCCGAGAGCACGGCCAGCGGGCTGTCGTTCCCCATGGAGCCGATGCCCTCTTCGCCGTTGATGGCCATCGGCGCCATCAGGAACTTGATGTCTTCCTGGGTCATGCCGAAGGCTTGCTGGCGGTCCAGCAGGCTCGCCGGCTCGGACACCGGCATGTCGGCCGCGTTGGGCTCCACATCATCGAGCTTGATGCGCAGGTTCTCGATCCACTGCTTGTAGGGCTTGCTGTTGGCGAGGTTGGCCTTGAGCTCCTCGTCGTCGATCATGCGGCCCTGCTCCAGGTCGATCAGGAACATCTTGCCGGGCTGCAGGCGCCACTTGCGCACGATCTTGTTTTCCGGCACCGGCAGCACGCCCGATTCGGAACCCATGATGACCAGGTCGTCATCGGTCACGCAGTAGCGCGAGGGGCGCAGGCCGTTGCGGTCCAGCGTGGCGCCGATCTGGCGGCCGTCGGTGAACACGATCGAGGCCGGGCCGTCCCAGGGTTCCAGCATGGCGGCGTGGTATTCGTAGAACGCGCGGCGGCGCGGGTCCATCATGGTGTGCTGTTCCCAGGGCTCGGGAATCATCATCATCACGGCCTGGCTGATCGGGTAGCCGGCCATGGTCAGCAGTTCGAGGCAGTTGTCGAACGTGGCGGTGTCGGACTGGCCGGCGAAGCTGATCGGATACAGCTTCTTGAGATCGTCGCCCAGCACCGGCGAAGACATCACGCCTTCGCGCGCCTTCATCCAGTTGTAGTTGCCCTTGACAGTGTTGATCTCGCCATTGTGCGCCACGTAGCGGTAGGGGTGCGACAGCGGCCACTCAGGGAAGGTGTTGGTCGAGAAGCGCTGGTGCACCAGGCCCAGGGCGGACACGCAGCGCGGGTCCTGCAGGTCCAGGAAATAGGTGCCCACCTGGTCGGCCAGCAGCAGGCCCTTGTAGACCACGGTGCGGCTGCTCATGCTGGGCACGTAGTACTCTTTGCTGTGCTTGAGCTTGAGCGCCTGGATGTGGGCGCTGGCGGTCTTGCGGATGACGTACAGCTTGCGCTCCAGCGCGTCCTGCACGATCACGTCGGCGCCACGGCCGATGAAGACCTGGCGCATGATCGGCTCTTTCTCGCGCACGGTCGGGGACATCGGCATGTCCTTGTTGACCGGCACATCGCGCCAGCCCAGCAGCACCTGGCCTTCGGCCTTGATGGCGCGCTCCATCTCCTGCTCACAAGCCAGGCGGCTGGCGTGTTCCTTGGGCAGGAAGATCATGCCCACCCCGTATTCGCCGGGCGGCGGCAGCGTGACACCCTGCTTGGCCATCTCCTCACGGTAGAGCGCGTCCGGGATCTGGATCAGGATGCCGGCACCATCGCCCATCAGCTTGTCGGCACCCACGGCGCCGCGGTGGTCCAGATTCTCCAGGATCTTGAGCGCGCCCTGGACGATGTCGTGGCGCTTCTCGCCCTTGATGTGCGCCACGAAGCCGACGCCACAGGCATCGTGTTCGTTGGCCGGGTCGTAAAGACCCTGTTGTTGAAGCTGCTGCTGTTCGGCTGCCGTGGTCATGGCGCTTCCTTCTTGAATGCAAGGCGTACTTACGCGGGATTGGCTAGCTTAGTGCAATGCAACATGAGTGCCAAGCATTTTATTTAGGGTCAGATACGTATTTTGTTGAATACGGCGATTCATAGAATTTATTAGGGGACACATTAAAGAACGGTGAAATATCCATATTTTTCAACGACTTGGCGACAGCCTATTCGGTGCGTGACTGCTTACGGGGCCTGCCCGGACGACCTTTCGTCACCCGCCGAGGCACCTGCGGTTGCAGTTCTTCGACAAACGGTGCATCGCCAAGAACCCAGGCCTTGTCCACCGCGTCTTCGATCCGGGACGCCTGCGTGCTGCTCAAGCCTGCACGCACCAATTCGGCGTAGGCCGCCTCACGGGCAAACGGGGTGTTGCCCAGGGACCAGTACGAAGCCAGCGGCGTGAGGAACCGGTCTTGCCGAAGCCCGAGGTAGTGCAGATGACTGGACCACGGATACTGGTCAGCGCCAGTCGCGAGTCCTGCCCGGACCGACGCCAGGTCCAGGTACACCATCGCCGAAAGCGCGTAGTGGTCTGCATCGACCACTGTGCACCGGTATCGACCGTCCCACAGGGTGCCGCGCCGGTGATGGCGATCATTGAAGTAGCGGCCGTACCGCCGCCCGATGGCCTGCATCCAGCGCGAAACACCCTGAGCTTCCGCAGGGGTCGCCAACAGGCCCACCCAGGCGTCAAGGAGCGCGTAGGCATGGACGGCAATCCGCTCCGTCTTCGCGTAGTCGGACATCCAGTCCAGCCATACCTGTCTGTCGTCGGCATCCCGGAACACCGACTGCTTCCCATGGGCGTGCAGGACGATCAGGTGCAGGCGCCCCCCCACCGCCAAACGGGCCAGGCGCGCCATCAGCGGGCACCCTCACATGGCTTCAAGCAATCACGCCGCATCAGACAAAGCGGCTGGGTTGGCCAACGATCAGGCGCGCCAGCTCATCCATCAGTTCCGTCGTCGCGGCAGCAGCAGGGTACGTCGTGGTCACGATGTCCAGACCCTGCACGCATCCAAGACGGAAGGCCACGGTCCCCGCCTCATGATCCGGTGTGACCAGCACACTGGCCTTGGCCACCGTTTCATGATCGAAGAACAGCATCTGCAGGCGATTGGTCTGCGGGTGGCGCTGCTCCCGACGCTGATGAGGCACATGTCCGGCCGACAGACGGCGCTCCACCCTCTCCAGATCCGGAGGGAAATTCACACCAACTGTCATCATGACTGGGGATCCCTGGGCAGGCACGACACGCCAGCCCAGTGCGACGTAGTCGATGACCTCCCTGTCCATGAAACGCTTCTTGCGCACATCCGACCGGAACTCCACCTGCTTCATCGGCGGCCAGTGCGCCCGGCCGTCCAGCGACAGCGGTACCACCGCGGGTTCAATCACGTTCAGTTGTCTGGGCAGTTCGCCCAGATAGTCGGCAACCCGCCGACAGGCGAGCTCGGTCACCTGGACATTCGCATCCAGGCTCTGGCGACATTCATCCTGTTGCGATTGGAGACTTCGCGCCTGCTGTTTGAGCTGCTGAAGAAAGCTCATGATCTCTTGTATGTGTCCGAAGGATCCACGCACAGCGCATGGATGTCAAAGGAACATCAGTGTAGCGGTCGCGCAAGCTGTCTCCAGAGCCCTTGCAGCCGCCAGGCCAGTGCCACGCCGATCACGGAACATGCGCCGGTCGCCATCCAGGTCATGCTCCAGCCGCCGACCCAGACCGCGACCATCGCCACCACCGGCGGGCCAAGAAACTGCCCGAGGGACGACCATTGCTGCATCCAGCCCACGGTGGTGGAAATGGTGTCCGAGCCGGGCGACAAAGAAACGGCCAGCGAGAAAAGCGTACCCGGAATGAGGCCACCAAAGGCCGAAAAAACCAGAACACCCAGGTATCCCAGCAGGGGGGATTCGGGCACACCGAAGGTCAGCAGTGCACCCAGTCCCATGGCCACATAGCCCGTCAGCAATAGCCGCACCGGTGCCACGCCACGGGCCAGCAGACGCCCGGCAGCGATATTGCCGGTCATGTTGATCCCGGCCGCCAGCGCACTGAGCCAGCCAACCACCGAGACCGGAAGCGATGCCCCGCTGTAGATGGTCGGAAGGAATCCCACCACGGCCAGCCATTGGCCGGAATAGCAGAAAAAGGCCAAGGCGGCATACCAAGGGCCAGATGCACGCAAGGTACGGAGGAGGCGCGGTACAAAAGCACTGGACGGAGCGATGCCATAAGTTCCAGGTACCCGGGCCCACAGCAGCCAGGCACATCCACCGGTCAGGGCGCCAAGCAGCAACCACAAACCACGCCATCCAACGCTTCCGATCAACATGCCCCCGAGCAGCATGGCAGTCGCAGTGCCCACCGGCATGTAAGCACCCCACCAACCCAGGGCCTTCGACAAGGCCATCGGGTTTCGCACCGTCAGCCTGAGCAGCGCAGGCGCGGGCAACACCGACAGGAGAAAGCCGGCACCTTCCGCGCCCCGCGTCCACAACAGCTGGGCCACACCCTGTGACATCGACCCCAGCAAACTCGATAGCGTGAGCACCGCTAGGCCGACAAGCATCACCCGACGCGGCCCGGCCTTGTCGGCCAGCAGTCCCACCGAAAGCCCACCCAGCATGCCCGCTACCTGAACCAGTGACAGCAGGTAGCCCGCCTCCACCAACGAGAGACCCAGTTCGGCACGCAGCACCGGAATCGCCACCGGCAGTTTGCCAATGTGCATCGCCGAAACCATGCCGATCACCACGACAAGCACCGCCGATCTCACCGATGCCAATTCATCCCCCGGTTCGTGCGGCATCATGGAAACAGCGAACTCCCGAACAGGCGTGCATGCTCCCTGATCGCAAAACGGTCGGTCATGCCAGCAATGTAGTCCGCCACGGCCCTGGCGTTCCCGGCGTCACCTCGCACACCGCGCTCTTCCGGTTGAGCCAGATAGGCCGCGAACAATTCGCGGACGATGCGCTGTGCCCGGTCTGCGGTTTCCTGCACCTGAGGGTGCCGGTACAGGTTCTGAAAAAGAAAGCGCTTGAGCTGCGCCGACTCCCGGGCCATGGGCGCGGAAAAGGCCACCAAGACAGGATGCGCGCGGACCTCTTCCACATGCCTCACCCCGGCGTCGGCCAGCGCCTGACGGGTGTGGTCGATCACGTCATACACCTGATCGCTGAGCATGAGCCTTATCGATTCGAAGAGCAGCCTGCGGCCCGCCAGATTCGGATGACTCTTCAGCGCCTGAAAACGGTACCGATCGAAAAGCGGCACCTCTTGGAGTTGCTCCCAGGACAGCAATCCCGAACGCACACCATCATCAATGTCGTGCGCGTTGTAGGCAATCTCGTCGGCCAGGTTGCACAGCTGTGCCTCCAGGGTCGGCGAACCGCCATCGATGAATCGCCTGGCCACGCCGGTCTCATCCTGGCGCATCAACTGACGCGCACTGGCCAATGAACAATGCTTCAGAATCCCCTCCCTGGTTTCGAAGGTGAGATTCAGTCCGTCGAAAGACGGATAACGCTCTTCCAGCGCATCGACGACGCGAAGACTTTGCAGGTTGTGCTCGAACCCGGCGATGTCTTCATCGCCTGCCTTGCGGCCAGACAGGTCACGCATACAGGCGTTGAGCGCGTCCTGGCCTGCGTGGCCAAACGGTGTGTGGCCCAGATCGTGCGCAAGCGCGATAGCCTCGACCAGGTCCTCATTCAGACCCAGTGGACGGGCAATGCTGCGTCCGAGTTGGGCGACTTCCAGCGAATGGGTCATCCGGGTTCTGAACAGGTCCCCCTCATGGTTGAGAAAAACCTGCGTCTTGTACACCAGTCGACGGAACGCGGTCGAATGGATGATCCGGTCACGATCGCGTTGGTAAGCCGTTCTCGTCGGCGCCTCAGGCTCCGGAAAACGCCGCCCACGACTGTTTTCAGGGTGGGCCGCGTAGGGAGCCAAGGGCGCCCCCACCACCTTGGGCAAAGATCCCGTGGGCGGATTCACGCAGCGCAGCAGTCGTTGATGACCGACATCACCACATCGTCCGGCGCAGCCCGGACCTGCGCTTTGCCCGGTCCGTCGATCAACACAAACCGGATGTCGCCAGACTCCGATTTCTTGTCCAGGCGCATCAGCTCCAGATAGCGCAACGCATTGGCGTTGGCGTCAATCACGGCCCCCTTCACAGGCAAACGGGCGCTATCGATGACCTGTCGCAACCTTTGTACAAAGGCCTTGTCCACCATGCCAAGACGCTCGGACAGGATGGCCGCCATGACCATGCCTGCACCGACGGCCTCTCCATGCAACCAGGCGCCGTAACCCATACCGGCCTCAATCGCGTGACCGAAGGTGTGTCCGAAGTTCAGGATGGCCCGCAAGCCCGCCTCACGCTCGTCCTGCCCCACCACCTGGGCCTTGATCTCACAGCTGCGTTGGACGGCGTGTGCCAAGGCGTCTGCGTCCAGCGTCAGCAGCTTGTCCATGTTCAGCTCGATCCAGTGCAAGAAAGCCATGTCATGGATCGGCCCGTACTTGATCACTTCAGCCAGTCCGGCACTGAGCTCTCGCTGGGGCAGCGTGTTCAAGGTCGAGAGATCGCAAACCACCCGAAGGGGCTGGTAGAACGCCCCGATCATGTTCTTGCCCAGCGGATGGTTGATGGCAGTCTTTCCTCCGACCGAAGAGTCGACCTGCGCCAACAGGGTGGTCGGAACCTGCACGAACGGGACACCGCGCATGTAGCACGCCGCCGCAAAGCCCGTCATGTCCCCTACCACGCCACCGCCCAGCGCGTACAGCATGGTTTTCCGATCGCACCCATGTTTCAGCAGGGCATCGAAGATCAGGTTGAGTGATTCCCAGGTCTTGAACGCCTCTCCGTCAGGCAAGACCACGGCATGCACATACTTGTGGCGTCGCGCGATCGATCTTTTCAGAGCGTCCAGGTACAGGGGCGCCACGGTCTCGTTGGTCACCACCATCGCAGCGGTGGAGGACGGAAGACTCTCGAAGCTCAAGGGATCAGACAGCAAGCCGTGTCCGATCCTGATGTCGTAGCTGCGGTCGCCCAGGTCAATGGCAACGTTGCGGGAAGAGGAATTGCTGCACGTGGTCATGACCCAAGTGTAGGTCAGACGCTATGACGATCCCAATCGCCAGCTGGCAGGTGACCAGCCAGTTCCAGTTGCATGCAGATCATGTTCACCAGGGTGGACACCGATGGCCTGCCGGTATCGATCACAAAGTGTGCCGTTTCCCGATAGAGCGGATCACGGACTTGGTAAAGATCCCTAAGGCGCTGCAACGGGTCATCGACCTGCAGCAAAGGCCGGTTTTTGTCGTGACGGACCCGCCGAAAGATCTCCTCCGGCGAGGACCGCAAATAGATCACCTGGCATCGTTGGCGCAAATGCTGCCGATTGGCGGCGCGAAGCACAGAGCCACCTCCCGTGGAAAGCACGGTGCCAGTGCCTTGCAACGTCAACTCATCGAGCACGGATTGCTCCAGATCTCGAAAGGCCTCTTCACCCGAACGCTCGAAAAACTCCCGGATGCTGCAGCCCAGGTGCTCTTCAATCACGTGATCCGAGTCGACGAAACCCACCCTCAAGCGGCGTGCAAGATGCCGGCCAACGGTCGATTTGCCTGAGCCAGGCATACCCACCAATGCGATGATCAGATCACTTGAAGCCAAGATTTCACAAAAAAAGCCCGGCATACAAACCGGGCCAGTTGATATCAAAAGGATGAAGAAAGGCGATCCGTCATTCCTCCTCCTCATCGCCCTCTTCAAGTTTGATGTCGATACTTACCACCCTGGAATGGTAGTCCAAAACCGTGACCGTGAACTCGGCGCACCCCCCCAAGGTGGTCATCTTGAACACAGGGTCCTTGCCAGTCACTTCCGTGCGATCAACTTGAAGATTATCAGGACTGGAATTCCGAATCCGGAAGGGCGCCTGCCCGCCAATGATGGTCACCCATTTCTCGGCACCACCGGTGGAACAACCTGGCTCAGCACTTTTGACTGTCCATTCATCAATATTGGTAGAGAAGTCCGTCAGATCACCTGCGTTATCACCACCACCACCACACGCCACCAGAAAAGCGGAGGCCGCGACCACATAACCAAACTTCAACAGCTTCATAAAGATTCCTATCTAAGCCTCATTCAACGGGACAAGCCACGATCCGCAATCACACGCGGCGTCAGGAAAATCAGGAGCTCAGACTTGTTTGCTGTCTTCGCCTTGTTCTTGAACAAATTACCCATGATTGGAATATCGCCAAGCAAGGGCACCTTGGTCACGTCCTCGATTTCGGTCTGCTCGAAAATACCACCAATAACGACGGTACCTCCGTTTTCAACAAGAACCTGTGTCTGCACATGTTTGGTATTGATCGCAACACCAGCTGTCGTGGTTTCGCCTCGGCTGTCTTTGTTGATATCTACGTCCAGAATGATGTTCCCCTCCGGCGTGATCTGAGGTGTCACCTCAAGCTTCAGGTTGGCCTTCCGGAAAGCAATGGCGGTTGCACCGCTGGCCGTCGCAGTCTGGTAGGGGTACTCGGTACCTTGCTCAATGAGTGCCTTGACCTGGTCGGCGGTCACGACTCGCGGGCTGGACACGATTTTTCCTCGCCCGTCGGCCTCCAGAGCGGAGATCTCGAGGTTCAGAAATCGGTTGGCTGCCGAACTGAACAAGGACACGGCGAACGCTGCCGGAGCAAAGCCACCCGCACCCACGGAGGGAAGATTCACAAAGGAGGTATTGAGGGTATCCAGCGCGTTCTCAGTTTCTCGCGTGGTCATAGAAACCGCGTCGTAGCTACCACCAATGGCCACTCGGTTGGGTCCGCCTGCTGCATAACCGGCATCGCCACCACGGATACCACGAAGGTCGCTGCCACCCAGCCTCACACCCAGCGAGCGCCCGAACCGGTCATCCGCCTCGACAATGCGCGCCTCGATCAGCACTTGGCGAATCGGAATATCCAACTTGGAAATCAACTGCTGGACCTGTTCCAGTTTGGAGGGAATATCGGTGACGAACAACTGGTTGGTCCGCGGCTCCGCGATCACACTCCCCCTCGACGAAAGGATACGGGTAGGCGCAGATCCCGATGCACCAGCACCAGATCCACCGGCGGTCAACTGCGCGGCGATGTCACTGGCCTTGGCATAGTTCATCTGGAACCCTTGGGTTCTCAGCGTCTCCAGGCTTTCGATGGACGCCTTGGACTCCAGTTCCTGCTTTTCACGGGCAGCAATTTCGTCCTTGGGTGCAATCCAGAGTACATTGCCAGACTTGCGCATGCCCAAGCCTTTGGCCTGAAGAATGATGTCGAGCGCCTGATCCCAGGGCACATCCTTCAGCCGCAAGGTCAGCGATCCACCGACAGAGTCAGAAGTGACCACGTTGAAGTTGGTGAAATCGGCAATGACCTGCAGGAGCGCGCGCACCTCAATGTTTTGGAAGTTCAGTGACAGCTTCTCACCGTTGTAGCCTGGCCCTTGGGTCAGCTTGTTCGGATCGATTTTCTGTTCGCGAACCTCAAGAACAAATTGGCTGTCGCTCTGGTACGCAGAGTGTTCCCAGTTTCCGCGCGGGGTCACCACCATCCGCACCTTGTCACCCGCCTGGGTGGTCGTGATCAGCTGCACCGGTGTCCCGAAGTCGGAGACGTCAAGCCGACGCCGCAGGCCTTCTGGCAAAGAAGATTTCAGGAAATCGACCACCAGATCCTGACCTTGCTGCCGAATGTCCACCCCTACTTGACTGCTGTCCAGATCAACGACGATACGACCGGTCGCTTCGGCACCGCGACGGAAGTCGATGTCCTTCAATGCAATCACGTTGCTGTTCTGACTGGGGGCGAAACTCGTGGTGTTTTGGGTGGCCGCACTCTTGGCGACCCCAGCATCACTGCGCTCCATCACGACCAGCAATGTCTTGCCGTCAATGGTGGCTTGATACGACGCCGGTTGCTTCAAATTGATCACCACACGCGTGCGATCACCCGCCTGAACCACGTTGGCAGACCGCATGTTGCCCTGACTGATTTCCACCGAATTGCGACCGATCGCATTGGTCACCCCCGGGAAGTCCAGGGAAATGCGGGCAGGCGATTGCACCGTAAAGCCGGTGGGTATTGCGGTCAAAGGCTCCTGGGTCTCAATACGGATAACCTCAGCCCCGCCCTGCAAACTGCCGGTGAGACTCTTGATGGCATTTTGGGCCTGAGCCCAGGCAGACGAAACAGCCAGCAAGAGGAACAGCCCTCCCCGAACCATCCCACTTGCCGACCCCATCCGGCGTGCTGTCTTGATTGTGTTGTTCATTTGCTCGCGTCCTCTTGAAGCTGAAGTGCCGTCGACTTTTCCATCCATTCGCCGGCGGCGTCCTGCACGATCTCCCGCAGCAGCACCTCGGTTTCGGTGATCTTGGTGATTTTTCCGTAGTTCTGCCCAAGGTAGTTCCCTGGCTTGACCTGATAGAGAAGGTTATCCACCCGAATCAGCGCGACCAATTTTCCTTTTTGATCAAGACTGCCGACCATCACCATGGTATCGAGAGGATACGCCTCCAAAGGCTCTTTGCGGCGATTCAACTCGGGCTCGATCAGCGCGGAATTGGACAATGGACCGGACTGCGCACCTCTGAGAACACTCGCAAGCTTTTCACCACTGAAAGGCTCAAGCATTTGCTCCGCTGTGTAGGCCTTGGGCTCGAACTTGGAGGGTTCTGGTATCGGCTGAACCTGAGGTCGAATGGCGCTGCGTTCGGCTTGCATCCACTGTCGCAACTCGTCGTCAGCAGACGAAGAACACGCATGCAAAAGCAGTGCCGCACTCAGCACCACCATGGACCGGCAAAACGGGTGTATCACTTTTGAGCCCCCGGTTTGGTTGCTGCCGATTTTTGCTGCATCTCGATTTCCTCCTGGTCCAGATACCTGAAGGTCTTGGCCGTGCACTCGAGCGTCAGTACCCCATCACGATCACGAACAGGGGTTAGCGCCAAATTGTTCAGTGTGACGATACGGGAGAGATTGGCGATATCGGCCGCAAACAGCCCCACATCGTGGTATCGACCCGTCACTTTCACGGTAATGGGTAGCTCGGCGTAGTACTCCTTGACGCTCACCTGACCAGGCCGGAACAATTCGAACTGAAGACTGCGCCCAAGACCCGCCTGGTTGATGTCCGACAGAAGAGCATCCATCTCTGCCTTGCTCGGCAGTTGCTTTTCCAGCTGAGAGACATACTGTTGAACCTGTTCAAGCTGCTTCTTGAGGGCATCCAGGTTGACGGCTTGCACCAACTTCTTGCGATAGTCTTCCCTTAGCCGTTGCTCCTCCTGCTGCGCCGCCACAAGCTCTTCGTCCACCGTCTTCAACCAGGCGAACCACAAACCGGCGCATACGGCTGCACAGACAGCAACGAAAAGGAGGCCTCGCGGAAGGGCGGGCCATAGCGACGGGTCATTCGGATCCAGCCCGGAAAACTGCCGACGCAGTTTCTCCTGTACCGAGGAAAAATCCATCTGAAAACGGGGTGAGTTTTTAAGTGCCATGAGACCCACCTCAGACCTTGCCAGGCGCGGGCGCCGTGCCCACCGCGGAAGCTCCCGCAGCAGTTTTGGACGGACGGACCAGCGTCACGCGAATGGTGAAATTGGACACTCGCCGCTGGTCATTTTTTTGCAAATCGGCTCTCGCGGCAATGATTTCGACCAGTTCCGGCTTGCTCAGCCATGGGCTGTCGTGCCCCAAATTGCGCAACAGCTCTGAGACCCGCTCTTGCGACTGAGCAGACCCCACCAGTAGAACGCTCTGGTTTTCCTGCTTCATGCTCCTGAGGTACACACCATCAGGAAGTTTGGTGACCAATGCTTCCAGCAAATGAACAGGGAGATTCCGGTCGCTTTGCAGGTTCTCGACCGCCGTCTGTCGTGCGCGCAACGAGGCGATCTGGCTCTGCAATGTGGCGATGTCCTTGATCTCGGCTTCCAGCTTGACAATCTCCGCTTTGAGGAACGCATTACGATCCTGCTGAGACGAGATCTGCCCCTGGTACCAGGTGAACACGGCGCCACAGATGATCCCGCCAGCCAGAGCAGACATCACCAAGTGGGTGTAGAACTGCTCTTTCTGCTTCTTGCGGGCCGCCTCCCGGTGGGGCAGCAGGTTGATGAGAATCATTGGTAGAACCTCCGCAAGGCGAGACCGGTGGAGGTCAGGTAAGACGGTGCTTCGCGGGAAATCTTGCGTGCCTGAACCGAACCACCCATTTCCATGCCATCAAAAGGATTGATGACCATGCAGGCGAACGAAGTCTGGTGTGTGACGGCTTCGGTCAGCCCCGGCAAGGCAGCACTGCCACCGGCCAACAGGATATGGTCCACCTTGTTGTATGGGGTGCTGGTGAAGAAGAACTGAAGCGCACGACCCACCTCTTGCGCCATGCTTTCAATGAACGGATCCAGGACAGCAGACTTGTAGTCTTCCGGAAGTTCACCGGAACGCTTCTTCGCCTCCGCCTCATCGGCAGAGAAACCGTATTGCCGAACAATCAACTGAGTGAGCTGTGCTCCGCCAAAAGCCTGATCGCGTTCGTAGAGGACATCATCGTTTCGGATGACCTGCATGCTGGTTGTCATGGCCCCAACTTCAAACAAGGCCACCAGTGCATCCGCACCGTTGTTCGGCAAGGTCTCGATGACACGGCTGGCAGCCATGCGGGACGCATAGGACTCCACGTCCATCACCACAGGTTTCAGGCCCGCCGCTTCGGCCAGACCTTGTCTGTCAGACACCTTTTCCTTGCGAGATGCAGCGATCAGCACCTCAACATCTCCCTGGGAGCTGGCGCTGGGGCCGATGACACAAAAGTCAAGGCTGACTTCGTCCAGAGAAAAGGGGATGTACTGGTTGGCCTCGGACTCGACTTGAGCTTCCAGCTCCCGATCGGACAAGCCACCCGGCAGGATGATCTTCTTGGTGATCACCGCAGATGCCGGCAGGGCCAAGGCCACATTCTTGGTCTTGCTGCCGCTCTTGCGAATCACCCGGCGCACAGCTTCAGCGACCTCATCGAATTTCTCGATGTTGCCATCGGTAATCCAACCTCGCTCAAGAGGCTCGATGGCACAACGTTCCAAGACAAGATCACCCGACCGGTTACGGCCGAGTTCCACCAGCTTGACGCTGGACGAGCTGATGTCGATGCCCAGCAATGGCGCCGATTCCCGGCTGAAAAGCGATCCCAATGAGATCAAGGTGACCCCCGTTTTGTGAAGCACCCGCAGGCGCCATACTTAAGATTTCACTTCAATCCTAGCAGCAAGCTCTTTGTGCGGCAAAGAAATTTCACCGCCGCAACACCTTGAAGCGTTGTCAAAACCATACGAAGAACACCGTTCTTCACAACCCGTAACAGGTGAAGGCACCTGCCCGGTGGAATCCTGACGGTTTGACCAAAAGAACCCGACACGCCTCATTCCCCCTGCTTCCTATAATGCCCCACGACTTTTGAACGACCTTGCTCATGCCCCACAACGAAGCGCCAGACACTGACCGCAAGGGCAGCAAAACCCGCCCCAAAGGCACCCGCTCTTCATGGGGCCGATGGGTGATGAGGGCGTTGGTATCCTTGCTGGGACTGGTCGTTGCAGGCATCGCCGCCGTCGCTGTCCTGGTGGCCATCGCTTTGGCCATGGCTTACCCCAACCTGCCCGACGTGGCCGAGCTGGCCGACTATCGACCCAAGCTGCCGCTGAGGGTATTCACGGCAGAGGGACAACTGATGGGGGAGTTTGGCGAAGAGCGCCGTAACCTCACCCCCATCGACAAGATCCCGGAGGTCATGAAGCACGCGGTGCTGGCCATCGAGGATGCCCGTTTCTTCGAGCATCATGGCGTGGACTACAAGGGCATGCTCCGTGCTGCGCTGGCCAATCTGGGACAGGCCAAGAGCCAAGGCGCCTCCACCATCACGATGCAGGTCGCGCGCAATGTCTTCCTGTCTGCGGAGAAGAGCTACACGAGAAAGATCTACGAGGTTCTGCTGACCTTCAAGCTGGAGCACCTGCTCAGCAAGGAACAGATTCTGGAGATCTACATGAACCAGATTTTCCTGGGTCAACGTGCCTATGGCTTCTCGGCAGCCGCCCAGATCTATTTTGGCAAGCCGCTCAAGGACATCAGCATCGCCGAGGCGGCCATGCTGGCCGGTCTGCCCAAGGCGCCTTCGGCCTACAACCCGATCACCAACCCCAAGCGAGCCCGCATCAGGCAGCTGCACATCATCGACCGGATGATGGAGAACGGGTTCATCTCGGCGGAAGAAGCCCGACAGGCGAAAGACGAGCCCTTGAAGCTGCGCACCGCCAGCACGCAGCGAACCCTCAATGCGGAGTATGTGGCTGAGATGGTCCGCCAGGCCATGGTGGTTCAATACGGTGACGAAGCCTACACCCGCGGCCTGAACGTGTACACCAGCCTTCGCGCCGAAGAGCAACAGGCCGCTTACCAAGCGGTCAGGCGTGGGGTGCTGGACTACGAGAGACGCCAGGTTTACCGTGGACCCGAGCGGAACATCGCTCTGCCCGCGGAAGGAACCGCGCGGGACGAGGCTATCGACACGGCACTGGACGACCACCCGGACAACGGGGATCTGATGTCTGCGGTGGTGCTGCAGGCCAGCCCCAAGGAGGTGGTGGCCGTGAGGCAGGACGGGGAACCGTTCTCCATCACAGGCGAGGGACTCAAACCAGCCCAGTCGGGCCTGTCTCCCAAGGCGTCAGCCTCGGTTCAGATCAAGCCAGGCAGCGTGATCCGGGTGCTCCGCAATCCCGACAAGTCCTGGCGGATCACCCAGGTGCCCGAAGTGGAGGCGGCATTCGTCGCACTGGACCCTCGCGATGGTGCCGTTCGCGCGCTGGTGGGTGGATTCGATTTCCAAAAGAACAAGTTCAACCACGCGACGCAGGCCTGGCGTCAGCCCGGCTCAAGCTTCAAGCCATTCATCTATTCGGCCGCCCTAGAGAAAGGCCTGAGCCCCATGACCGTGGTCAACGATGCGCCGCTGTTTTTCAGTGCCGCCGAGACGGGGGGGAAACCTTGGGAACCGAAAAATTACGATGGCCAGTTTGAAGGACCGATGTCCGTGCGTCGGGCATTGGCCCGGTCCAAGAACATGGTGTCCATTCGCATTCTGCAGATGGTCGGCACGCAGAGCGCCCAGGAGTGGGTCACGCGATTTGGCTTCGAGGCCAGCAAGCACCCGCCTTACCTGACAATGGCGCTGGGCGCCGGCTCGGTGACACCCATCCAGATGGCCACAGGGTATGGGGTGTTTGCCAACGGAGGCCGCCTGGTGACACCCAAGCTGATCACCCGGGTGACCGACTTCCGCGGGAAGGTGCTTTTCGAAGACCGGACATCGCCGGAAGATGCCCCACAGGTCATCGATGAGCGCAACGCGTTCCTCATGAGCAGCCTCCTGCAGGAAGTCACGAGAAGTGGCACCGCGGCTCGCGCCCGTTCGACGCTCAAGCGACCAGATGTCTACGGCAAGACCGGCACGACCAACGACTCGGTCGATGCCTGGTTCGTGGGCTATCAGCCCACGGTGGTGGCAGCAGCCTGGGTCGGCTATGACAATCCGAGAAATCTGGGCAGTCGGGAAACCGGGGGCGGACTGAGCCTGCCGATCTGGATCGATTACATGAACACCGCCCTGCGAAAGGAGCCTGTGGCCGAATACAAGGCCCCCGCAGGCATCATGCAGGTGGGCGGAGAGTGGTACTACGAGGAATTTGGCCCATCCCAGGGTGTCCAGTCGCTCGGCCTGTCGGATCCTTGGCCGGGCGCATCGATCACCCTGCCGCCGGGATCAACCGGGGAAAGTGTGCCGTCTCCAGGTTCTGGCAGCGAGGACCGGCGCAGCATCCTCGACCTGTTCAGGAACTGAAGTCCAGGGGCATCCCGGCCTGCTCCGAGGCGTGACGCTTCAGGTCGGCAAAGAATTCGCCCTGACTCTTGGTATCGAGCCAGCGCTGTCCATCAAAGCGATAGTGGTAGCCGCCGGCTCGCGCCGCCATCCAGACCTCCTGCAGCGGTTTCTGCAGGTTGATGACGATCTGGCTGCGGTTGGCAAACGTCAGCGTAATCATGCCCCCGACCCGCTGGTTGTCCACGTCGGCATCGGATTCGTCGTTGATCCGGTCGCATGCCTGCTCTACGCGCCGGAGCAAAGCCTCGGCGTGGTTCAGATACTCAAGGTCGGTCATTACAATGGGCCTTCATGAAAACGCTTGAAATTGTAGGTTCGATGCGCGGTGCTTTCTGGCCTTCCGTGGCTGCCGCCACAGTGGCAGTCGGGTTGCTCGCAGGGTGTGGTCAAAAAGGGCCTCTCTACCTGCCGGCACCCGGTCAGGCCAAACAGAAGGCGCCGGCACGCACCACACCGCCGGTTGAAGCCATGGACCCCGCCATCCTCGGCGTGCCGGGCACGCTCGAGACTGCGCCAGCCAGTCAACCCTGAACAGGGCAACGCCTGATCGCAGGCCACCATCATCCGCGCACCATCCATGCCTTCACCATCCACGCCGCTGCCTCCCCATCTGGTCTATCGGGACCATCAACTCGTCATGGAAGACGTGGCGCTGGCTTCTCTGGCCCGGGCGCACGGGACACCCCTGTTCGCCTACAGCAAGGCGGCCATCCTGGATGCGCTGGCAGCCTATCAACGCGGCCTGGCCGGGCGACCGCACCTGATCTGCTATGCGATGAAGGCCAACTCCAGCCTGGCGATCCTTCAGGTGCTGGTGCGGGCGGGCTGTGGACTGGACATTGTCTCGGGTGGCGAGTTGGAGCGTGCCCTGGCGGTGGGCTGTGATCCTGAAAGAATCATTTTCTCAGGGGTGGGCAAGACGCGAAGCGAGATGCGGCACGCCCTGCAGGTTGGCATCGGTTGCTTCAATGTGGAGAGCGAAGCCGAGCTTGAGGTACTGGACGAGGTCGCGTGCGACATGGGGTTGCGGGCCCCGGTGAGCATTCGCGTCAACCCCAACGTGGACGCCAAGACGCACCCTTACATCTCCACCGGCCTCAAGGGCAACAAGTTCGGCATTGCCCACGAGCGGGTGGTGCAAACATACTTGCGGGCGGCGGCGTGCAAGGGCCTTCGGGTGGCAGGAATCGACTGCCATATCGGTTCGCAGATCACCGAAACGGGACCGTACCTGGATGCGATGGACCGCGTGCTGGAACTGGTCGATGCCATCGAGGCGGCAGGCGTACCCCTCGAACACATCGATTTCGGCGGTGGTCTGGGCATTGACTATGCCGGCGACACGCCACCCAGCGCCGATGCCCTCTGGCGGCAGTTGCTGGAACGCATCGATGCCCGGGGTCATGGCCACCGCAAGATCTGCATCGAGCCTGGGCGTTCACTGGTCGGCAATGCAGGTGTCTGCCTGACCGAGGTGCTCTACCTCAAACCCGGCGACCAGAAGAACTTCCTCATTGTGGACGCAGCGATGAACGATCTGCCCAGGCCCGCCATGTATGAGGCCTATCACCGCATCGTCCCCGTGCAGCCCCGCGACGAGCCCGGCCTGGTCTGGGACGTGGTGGGACCGGTCTGCGAAAGCGGCGACTGGCTGGGTCGGGATCGCAAGCTCGCCGTGAAGCCCGGCGATCTGCTGGCGGTGCTCTCGGCCGGCGCGTATTGCATGAGCATGGCCAGCAACTACAACACCCGGGGAAGGGCGATGGAGGTGCTGGTGGACGGCGATCAGGCACTGGTGATTCGCCAGCGCGAATCCGCCCAGGACCAGTTCCGCATGGAGCAGTTGTTGCCCTGATCGCGGGTCAGGCGCGCTTCATTCGCAGGAATCGCTGAAGGCGCCAACCCAGCAGGGCGGCCATCAGCAGCGCATAGACGGCCACTTCGGCAAAGTCGTTCTTGCCGGCACGCATCCAGAAGAAATGCAGCACCCCCAGCATCGCGATGGCATAGACCGTCTTGTGCAGTGAGCGCCAGCGTGGCGCACCGAGCCAGCGCACGGCCTGATTGAACGAAGTGCAAGCCAATGCCAGCAGCAGCAGCCATGCCAGGGTACCCACGAGGATGAACGGCCGCTGGGGAATGTCGGCCAGGACGGCGTAAACGTCCAAGCCCATGTCAAACCAGACATAGGACAGCCAGTGCAAGGTGGCGTAAAAGAACACGAAGAGCCCGAGCATTCGGCGCCAACGGGCCAACCAGGACCAGTCGAAAGTGACACGCAGGGGCGTCACCATGAGAGCGATCACCAGAAACCGCAGGGTCCAGTCACCCAGCGAGCGGATCAGGGCTTCGGCGGGATTGGGCCCCAGGTCACCGACAACCGCCGCCCAGATCAGCCAGAAGGCGGGCAACAGACAAAGCAAGAATCCCGCCGGCTTGGCCATCGGGTGAGCCATCCACCGCATCAGTAGAACTTCTTCAGATCCATCCCGGCATAGAGTTGTCCGACCTGGGGCTCATACCCGTTGAACAAGAGCGTCTTGCGGCGTTTGGCGAACAGGCCGCCATCATCCCCGATGCGCCGCTCGGTGGCCTGACTCCAGCGCGGGTGAGGGACGTCGGGGTTGACGTTGGAGTAAAAGCCATATTCCTGCGGCGCGGCCACGTTCCAGGAGGTCTTCGGCTCCTTGTCCGTGAAGCGAATGCGTACGATGGATTTGCCGCTCTTGAAACCGTACTTCCAGGGTACGACCAGCCTCAGGGGTGCGCCGTTCTGGTTGGGCAGAACCTCCCCGTACATGCCGAGCGCCAGCATGGCCAGCGGGTGCCTGGCCTCATCCAGTCGAAGGCCTTCCAGGTAGGGCCACAGCAGCACACCGGAACGAAGGCCGGGCATAACCTCACGATCCGCCAGTGTTTCGAACTCGACGTAACGGGCACTGCCCATGGGCTCGACCTCCCGGATCAGATGGGCCAGGGAGTAACCGACCCAGGGGATCACCATGGACCAGCCTTCGACACACCGCATGCGGTAAACCCGCTCCTCCAGCGCGGACAGACGCAGCAGGTCGTCGACATCAAATGTTCGTGGCTTGTGGACAAGGCCATCCACCGTCACCGTCCAGGGGCGAACCTTCATGCGCCCCGCCTTGGCGGCCGGGTCCGACTTGTCGGTGCCGAACTCGTAGAAATTGTTGTAGCTGCTGGCGTCACGGTACTCGGTGACTTTTTCGACCGTTTGTGCGCCGGGAACACCCGAGGGTCTGGTCGACAGCGGCGCCAACTTGCCAGGACGAACAACGTTGGGGCCTGACGCCTGAGCCATGGCATCCCGGGCCGCCCAGGTTGCCAACACCGCGCCACCCGCACCCACGGCCAGCCCCTGCATCCACTGACGGCGCTTGAGATAGGCTTGTTGCGAGGTGATCTCGCTGGGTACGGGATGCATGAATCCCTGCTGGTTCGAACGAATGATCATCCTGGTCTCCACTGCGGTGATCTTGCTGAGAGATCACAGTGTGTTCGAAAGTTCGGCGACCTGCCGCGCCCGGAAAAAGAAACACCCCGCCGTGGCGGGGTGTCGGGTGGGTATCACGAACAGTCAGAGTTCGCCGTAGCTGTGCAATCCGGACAGGAACATGTTCACGCCGAGGAACGCAAAGGTCGTGACAGCCAAGCCAACCAGTGCCCACCAGGCTGCCACCGTGCCGCGAAGACCCTTCATCAGGCGCATGTGCAACCAGGCCGCGTAGTTGAGCCAGACGATCAGGGCCCAGGTTTCCTTCGGGTCCCAGCTCCAGTAGCCACCCCAGGCCTCGGCGGCCCAGAAGGCGCCGAGCACGGTGGCGATGGTGAAGAAGGCAAAGCCCACCGCAATGGCCTTGTACATCACGTCGTCCAGCACCTCGAAGGACGGCAGACGCTCGGCGATACGGCGTCGGGCCGCCATGATGCCGCCGACGATCAGGGCCGACACCCCGAAGTACACAAACCAGTAGCTCGCTCCCTTGTCCATGGACGACTGACGGAAGACGATGGGCTCCAGGCACAGCACGATGCCCAGCAACCACAAGGGCGCCAGCTTGTACCAGCGGGTCTCGCTGGCGCTTTGCTTGATCAGGTAGGCAAAGGCCAGCATGGCGGCAATGGCAAAGGTGCCGTAGCCGACGAAGTTGGCCGGCACATGCAGCTTCATCCACCAGCTCTTGAGCGCCGGGACCAGGGGCTGGATCTGGTGGGCCTCGCGCACCACGGTGTACCAGAGCAGAAAGCCCACCGCCGCACTGACCACCAGCATCACGAAGGCTCCCATGGAGCGGGTCTTGTACTGCTCTTCGTAGTAGAGGTAGAACGCGGCGGTCATCCAGCAGAACAGGACAAACACTTCATAGAGGTTGCTGACCGGGATGTGACCGATGTCGGGCCCGATCTGGTGGCTCTCGAACCAGCGCACCATCGTGCCGACCAGCGCCAGGGTCACCGCCACCCAGGCCAGACGCGTACCCAGCACTTCGAAGGTTTCACCGGCACGGGTGAACATGCCCACCCAGTAGAACAGCGTGCTCATGAAGAACAGCACACTCATCCAAAGGATGGCCGACTGGCTGGAGATGAAGTACTTGAGCATGAACGCCTGGTCGGCGCGAGCTAGGTCGGCGTTGCCATCCGGCCCCATGTACAGCCAGATGGCCAGCAGCGACAGGGCCGAGACCACCACCATCAGGGTACGCATGGGCCGCCAGAACCACCCCAGCCAGATGAGCGAAGGGGCTGTGCCCGCCAGGATCCACTCTTCGTAGATGTCCATGGCATCGCGGTAATGAACGAACGCCCAGACGGCACCTGCGATCACCAGCAGGGCAAACAGCCAGTCCCACCGGTCACGGCGGGCAAAGTAGCCGGGCTGAACCTCCAGGCCCTGCTGGCCACGCTTGAGGTCGATGGTCCGGGTAGCGGTGTTCATGATTGCACCTTCAACAGTTGGGATTTCAACAAACCGAATTCCTTGTCCGCATCCAGGGTCTTGCGGTTGGTGGACAGTGCCATGGAGGCACTGCTGCCCCCGGCGGCGGGCGACAACCAGATCCAGAGCCTGCGCTCACGGACGTAGAGCATGGCAAAAACGCCAACGATGAGCAAGACACAGCCCAGATACACGATGGTCTGACCAGGCGCGCGCGCCACCTGGAACACACTGGCCTGGATGTGCTCGAAATCGGCGAGCTGGAAAGTCATGGGTGCCGGATAGAAATAGCTGTCGCTCAGGGCCATGACCATGAGTGTCATCAGTCGCTGGGTGTTCTCGTCGCGTTCCAGCGGCTGAAGTCCCGCCTGCTCCCTCGACAGTTGCAGCAACTCGAACAGGGTGCCATTGAGAATACGGACCAGGACTTCGCTGGCTCGCTCCCGCTCGGCTTCCGGAACATTGACCTCCAGGAAAGAGGAGACTGCCGGCAAGCCCCCCTTGGCCGCGGGCAGGCCAGCGGGCGCGCCCGGCGGAATGGGCGCAGGCTCGGCACCGGCAAACAGACCCAGTGCACGGGATGCCGAGGCCGCCAGCGCTTCGGCCAGTTCAGGGCGCTCGCCTTCGACCGCCCCCGCTGCATAGCGCCGGATGGCCTTTTCCCGCATCCCGGCGTCCCCGAGGGCAGCACGCAGACGGATGAAGCCGTCGAGGCCATCGGCCTCATCGGCCGGTACCCGAAGATAGCGGAAGGGTTCGGAAGGGGTTTCCCGCATGCCCATCAAATAGACGCGCGCGCCATCGAGCTCCACGGGCAACATGTAGTTGTTGTATTCAATGGCCTGGCCGGCAGCATCCCGCAGCTTGTAGCTGATGCTCGGCCCGACGTTGCGCAGAACCTTCTCGGTCACTGTCTTGTGACCCGAGCCGAGCCGGCTCTCGATGGCCTCGCGCAGGTCGACCTTGCGCACGTCCACCTGGGCGGTGGACTGGTTGCCCGAGAAATTCTCGACGTTGATCACTCTCAGGCCGGTGAATTCCAGCGTCAGCTTGTCATCGCCGTTGGTCAGGGGGGTGGACCCGCCGATGACACCATTCACTTCAAAGGGACGGGTCGGTGCATTGATCGGCAAAGCCCGCAGCCTGACCTTGGAACCACCGTCATCGAAGCTGGACTGGTAGATGTTGATGCCACGGTGCTGTGCAGGATGATTGACTTCAACCCTCGCCTCCTTCTTCTCGCCGGTTTCATGGTCATGAATGACGATGTCGCTGGCAAACAGCTTGGGCATGCCGGTGTCGTAGTACTCGACGATGAACTTCTTGAGTTCGACGGAGAACGGCAGGTCTTGCAGCAGGACGCCTCGGGGCTGTGCCAGCACCGCGGTGCCAGAGGTGGTGCCCTCGGTCACCAGCAGATTGCCCCGGAAGGTGGGGTTTGACGGAGACAAACGGTGCTGTGCAGGGACGTCGGCGATCAGGCCGCCACCCACGAAGGGCTCCTTGCCGTTGAACCACATCTGCGCCCGCACGAAGAGGTCGCCGTCGAGCAGGCCGCCAATGCAGACAAGCACGATGGCACCGTGCGCGGCCAGATAACCGATCTTGTTGGCGGCACCCGCCTTGGCGGCCACCATCCAGCCTTCGCCCTGAGGGGTTTGGCGGGACTGCAGGCGCACTTTCCAGCCTGAACCCAGGAGGGTCTGGCCGATCCGGTTGGCAGCGGCCTCCGGCGACTCGCCGAGCACCGACTCGGCGCGGTGAGGAAAGGCCTTGAGGCTCTGTTCCCGGATGTTTTCCTTGAAGGTCTTGAAGTCCGTGAAGATCTTGGGTGTGTTTCGGGCAATGCACAGGCTGGTGCTGATGACCAGAAAGGCCAAGATCAGAAGGAACCACCACGCGCTGTAGACCGCATACAGATTGATCTTGCCGAAAACCTCGGACCAGAACGGACCGAACTGGTTGACGTAGTTGTTGACCGGCTCATGCTGCTTGATGACCGTCCCGATGACCGACGCAATGCAGATGACGGTCAGCAGCGCGATGGCAAACCGCATGGAGGAAAGCAGTTCGTTGATGTCGCGCAAGGAACCGGCCGCGCTGCGGGCGGGGATGCCTGGGTTGGAAACAGTCATGAAGGAACCTGAAAAACAGAAAGGGCGTTTCTGGATGGCCAGAAAACGCCCTGCTGTGACTCATGAATCGGCCGGCAGTTCACTGCGCCCATCGCGCGGATCGCATTCTGACCGCCAACATCACCTATCACTTATATATCCCCACGAAGATGTGGGGCATGCGGCCGGTCTCAGCGCAATCCGGCGATGTAGTCGGACACGGCCTTGATTTCGCGGTCGTTCATCTTGGCGGCAACACCGGTCATCTGCGCGTTGTTCTTGCGGGCACCATCGCGGAAGGCCTTGAGCTGAGCTTCGGTGTAGCTGGCGTGCTGACCGGCCAGGCGCGGATACTGGGCGGGGATGCCCGCACCGTTCGGGCTGTGGCAACCGGCGCAGGCTGCAATCTGACGGTCGGCAATGCCGCCGCGGTAGATGCGCTCACCCAGGCGCACCAGATCCTTGTCGGTGGCGGCGCCGTCCTTGGCCTTCTGGTCAGCCAGCCACCAGGAGATGTTGCGCATGTCGTCGTCGGACAGGGCCGAGGCGAAACCCTTCATGATGGCGTTGTCACGCTTGCCCGATTTGAACTCGTGCAACTGCTTCATCAGGTACTCGGGGTGCTGCCCGGCGATCTTGGGATTTTCCGGCGTGGTCGAGTTGCCATCGGCCGCGTGACAGGCCACGCAGACCTGACCATAGAGAGCCGCCCCCTTCGCCAGATCGGGCTTGGCCGTCTGGGCCTGGACGCTGAACGACAGGGCTGCAACGGCAGCGGCGCAGAGAAGTGAAGCGGAAAATTTCATTTCGGGGGCTGGCGTCGGTCGGGCGACGGGATGGTTGGGTTGCGGTTGTTCGATCAAAAACCGAAAGATTTTACAATGCTGATCGGGAAAACCCCCAATGACCAGACACAACACTCCAGCTGACCGACCCGGCACCCCTGCCAAACCTTCCCGCGACCCGAAGCAGGCCCATGCCTGGCTGCACACGGCGCGATTCCTGACCACGGCTCCGCAACTGGAGCACCTGCCGGAACTGGATGTCCCCGAGATTGCCTTTGTCGGCCGATCCAACGCAGGCAAATCCACCTCCATCAACACCCTGACGCAGCAAAAGCGTCTGGCCTTTGCCTCGAAGACGCCAGGGCGCACGCAAAGCATCAACCTGTTTGCCCTGGGCAAGCAGGGGGTCACCGACGCCGTGCTGGCTGACCTGCCGGGGTACGGCTATGCGGCGGTGCCGCAGGAAGCCAAGCTGCGCTGGCAGCGGGTGATGGCCAACTACCTGGTCACACGCCCCAACCTGAAGGCCGTGGTGCTGCTCTGTGACCCGCGCCTGGGTCTGACCGAACTGGACGAGGCCTTGCTGGAGATCATCCGCCCGCGGGTGGAGGAAGGCTTGCAGTTCCTGGTGTTGCTGACCAAATCGGACAAGCTCAACCACGCCGAGTCGCAGAAAGCGCTGTCCATTGCGCGCCTGCAGTGTGGCGGCGGTCAGGCGATGCTGTTTTCCGCGCTCAAGAAAAAGGGGCTGGACGACGTGGCATGCCTGCTGTGGGACTGGGCCCACCCGCCACTGCCGGCCGACGCCGAAGAACCCTCGCTGCCGGCACCGGACGCCTGAACGAGGGCGGTTGGTCAGTCGCCCCTGCCGTAGGGAGAGGATTGACCTTCCGGACGGGTCTTGAAGCGCTTGTGCACCCAGTAATACTGCTCAGGCATCTGGCGAATGAAGGCCTCAAGCTCGCAGTTCATGCGCGTGGTGTCGGCGACTACGTCGTCGGTCGGGAAACCGGTCCACGGCGAGTGGACGGTCACCTCATAGCCCTCTCGGGTCATGCGGGACACCACCGGCACCACCTGGGCGCGCGCCATGCGCGCAAAGCGCGAGAGCGAGGGCACCGTCGCGGCCTGAACGCCGAAAAACGGGACAAAAATCGAATCGCGGCGCCCGTAGTCCATGTCAGGCAGCAGGTACAGGGGCTCACCGGCACGCAGCGCCGAGACCAATGCCTTCAGGCCTGCGCTCTTGGCCACGATGTGAGGCTCCCCGAAACGCTGGCGGCCCTGCGACATCCAGCGATCGATGTCGACATTGAGCTGTCGGGCGTAGATGCCACAGAACTTGCGGTCCAGGTGGGCCGTCAGTGCGGTCCAGCCCGTGTCCATCCCGACGAAGTGGGGAGCGAACAGGACGGTCGGGACATCGCCTTTGAGCGCATCCAGATCTCCGACAAGCTTCAATCGCTGGCGGACCACATCGGGACGGCCTTCCCACAGCCAGCTGCGGTCCAGCCAGGCCTGGGCAAATCGGACAAAGTGCTCCCGAATGGCCCGCTGTGCCTGCGCGTCCGAGGACTCGGGAAAGCACAGCATCCAGTTCGTCAAGGCGATCCGCCGCCGCCTGGCGGCCACCAGGTGCAACGCCCTGCCAAACAGCCAACCCGCCGCCCGGACCCAGGGCAACGGAAGACCGGCGAGCAGGCGCATGAACGCGAGCCCCATGCGGTTGGCCAGCGATGGGCGATGAGCATCGTCAGTGTCAGGTACTGGCGTCATGTGAGATGGGTCAGGCCGGGTGTTTGTATCGGTTGTAAGACCAGAGATATTGCTGCGGACACTCGGCAATCAGTTGCTCCATGGCCGCATTGATGCGGGCGGCGGCCGCCACTGCATCGACGGGCAAGCCCTCCGGTCCGGCCAGATCGAACGGCCGAATGTGCACGAGGTAGCCGCGCCCCCAGCGCAGACGCTCGCCCCAGGCCAGCAGGGGCACCGCGCCGGAAGCATGAACGAGCCGCGCCGACAGCGTCATGGTGTAGGCCGGCCGTCCGAAGAACGGCGCCCAGACCCCCTGCCCTTGCGGAGGCACCTGATCGGGCAAAAGCCCCACGGTCTCGCCGGCTTTCAGGGCCTTGATGAGTTGCTTGACGCCGGCCAGCGTGGTCGGGGCCGTGTGAAGCCCCGGGCGACGGCGGGCCCGCGCCACCAGGTCCTGCAGCCAGGACTGGCGCGGCGGCCGGAAAAGCACCGTGATCGGGTGGCGTTGTCCGAAGCGCTCGGCATACGCCTGTGCGGTGACCTCGAAGCTGCCCATGTGGGGGGTGAGAAACACGATGCCTCGACCGTGGGCGTGGGCAGCCTCGATGTGGGCCGCGCCTTCCCAGCCGACGCGCACGGGACGCCCGAACCACAGCCGGGGCAACTCGGCCACCATGCACCCGGCCTGACCCACCGAGGCCAGTGTCCTGGCCATGCCCACACGGGCCAGCGAAGCGTGCGCCCAGAGGCGCTGACGGTAGCGGGACGATGCCAGCCAGCTGATCCAGCCCACCATGAACCCGAGTCCGTGCAGCACGGGCAGGGGCAGGTGTGAAGCCAGCCGGAACAGGAAGCTTGCGAAATTTCTCAAGGGCAAAAGGATGCTGGCTGCACTAGAATAGCGACATCGCCGAGTTGATGAACTGATTGCGGGGCGATTCACAAATACCGCTAAAGCGTTCGCCGACCCCTGACAGAGCGGCAACGCCGGTCCCACTTTCAGGAGTTTATATGGCGAACGACTTCCTCTTCACGTCCGAATCGGTCTCTGAAGGTCACCCCGACAAGGTGGCCGACCAGATTTCGGATGCCATCCTTGATGCGATCTTCACCCAGGACCCGCGCAGCCGCGTGGCGGCCGAAACCCTGACGAACACCGGTTTGGTCGTTCTGGCGGGTGAAATCACCACCAACGCGCATGTCGACTACATCCAGGTGGCGCGCGACACCATCAAGCGCATCGGCTACGACAACACCGAGTACGGCATCGACTACAAGGGTTGTGCGGTGCTGGTGGCCTACGACAAACAGTCCAATGACATCGCCCAGGGCGTGGACCATGCTTCTGACGACTATCTGAACACCGGCGCCGGTGATCAGGGTCTGATGTTCGGCTACGCGTGCGACGAGACCCCGGAACTGATGCCGGCCCCGATCTACTACGCACACCGGCTGGTCGAACGCCAGGCGCAGCTGCGCAAGGACGGCCGTCTGCCCTTCCTGCGTCCGGATGCCAAGAGCCAGGTGACGATGCGCTATGTGGATGGCAAACCGCACAGCATCGACACCGTGGTGCTGTCCACCCAGCACAGCCCGGACCAGAGCGAGACCCAGACCAAGCTCAAGGCCAGCTTCTACGAGGCCGTGATCGAGGAGATCATCAAGCCGGTGCTGCCCAAGGAGTGGCTGCAGGACACCAAGTACCTGGTCAACCCGACCGGCCGCTTTGTCATCGGTGGCCCGCAGGGTGACTGCGGCCTGACCGGTCGCAAGATCATTGTGGACACCTACGGTGGCGCCTGCCCGCACGGGGGAGGCGCTTTCTCGGGCAAGGATCCGACCAAGGTGGACCGCTCGGCCGCCTACGCCGCCCGTTATGTGGCCAAGAACGTGGTGGCCGCAGGCCTGGCGCGCCAGTGCCAGATCCAGGTGGCCTATGCCATCGGCGTGGCCCACCCGATGAACATCACGGTCTACACCGAAGGCACGGGCGTGATTCCGGACGACAAGATTGCCGAACTGGTGCGCGAGCACTTCGATCTGCGTCCCAAGGGCATCATCCAGATGCTGGACCTGCTGCGTCCGATCTACAGCAAGACCGCCGCCTATGGCCACTTCGGCCGCGAGGAGCCGGAGTTCACCTGGGAACGCACCGACAAGGCGGCTGCATTGCGGGCCGCCGCCGGTCTCTGACCCCGGTACTTTTGCACGAACGACAAGGCCCTGGATCCATTCCAGGGCCTTTTTCATTACCCACACTCGGAAAATCGTTCATCTGGTGGTTCAAAGAGACTGAATTTCTGCTTCGTTCGACCGATATGCTTTCATGAGTCTTGCGCTCTGCGCGCATTGAACCGATAGTGGAGCTATGATGAGCGAACAGCCTGAACACATCGCCAACCCCAACATCGATCCGGACCTCTTGGAGCGCCTGGTTGCCGAGCGGACCCGGGAGTTGCAGGCCACCCTGGCGGAAGCCCGGCAATTGATCAATCACGCCCCCTGCGGCTATGTATCGATCAGCAAGGACCTGAACATCGTCAATGTCAACCAGACCCTGCTGGACTGGGTCGGGTACGAGCGCGACGAAGTGGTGGGCAAGGCACGGCTGTTCGACCTGATCGATCCGATGCGCCGCGCAACGATCGAGATGCGCCTGCAGACGCTGCAGGACACAGGCAGGACCGATCCGATCGAGATTGAAATCCGGCGCAAGGACGGCAGCCATTTTCATGCGCTGATTTCATCGACCGCGGTTCGAAATGATGAGGGGGATTTCCTTCACTCGAACACCACGGTGATCGACATCAGCGAACGCAAGGCGGCGGAGCAGCGGCTGGCCTCGCACGATCGCTTCCTTCAGACCATCACCGACCGGATTCCGGTGCAGCTGGGTTATTACGACAAGGAACTGATCTGCCGTTTTGCCAACACCGCCCATGCCAGCCACTACGGCAAGCTGGCCAGCGACATGGTGGGCATGCACCTGAGCCAGCTGGTCAGTACCAGCGTGCTGCCCGAGATCCTGCCGCATGTGGCCGATGCGCTCAATGGCGTCTCACAGAGCTTCGAGGCGGAGCGGGTCACAGCCAATGGCAACCGCCACTTCTACGACATCCACTACATTCCCGACTTCCAGCACGGGGCCGTCGAGGGCTTGTTCATTGAGCTGTACGACATCACCGACCGCAAGAAAACGGAAGAGTTCGTTCTGGAAGCCAACCGGGATCTGGAAGAGCGCGTCAATGAGCGCAGTGCCGAACTGTTCCGCAGCGAACAGCGTTATCGCCTGATGGTGGATGCCATCCAGGATTACTGCGTCTACTTCATCGATGAGAACGGGCTGGTCAACGAGTGGAGCGACAGTGCTCAGCGCATGCATGGCCATGGTCGCGACCAGATCTTGGGCAAGTCGTTCCGCCACTTGATGGCCACGGACAACGCGGGCGAAGACGAGGTCGATGCCGATCAGGTGCTCAGGCTGGCCAAGGCCCACGGGCAGTGGGAGTCCCGTGGCTGGCGCCTGCGTGACGACGGCTCGCGCTTCTGGGCGCATTCCATCGTGACAGCGCTGCGCAACGAGAACGACGAGCTGCAGGGCCTGTCGGTGATCACGCGCGACATGACCGCCGCCAAGAGCCTGGAGGACGTCATGAACGACCTCAACAAGGAACTGGAAAAGCGCGTGGCCGAGCGCACGCAGCAGCTGGTGGCCGCGAACAAGGATCTGGATGTGTTCTCGCACATGGTCTCGCATGACCTGCGCGCGCCCTTGCGACACATCAGCAGCTTTGTGAGCCTGCTGCAGGAAGAACTGGGTGAACACCCCGATGCGGCCGTCCAGCAGTACCTGGGTTCCATCGTGAAGTCGAGCAAGCGCATGAGCCTCATGATCGAAGGCTTGCTGGAGTACGCGCGGCTCGGTCGGGTGGCCATCGAGGCGCAACCGGTACCCCTGTCACCATTGGTGGATGGCGTGGTATCGCACCTGAAGCAGGAAAATCCGACCCGCCTGATCGACTGGGTCATCGATCCCGACCTGCCGGTGGTGCGGGGGGATGCCATGCTGCTGGCCGAGGTGTTCGGCAATCTCCTGAACAACTCGGTGAAGTTCACCCGCACCCGCCCCCAGGCGGTGATCAAGGTGGGCTGGCAGGTCAATCCGGTCGGTGGCCGGACCTTCTACATCCACGACAACGGTGTCGGCTTCGATCTGGAAAAGGCGCACAACCTGTTCGTGATGTTCCAGCGCCAGCACCATTCGATGGATTTCGAAGGCAACGGCACGGGCCTGGCACTGTCCCAGCGGATCATCGAGCGGCACGGCGGCCGTATCTGGGCCGAGACCGCACCCGGCCAGGGCTGCACCTTCTACTTCACCCTGCCCTTCGAAGGACTGGAACCGGATCTGGAGTTTCCTCGCTCCACGATGGCCGAACTGACGCCCTGATCCGGCTCAGCGAGCTGGCTGCCAGCGGAAGAACATCGGGTAGACCTTCTCGACGACCGGGCCGTCAAAGGCCCAGGCCTTGCACTGACCCAGGTGCATCGGCGGTCGGCCGTCGGCCGGCGGCGCGAAGGATGAGGACATGGTCTGGAACGCGGCCGTGGCCAGGTTGAACAGCAATTCGCGCAGGTGGGTGCAACCCACCGTGCCGCCCAGGTGGCGTTCGATGGTCTTGCGCCACCCCCGCCCCAGGGTTTCACCGATCAGTCCTTGCATGGGTGGCATGGCCTGCGGACACGGATCGTGCGGATGGGCATCCATGCTGACAGCCACGTCACGAATCACCATCTTTTCGTCGATGGTGACGCGAAGGCTCATGTGGTGGATGGGTTCATGGGGCGCCCATTGGCCCTCGCCTTCGATCTCGAAGGCATGGGGCTTGGTGTCGAGCAGTTCGCCCTCGATGTCCCATAGGCCATCATCGCGCCGGTATCCCTGGTAGGTCACGCGGCGGGTGTGCATGGGGGTGCGGGGCTGGGGAGCTGGCAATGGCAAGACAGGCCTCGTGAGGATATTCGTTATCAGTTTGAATTTTCTCCGATCGGGCAGACCCGTGCAGGCACTCTGCTGTCTCGCTACCATGCGGACATGCAACAGTACTGGCTGATGAAGTCCGAGCCCGACGAATGCTCGATCGATGATGCGCTGGCGGCGCCTGACGCCACGGTGCCCTGGACCGGTGTGCGCAACTACCAGGCGCGCAACTTCATGCGCGACGTGATGCGGGTGGGCGATGGTGTGCTGTTCTACCACTCCAGCTGCCCGCAGCCGGGCATTGCCGGCGTGGCGCGGGTGGCCTCTGGCACCCGGCCGGATCCGACGCAATTTGACCCCGGATCGCCCTACTTCGACCCCAAATCGAGTCCGGAGAAGCCGCGCTGGCTGCTGCTGGATGTGCAGGCCTTGCAGAAGACGCGGCTGATCGGCCTGCCCGAGTTGCGTGCCGCCCCGGAACTGGCTGACCTGCAGATCCTCCAGCGTGGCAACCGGCTGTCGATCACGCCGGTGAGCGAAGACCATTGGCGCTTCATCACCGAACAGTTGATGCGCTGAAGCGTCACGGGCGCAGCCGGCTGGGGCCAGGCGGCGCCTTGAACGACTGGCGCAAACCGATCTGCGCGAGAACGCCCAGCAGGCACATGCCCATCATCACCACCGCCAGGTTCACGGCGTTGTGATGACTGACCAGCCCGACGGCAAAGCCGCCCAGCGCCGAGGCCATCTGCTGCATCAGGCCGGCGATGGCGGCTGCTGAGCCAGCCAGTGCCGGCAGCAGACCAACGGTACCTGCCAGCGCCGGCGGCACCATGAAGCCGTTGCCCAGGCCCATGAGCATCAAGGGCAATGCCAGTGCCAGTGGCGAGTTCAAACCGGCCAGGGCCAATGCCAGCATCAGGCCGATGCCCGCCAGCGTGAAGGCCTGTCCGATCCACATCAGACGCTGGTCACCCAGGCGGTGGATGAGGTGCGAGGTCAGGAAGTTGCCGATGATGTAGGAACCGGGCACGAACATGATGTAGTAACCGATGCCGTCCGGACCGACACCGTAACTGCCCAGCACCAGCGGCGCCGCCCCCAGGAACGCATAGAAGGTGGCCGAGGTCAACGCCAGCAGGGCCACGTACAGCACGAAGCGCCGGTCCTTGAGGAGCTGCGCATAGGCAGCCAGCATGGCGGTCAGCCAGTGAGCCTGGGGTTGCCCGGATGGCTGGTGCGCAGGCAGCCCGCGCCAGGCCGTCACCCACAGCACGGCCGCCAGAGCGGCCATCAGCACGAAGTTGGCCTGCCAGCCCAGGCTCACGTGCAACTGGCCACCCACGATGGTGCCCAGGGGTGGGCACAGGCCCATGGCCATGCCCACATAGGCCATCACGCGCGTGCGCTCAGGGCCCTGGAAGAGGTCCTGGATCAGTGCGCGACCGACCACCATGCCCGCGGCACTGCCGGCGCCTTGCAGCACGCGCGCCAGAATCAGCGTGGTCAGATCGGTGGCCAGGGTCGCGAGGACCGATGCCAGCAGGGTGATGCTCAGGCCGGTCATCAGGATCTTGCGCCGGCCCAGACGGTCGGACAGCGGGCCGTAGACCAGCTGCAGCAGACCATAGGTCAGGACATAGCCGCTGAAAGTCAGCTGCACGGCGGCCTGGGGGGCACCGAAGATGGTGGGCCATTCCTGCATGGAGGGCAGACCGATGGTCATGGCCAGCAGGCCGAACGCCAGTTGCGCGAGCAGGTTGGCGATCAGCCAACCGTGGTGGGCGGGACGGGAAACGGGAGAGGTCATGCAGTGTTCAGGGGTGGCCGCGGACTTTCGCCGCGAACGGGACAGTATCTCTCAATGGAAGTCCCGGCTCTGCGGTGCCAGGCGACCCAGCAAGGGGGTGAGGTTCTCCAGACGGCCAGCGATCAGGTTGCAGACGTCGCCATCGCGTTGCCAGACACCATGGACCGCCATCAGGCGTGAGCGGGTGAGCTCGTTTCGCTGTCGTTCGCGCAGCGCGCGCCAGACGATCACCTGCACCACGCCGGTTTCGTCTTCCAGCGTCACGAAAACCACGCCCTGAGAGGTGTCAGGCTGCTGGCGGCAGGTGACGATGCCGCAGGCGCGAACCAGGCGGCCGTCAGGCGCTGCCTGCAGTTGAGCTGCGGTCATGAACCGACGGGCATTCAGTTGCTCTCGCAGCAGGGCCAGCGGGTGACGGCGCAGGGTCAGACCGGTGGACGCGTAGTCCCAGACAATCGCCTCACCTTCCGGCGCCTCCTCGAGGTGCAGCCTCGCCTCATTGACCGGTGCGCGCCGCAGGATGGCGGGAGCGGACTGCAGCGCGGACGCGTCCCAGACCTGCTGACGCCGATGACCGGCCAGGCTCTGGAGCGCATCGGCAGCAGCCAGGTGCTTCAGGGCCTGGCGGTCGAGGCCGGCGCGCAGGGCCAGGTCTTCGGTGCTGCCAAAAGGCCGCTCCCGACGCGTGGACCTGATGCGCTCCGCCTCGTCTTTCGACAGGCCGCTGACCAGCCTCAGTCCCAAGCGGACCACAGGACGGCCCGGCGCATCGGGCGGCGGCATGTCTTCCAGGGTGCAGTCCCAGTCGCTGTGGCTCACATCGGCGGGGCGCACCTGCACGCCGTGGCGCTGTGCGTCCTGCACCAGCTGACTGGGTGAGTAGAAGCCCAGCGGCTGGCTGTTGAGCATGGCGGCCAGAAATTCGGCGGGGTGGTGGCACTTGATCCAGCAGCTGTCGTAGACCAGCAGCGCAAAGCTCACCGCATGGCTTTCCGGGAACCCGTAGCTGGAAAAACCCTTGACCTGCTCGACCACCCGCTGCGCGAAGTCCAGCTGATAACCATTGCGTGTCATGCCGTCGATGAGGCGGTGTTCGTAGGCCCCCAGCCCGCCGGTGCGACGCCAGGCACCCATGGCGCGGCGCAGGCCATCGGCCTCACCGGGGGTGAAGTCGGCCGCGATCATGGCGATCTGCATGCACTGCTCCTGGAACACCGGTACTCCCAGCGTGCGCTCGAGCGCGGCTTCCAGACCCTTGGGGTAATCAATGGGTTCCTTGCCCTGGCGGCGGCGCAAATACGGATGAACCGCACCACCCTGGATGGGGCCGGGCCGCACCAACGCGACCTCAATGACCAGGTCGTAGAAAGTGCGCGGGCGCAGCCGGGGCAGCATGGCCATCTGCGCGCGGCTTTCGATCTGGAACACGCCCACGGTGTCGGCGGCACAGATCATGTCGAAGGTGGCATCGTCCTTGTCGGGGATGGTGTGCATGGGCATGGGCCGGCCGCGCCGCTGACCGATGAAGTCGAGCGCTTTGCGGATCGCTGTCAGCATGCCCAGCGCCAGCACATCCACCTTGAGCAGACCCATGGCATCCAGGTCGTCCTTGTCCCACTGGATCACCGTTCGGTCGGGCATGGACGCGTTCTCGATCGGCACCAGCCGGGCCAGCGGCCCGCTGGTGAGCACGAAGCCGCCCGTGTGCTGTGAGAGATGGCGCGGGAACCCCAGCAACTGCCTGACCAGGGTCACCAGCTGACGCACGGCCAGGCTGTCCGGATCCAGACCGGCTTCGCGCAGGCGGGTGTCGGCCAGACCGTCTTCGTCCCACCAGCGGTGGCCACTGGCCAGCTGCGCCAGCGTGGCCTCGTCAAAACCCAGGGCCTTGCCCACATCGCGCACGGTGCTGCGCGGTCGGTAGCTGATGACGGTGGCGGTGAGCGCGGCGCGGTCACGTCCGTACTTGCGGTAGAGATACTGGATGACCTCTTCGCGCCGCTCGTGCTCGAAGTCCACATCGATGTCGGGTGGCTCGTTGCGTTCGCGCGAGATGAAGCGTTCGAAGAGCAGCGAGGAGCGCGCCGGGTCGACTGCGGTGATGCCCAGGCAGTAGCAGACCGCGCTGTTGGCCGCCGATCCGCGCCCCTGGCAAAGAATGCCCTGCGAGCGTGCGAAGGCCACGATGTCGTGCACGGTCAGGAAGTAGTGCTCATAGCCAAGCTCCGTGATCAGTGTCAGTTCATGTTCGATCTGGGCACGAATCGGGGTTGGAACACCCTCTGGCCAGCGCTCATGGGCACCAGCCTCGGTGAGCGCGCGCAAGTGCTGGGCCGGCGTGAGGCCGGGCGGCACCACCTCGGCCGGGTACTGGTAGCGCATCTCGTCCAGCGACCAGCCCGTGCAACGCTGGGCAATGTGCAGGGTTTCTGCCAGCAGATTCGGCGGGAAACACTGCGCCAGCCGCAAGCGGGTTCGCAGATGCTGTTCGGCATTGGGGGTGAGCGCGTAGCCGCAGTCGGTCAACGGACGGCCGATGCGGGTGGCGGTCAGCACGTCCTGCAGCGGCTTGCGCGAACGCACATGCATGTGCACGTCGCCCACCGCGACCAGCGGTACCGCCGTGAGCGCACTGGCCTGGCGAAGGCGCTGCAGGTGGATCTCGTCGTCCATCAGGCGCAGCTGGGTCACGCCCAGCCAGCAGCGCCCCAGGAAGGCGTCGAGGAGCCAGCGCGCGGTGGCGTCCGTCTGCGCCGGGGTGGCGTGGCGGGGTGGCACGGCGATGGCGACACAGTCACCCAGCGCATCTGGATCCATCGCTGCCAGCGTCAGGCGGTAGGTGCCTTTTTCGGACGAACGTCGCAGACGCGTGATGAACTCGCACAGGTTGCCGTAGCCCTGCAGGCTGGTGGCCAGCAGCGCCAGGGTGAAGTCACCCGTAGGTGCGCCCTGCCCCTGCACACGGAACTGACTGCCCACCATGAGGGGCAACCTGGCCTTTTTGGCCGCCAGGTGGGCGCGCGCGATGCCGGCCATGGAGCATTCATCGGTGATGGCCAATGCGGCGTAGCCCAGCGTCTGCGCACGCGCCACCAGCTCCTCGGCATGGCTGGCACCGCGCAGGAAAGTGAAGTTGGAGCAGCACAGCAGCTCGGCGTAGTCGGGCAGGGACATCGCAAGCATTCAGGCGAAAAAACCATGCAGGTACCAGGCCGGCTCGTCGGCCAGCCGTGTCTGGAACACCCACAGCAGGCCGGTCTTGGCCGAGCGTGCGATCCAGTAGTCCCGCGCCGCATGGCGGGTCTGACCTGATGCTTCATCACGATCCCACCAGCCGCCCTCGACCCGCTGCGGGCCGAGCAGCAGTTGCAGTTCGCCCTGATGCTGCGGTCGATGCGCGATGACCGGCAGACGCAGTGGCTGCTCCAGCAGCAGGGACGGTTGTGGCCAAGCCGGTGGTGGCACCGTGCGTGCGCCAGATGGCAGGGGTTGGCCCACGGGCTGCCAGCGGGCGGCGTACTCGGGCCGATGGTCCGCGCAGAGCCGTGGACGCAGCACACGCGCTTCGCCCAGGCGGGCAGACAGGCGTTCAAGCACATGGGCCAATGGCTCCTGCCCTTGGGCGTCGTCGGGCAACCAGGAGACGCTGAGTTGCGGCAGCGATCGCACCTCGTCGGCCGTCAGCCGCAAATCACCCACCGGCGCTGCCAGCGTCACCTGCGACAGGTGCTCGGCCAGCAGACGTGAGAGATGATCCACCGCACGCGTGGGTTCTGCCGTGCGTACGGTCAGCTGCCCACCCTCGCCCGCACCACGCGATCGCATCGCATCGTGCGCCCAGTGCAGGGTGAAGGCGGTGGTGCCGAGATGGCGTGCTGCCAGCCAGGCCGCCAGCTGCAGCAGCAGGCGGCGGGCGCCGAAGAGCATGGCGGCCGCTTCATCCACCCGATGCGGCAATTCCAGCCGGGCATCGAAGCGTTCGGGCAGCACCACCCATGAATGCGTCTGTGGCGCATGGCCATAGGCCTGATCCAGCGCGCGCAGCAGTGCGGCGTCAAAGCGCCGGGCCAGGCCTGCGCGTGGCAGGCGTCGAACGTCGCCCAGCGTTCGGCAGCCGATGTGGGAGAGCGTCATCCGGTGGGCACGCAAGGCACTGAGCACGGTCAACGGCAGCGGATCCAGCAGCGCAGCCAGCGGCTCCCCCAGACCGTCCTCGACCCCGGCATGGGCCAGTGCCAGCGCAGCCAGTGCGTTCGGTGCCCAGGCCAGAGCGGTGGCCCCAAGTTCTTGCGCCCCGGGCCACAGCCGCTCGCGCAACGCCAGCCGTCCACCGAACAGGCGCAAGCTGCCCCCCACCTCCAGCAGCACGGCTTCTTCGGCGATGGCGACGCGGGGCGTGAACTGCAGCGCCCAGACCGCCAGCGCCTGCCGCACCGCGTCAGTGGAAGGAAGCGGTTCGTCGGGACTGGGCAGCTTCAGCGCGGACCACAGCATGGCCGGCCTCACGGGAAACGACAACAGCGGGACGGGGTGCATCGACCCGCCGGGAAGGCCAGACCTGCGGCAAGCCGGCCGGCGGGGCGGACAAGGCAAGCGCATGCGCCAGGGGTGGCCCCTTGCGCTTGACCACATCCACCAGCAGCTGCCAGTCATCGCCAACCCCGCCCGCACGAGCCACCAGACGCAGCGGCGCGGCCGACGACTCGCGCGCGGCATGGGCGGGTCGGCACAGGAAGGCCGGTGCCGCGCTGGCGGCGGCATGAACCTGCAGGCGACGCAACTGGTCTGACCGGACCGCTGGCAGCCAGGACAGGACGGCACCACACGACCCAGCCTTGAGCAGTTGCTCGGTGGCCCACAGGCGTTCGGCCGCGGTATCGGCGCGCACCCAGATCAGCGCATCGGTGCCCACGCCATGTGGGAGCAGGCCGGGCGCGTGCGGTGGGATGGGCGGGCCAACCAGAACCATCCGGCCACCTTCGGCCGCGATGCGTCCCAGCAACGGCCCGAGCAGACGGAACTCCAGCGTGCCGGCCTGCGGCAGCAGCAGTTCGGTCAGTCCGAAGCCAGGCCAGCCACCACCGGGCAGAACGGCGTCCAGCGCATCAAAGCCGCTGGGCCAGGTGGTGCTGACCGTCTGGCCCAGCGCGTCGCCGCGCCAGACGGCCGCGGCCACCGCGGGCGGCAGCACCACCGGCCGGCATGACCGGAGGGCGGAGGCTTCAGAGACGGAAACGGCAGGGACTTCAAGGGCCTCCTGCCGGTGGAACATGGGCTGCATGGTGCGCCCATGATAGCGTGTTTACTGTTTTTTTGTACAGTATTTTGCCGAACGAACCGGGTGGGCATTGGCCCCTGGCATCAGCCGAAATGGACCACCTGCCCCTGCCGGTCAAACGGCACGAAGGCCTGAATCTGGCCCTGGTGGATGGACATGACCATCTGGTTGAGCGCCCGTTCGATCTGCTCGTTGGCCGGCGGTCGCCCCGGTTGGCCCGCCAGTGCAGCCACCATGACCATGCGCCACTGGTCGGATTGGGCATCGGCATCCCTGACCAGTGCTTCCCAGCTGTCGATGTCGGATGGCGACCGGTCCACGCACATGCGGGGCGTCAGCGCACCGCCCTCTCCGCGGGCAAACCGCTCACGCTGATCGGGCGTGCTGTCGGGCGGCAACTCCACATCGACAAACACCATCAGCAGGCTCTGGGGAACAGGCTGGGCACGGCTGGCCGAGAGCAGGTCGGCAAAAGAGGCAATGTTCATTCGGTGGGTTCCGGTGCGGGTGGAAAGCCGGCCATGACGCCAGCCTCGCCCAGGGTCTGCAGATAGTCTTCGGGCGACGGTCGGGGCCGTGCCGGGCGTCGCTGGCGCACGGTCCCCAAGCTGAGGAAGCACAGGGCATGCTCGTCGGGTGTCAGCCCGAACAGGGCGCGCAGGGCCGTCGACTTCAGGGCCTTGCCGCTGGTCAGTGCCGAACCGTACCCCTGCGCCGTGGCCATCAGGAGGAGGTTCTGCACGGCGCATCCGGCCGAGAGGATACGCTCATGCAGGTCGACGCCGGGGTCTCCACGGGCGCCGTCGACAACCAGCAACAGCAGCACCGGTGCGCGCAGCGCCTTGTCCCGGGCCTGGGACACCTGCTCATCGGTCGCCGCCGGATCGCGTTCAAGCAAGGCCTTGGCAAAGGCATCACCCAGCCGCGAACGCTGATCCTGCGGCACGCAGATGAAGCGCCAGGGCAGGATCTGGCCATGGTCGGGCGCCGATGCGGCGCTGGTCAGCCAGGTGCGCCATTCATCCGGATCGGGGCCGGGGGCATCGAGCCGCTTGGGCAGGATGGTCTGGCGCGCTTCCATGAGCATGGCCAGCGCCGCGGGAGAAAGTTCGTTGTCAGTCGACCAGGATCTGTCCATCGTTCTCGATGTAGGGCGGGTAAGGACCGGTGCCACTGTGCGTGGACTCGGAGGCCGGGACGAAGGCTCCGCGTTCGGCGTCAAACACGTGCACCTCGCCATTTTCGATCACATAGTGCCACCCATGCAGGGTCAGATGACCCGCTTCGACCGCGCGACGGACCATGGGGTAGTCCATCAGCCGCTCCAGCTGCAGCACCACCGCACGCTGCTCGGTGCGGTGCAGGGCCTCGCGGGTCGGCTGCACAGGCAGCAGCGCCTCGTCCGCCAGCCTCAGCCAGGCCTTGAGTGCCACGGCTTCGTCCGGCGCACCTTCGTAAGCGGTGCGGATGGCGCCACAGTGGCTGTGACCACAGACGATGATCTGCTCCACCTTCAGGCTGAGCACCGCAAACTCAATGGCAGCCATGGTGCCATGCAAGCCGTGCGACTGGTCGTAGGGCGGCACGAAAGCCCCGACGTTGCGCACGATGAACAGATCCCCTGGTGCCGCGCCGGTCAGCAGATAGGGCACCAGACGCGAATCGGAGCAACCGATGAACAGGGTCTTGGGATGCTGACCCTGGGCCACCAGGTCCTGGAAGCGCTGCTGGTGCCGGGGGAAATAGTCCTCCTGGAAATTTCGCAGACGCAACAGCAGTTCGTCTGGCATGGTCAACCCCTTACTGAACCAGGGGCGAGTCGGCGCCCTCCAGATCGATGCCTTCGACCGTGGCCTGGCCCACCAGCAGGCGCATGTACTGGCGCAAGGCGGTGGCCCGGGACTGCAGGCGCAGGCGGGAGGTGATCTGCTCACGCACCTCGTCGAACGACGGCAAGGTGCCCTTCTTGCGGCCCAGCACCTCGATGATGTGCAAACCAAAGCGGGTATGCACCAGGCGGGGATGCACCCCCATGCCCCAACGTGAATCGCTCTGGAAGAACAGCTCGTTGGCCAGTTCGGGCGCGCAGTCCTGCGGGCCCACCCAGCCCAGATCACCACCCTGGGCGCTGGACGGGCAGTTCGACAGCTCGGCCGCCAGTTGCTCGAAGCGACCCGGCGGCACATCCTTGCGGGCCAGCTCCAGCAGGGCCGCCTCGGCCCGCTGCGTCAGTGCATGCACATTCACCCCGGGCGTGACCGCAAACAGGATGTGACGAACATGCAGAGACTGCCCGACGATGAAGTGGGGCTTGTTGGCTTCGTAGTAGCGCTGGCACTCTTCCTCGGTCGGCTCGGGTGACCGGACCTCGTCGTCGGTCATGGCCTCGATCACCTTGCGCTCGACTTCGTTGAGTTCGGGCGCCAGCAGACCGGTGACGCGGGGCAGAAGGCCCAGCGACACCGCCCGCTGGCGCAGCAGCTCGGTCCAGGCCCGCTCACGCAGGGTCTGGGCATCCACCGACTCGCCCGGCTCGTGCAGGGCAATGCCGTTGATGCTGGCCGGAACAATCTGCAGCTGGCCGGAGCAGGCGCAGTGTGCGCTGCCACAGCCGCCGGATGGGTTGGCGTTCATGATCTTGCTCTCTTGGCCGGTTTCAGAAAGGACGACCACCCTGGCTGGCCGGTGCACGTGGGGTCATGCCGACCCGGCGGCTGCGCACCAGCTGGTAGGGACGCACCACATAGGCCAGGGTGCCGAATCCGCTCCACACATGCACCAGGCGGGTGAACGGGAAGATCAGGAAGATGCTCATGCCCAGGAACATGTGGGCCTTGAAGATGAAGCCCGCCTCGGCCAGCAGTTCAGGAGCACCGGCGCGGAAGGTCACGATGCGCTGGGCCCATTCGGCCAGCTTCATCATCATGCCGCCGTCCAGGTGCTGGGCCGACAGGGGAATCGTCGCCAGACCCAGGGCAAACTGCAGCCACAGAAGCCACAGCAGCACGATGTCGCTGGTCTTGCTGGTGGCCCGGATGCGGGCATCCGACAGGCGCCGGTGCAGCAGAAGGCTCACGCCGATGAAGCCGAACAGGCCGAAGATGCCGCCCGAGATCATGGCCAGCAGCTGCTTGGCGCCAGCGGTCATGAAGGGCTCGTAGACAAAGTGCGGCGTGAGCATGCCCACGCTGTGTCCGAAGAACAGGAACAGGATGCCCACGTGGAACAGGTTGCTGCCCCAGCGCAACTGGCCGGCGCGCAGCAGCTGCGAGGAATCGCTCTTCCACGTGTACTGGTCGCGGTCGAATCGCAGCAGGCTGCCCAGAAGAAAGACCGTCAGGCAGATATAGGGGTAGTAACCGAAGAGAAAGTTGTCAAGGTAGTTCATGGTCATCTCCTGTCATCAGGCGGCGGCGCGTTCGGCGCTGCGCGATGGGCGAACGATGTGGATGGGCTGCGCCTCGCCGGGCCGGGCCTGGCCACGGGTGCTGCAGCCGTCGAACGCCTGGGGCTCTGCCCAGGATTCGTCCATCGGCTCGTCCTGCGTGATGGGCACCGCCTGGGGTTTCTCGCCGGCCATCTCCAGCACGGCGGCAATGACGGCGGCGTAGGGGCTTTCACGCTGCAGCAGGGCACTGAAGATGGCGTTCAGGATGTGCGCCACTTCGCCGAGGAAGGACTTGGCCACCTGGGGTGACTGGGTCGATGCGAACTCCAGCACCACGCACAGGTGGTCGGGCAGTTCCTCGGGAGAGAGGAACAGGCCCGCCTTTTCGTAGGTCTGTGCCAGGTCGATCATGGCCGGCCCCCGGTCACGCGAGTCACCATGCACATGCTCGAACAGGTGCAGCGAGGTGGCGCGACCACGGTCGAAGGTCTCGACATAGCGTGACTCGATCTCCATCGGGTCCAGCCGCTGCAGGCCGATGGCCAGGGCACGCAGTTCAGCGCGACGGGCCGCCGGCAGCGCGGCCTCCTCATCGATCGCATCGACCAGCAGGCCCAGTTCGCTGCGCAACTGGTCGTCCGGATAGGCGAGCAGCCGGGCCAGCGCACGCAGGGTATAGCGGGTTTGCTTCATGGCTGTCTCCTTCTCAGACCACCGACTGGATCGGAATCGTGCGGCGCTTGCTGCCACCGAACAGGCTGGTTTCCCCGGCGCCCTCGGAACAGCCGTTGCCGAACGAGAAGCCGCAGCCACCACGCAGGTCAAAGGCGTTCTCGGCGTACTCGCGGTGCGAGGTCGGGATGACGAATCGGTCCTCGTAGTTGGCAATCGCCATCACGTGGTACATCTCCTCGACCTGAGCCCGTGTCAGGCCGGTCTGTTCCAGCACCTTGACGTTCTCGACGCCATCCACATGCTTGCCACGCTGGAAGGCGCGCATGGCCAGCATCCGCTCCAGGGCACGCACCACGGGCCCGGTGTCGCCGGCGGTCAACAAGTTGGCCAGGTATTGCACGGGGATGCGCATCTGGCTGAAGTCAGGCAGTTCACCGTTGGCACCGATGTGGCCGGCGTTGGCGGCGGCGCTGATCGGCGAGAGCGGCGGCACATACCAGACCATGGGCAGGGTGCGGTATTCGGGGTGCAGCGGCAGGGCCACCTTCCAGTCGATCGCCATCTTGTAGACCGGGCTGTTGCGGGCACCCTCCAGCCAGGCTTCGGGGATACCATCCTTGCGCGCCTTCTCGATCACCTTGGGGTCGTGCGGGTTCAGGAAGATGTCCAGCTGGGCCTGGTACAGGTCCTTCTCGTTGGGCACGCTGGCGGCTTCGGCAATGCGGTCGGCGTCATACAGCACCACACCCAGGTAGCGAATGCGGCCCACGCAGGTCTCCGAGCAGACGGTCGGCTGGCCAGCCTCGATGCGCGGATAGCAGAAGATGCACTTCTCGGCCTTGCCGGTCTGCCAGTTGTAGTAGATCTTCTTGTAGGGGCAACCGCTGACACACATGCGCCAGCCGCGGCACTTGTCCTGGTCGATCAGCACGATGCCGTCGTCCTCGCGCTTGTAGATCGAGCCCGAGGGGCAGGACGCCACACACGCCGGGTTCAGGCAGTGCTCGCACAGGCGCGGCAGGTACATCATGAAGGTGTTCTCGAACTGGCCGACCATGTCCTTCTGGACCTGATCGAAGTTGGCCAGGTTCGCGTCCTTGCTGCGCTTGCTGAACTCGCCGCCCAGGATCTCTTCCCAGTTCGGCCCCCACTCGATCTTCTCCATGCGCTGGCCGGTGATCAGGCTGCGCGGGCGGGCAGTGGGCGCCGCCTTGACCTCGGGCGCCGACTGCAGGTGGTCGTAGTCAAAGGTGAAGGGCTCGTAGTAGTCGTCGATCTGCGGCAGGTTGGGGTTGCTGAAGATCTTCATCAGCAGCGACCACTTGCCACCCTGTTTGGGAACGATGGAACCGTCGGCCTTGCGGACCCAGCCGCCGTTCCACTTGTCCTGGTTCTCCCATTCCTTGGGATAGCCGATGCCGGGCTTGGTCTCGACGTTGTTGAACCAGGCGTATTCCACGCCGGGACGGCTGGTCCAGACGTTCTTGCAGGTGACCGAGCAGGTGTGGCAGCCGATGCACTTGTCCAGGTTCAGCACCATGGCGATTTGGGCACGTACTTTCATCGTGTTTCTCCTAGTCTTTCTTCGCCTCAGGCCTGAACGGAGTCGGTGCCTTCGCCGTCGAGCCAGTCGATCTTGCGCATCTTGCGCACGATGACGAACTCGTCGCGGTTGGTGCCGATGGTTCCGTAGTAGTTGAAGCCGTAACTGAACTGCGCGTAGCCACCGATCATGTGGGTCGGCTTGGTCACGATGCGGGTCACCGAGTTGTGGATGCCCCCTCGCGTGTTCGTGATCTCCGACCCCGGGGTGTTGATGATCTTTTCCTGCGCGTGGTACATCAGGGTCATGCCCGGATTCACCCGCTGGCTGACCACCGCGCGGGCGGCAATGGCGCCGTTCGTGTTGAACAGCTCGACCCAGTCGTTGTCCTCGATGCCCGCGGCCTTGGCGTCGGTCTCGCTCAGCCAGATGACCGGACCGCCGCGGTTGAGCGTGAGCATCAGCAGGTTGTCGGTGTACGTGCTGTGAATGCCCCACTTCTGGTGCGGGGTGATGAAGTTCAGCGCGATTTCCTTGTTGCCGTTGGGCTTGCGACCCATCATCTCGTCCACCGTCTTGAGGTCGACCGGGGGACGGTAGCTCGACAGGCCTTCACCAAATGCCAGCATCCAGGGATGATCCATGTAGAACTGCTGACGACCGGTGAGGGTGCGCCATGGAATCAGCTCGTGCACGTTGGTGTAGCCGGCGTTGTAGGACACCTTCTCGGACTCGAGGCCGGACCAGGTCGGCGAGGAGATGATCTTGCGCGGCTGGGCCTGGATGTCGCGGAAACGGATCTTCTCGTCCTCGCGGTGCAGGGCCAGGTGGGTGTGGTCACGGCCGGTGATCTTGGACAGCGCTTCCCAGGCCTTGACCGCCACGTGGCCGTTGGTCTCGGGCGCCAGTTGCAGCACCACCTCGCAGGCGTCGATGTCGCTCTCGATCTTCGCCATGCCCTTGGTCACACCCTCGGTGTGCACCTTGCCGTTGAGCTCCTTGAGCTGCCCGACCTCGGTCTGGGTGTTCCAGCCGATGCCCTTGCCGCCGTTGCCGGCCTTTTCCATCAAGGGACCCAGTGCCGTGAAGCGGGCATAGGTATTGGGGTAGTCGCGTTCGACCACCGTGATCTGCGGCGCGGTCTTGCCCGGGATCAGGTCGCACTCGCCCTTCTTCCACTCCTTGACGTCGAAAGGCTGGGCCAGCTCGGCCGGCGAATCGTGCATCAGCGGCGTGAGCATGAGCTCCTTCTCGACGCCCAGGTGGCCGACACAGACCTCGCTGAAGGCCTTGGCAAACCCCTTGTAGATTTCCCAGTCGCTGCGGCTCTGCCAGGCCGGGTCCACCGCCGTGGACAGCGGATGGATGAAGGGGTGCATGTCGCTGGTGTTGAGGTCATTCTTCTCGTACCAGGTGGCCGTGGGCAGCACGATGTCCGAGTACAGACAGGTCGTGCTCATGCGGAAGTCCAGCGTGACCAGCAGGTCCAGCTTGCCTTCGGGCGCATTCGCGTGCCATTCCACTTCGGTCGGCTTGGCATCGTTGGGGCCGAGGTCTTTGCCCTGCACGCCGTTGGTGGTGCCCAACAGGTGCTTGAGGAAATACTCGTGACCCTTGCCTGACGAGCCCAGGATGTTGGACCGCCAGACGAACAGGTTGCGCGGCCAGTTGTTGGGGTGATCCGGATCCTCGCAGCTCATGCGCAGCGTGCCGTCCTTGAGCGCCTTGACCGCATAGTCCTTGGGGTCCATGCCGGCGGCCTGGGCATCCCTGACCACCTGCATCGGGTTGGTCTGCAGCTGCGGGGCACTGGGCAACCAGCCCATGCGCTCGGCGCGCACGTTGTAGTCGATCAGGCTGCCCCCGAACCGTGTCTTGTCGGCCAGCGGCGAAAGAATCTCCTCCACCCCCAGCTTCTCATAGCGCCACTGGTCGGTGTGGGCGTAGAAGGCACTGGTCGAGTTCTGCTGGCGCGGCGGACGGACCCAGTCCAGGGCAAAAGCCAGTGCGGTCCAGCCGGTCTGCGGGCGCAGCTTTTCCTGGCCCACATAGTGCGACCAGCCGCCGCCACTCTGACCGATGCAGCCACACATCATCAGCATGTTGATGATGCCGCGGTAGTTCATGTCACTGTGGTACCAGTGGTTCATGGCCGCACCGATGATGACCATGGATTTTCCGCGGGTCTTGTCGGCGTTGTCGGCAAACTGGCGGGCCACGGCCGTCACCTGGTCGCGCTTGACCCCTGTGATCTTCTCTTGCCAGGCGGGTGTGTAGGGCACGTCCTCGTCGTAGCTGCTGGCACCGGTGTCGCCCGGCAGGCCGCGATTGACCCCGTAGTTGGCCGCCGTCAGGTCAAACACGGTGGCGACCAGGGCGTAACGCTCTTCGCCGGCCTTGCCCAGCTTGATGCGGCGCACCGGCACCTTGCGCACCAGCACATCGTCCTGCTTGTTGGCGTTGAAATGCGGTGTGTCGATGCCACCGAAGTACGGGAAGGCCACGTCGCCCACGTCGTATTCGCTGCCCTCGCCTTCCATCAGGCTGAGCTTGAGCTTGACCTGCTCGTCGCTGCGGGCTTCCTTGTCTTCCAGGTTCCACTTGCCGGCATCGGCGCGACCTTCGGCGCCCCAGCGGAAGCCGATGGAGCCATTGGGCAGGACGATCTTGTCTTCCTGATCCACCGCCACCGTTTTCCACTCGGGGTTGTTGTCCTGGCCCAGCTTGCCGTTGAAGTCGCTGGCGCGCAGGTAGCGGCCGGGCACGGCCACCTTGCGGCCATCCGTCAAGGTGCGTTCTTCCAGCATGACCAGGTTGGGCATGTCGGTGTAGCGGCGCACGTAGTCGTCGAAGTACGACGAGCGTTTGTCGAAGTAGAACTCCTTGAGGATCACATGACCCATGGCCATGGCAATCGCCGCGTCGGTGCCCTGCTTGGGGTGCAGCCAGATGTCGCAGAGCTTGCTGATCTCGGCGTAGTCGGGCGTGATCGCCACCGTCTTGGCGCCCTTGTAGCGGACCTCGGTGAAAAAGTGGGCGTCGGGGGTGCGCGTCTGGGGCACGTTGGAGCCCCAGGCAATGATGTAGGTGGAGTTGTACCAGTCGGCCGATTCCGGCACGTCGGTCTGTTCACCCCAGACCTGCGGGCTGGACGGGGGCAGATCGCAGTACCAGTCGTAGAAGCTCATGCAGACGCCGCCGATGAGCGACAGATAGCGCGAGCCGGCCGCGTAGCTGATCATGGACATTGCCGGAATCGGCGAGAAGCCCCACACACGGTCAGGACCATATTTCTTGATGGTGTAGACGTTGGAGGCGGCAATGATCTGGTTGACCTCTTCCCAGGTGCTGCGCACCATGCCACCCAGACCGCGCTGCTGCTGCCATTCGCGACGGGCTTCGGCGTTTTCGACGATGGAAGCCCAGGCATCGACCGGGCTCTTGGCCACCGCCAGCGCGGCGCGCCAGTGCTTGAGCAGCTTGCCGCGCACCATGGGGTACTTCACGCGGTTGGCGCTGTACAGGTACCAGCTGTAGGAGGCACCCCGGGCACAGCCGCGCGGCTCGTGGTTGGGCAGGTCGGCGCGGGTGCGCGGGTAGTCGGTCTGCTGGGTTTCCCAGGTGACGATGCCGCCCTTGACATAGATCTTCCACGAGCAGGAGCCCGTGCAGTTCACGCCGTGGGTAGAGCGCACGATCTTGTCGTGGGCCCAGCGGTTGCGGTAGGCGTCTTCCCAGGTGCGGTCTTCGCCGGTGGTCAGTCCGTGCTGTCCCGAGAAGCTCTCCGTGGGTGCAGAGAAATGGGTGAGTCGGTCGAGAAAATGGCTCATCGTGGGCTCCAGTGAGTTTTCTTGGGGTCAGCAGGGATTGGCGGCGCCGCGGCGGGCATACATCCACCAGTTCAGCACGACGTTGAAGGCGAAGAAGGCGGCCAGGCCGTAGAACACCGGCGTGGCGGATTTGAAGGCGCCGAAGGAGGCGGCAAACAGCATGCCGAACAGGAAGGGCCCGTAGGCGGCGATGGCGGCAGTGAAGCCGATCACACCACCGGCCTGGCGCGGCTCGAACAGCATGGGCATCTGCTTGAAGGTGCTGGCGTTGCCCACGCCGGCGAAGAAGAACATGGTCAGCATGCCGGCCACGAACATCGGGAAGCTGTCCAGACCGGTGGGGCTGGTGAGCGTGGTCACCCAGACGGCGGAGGCGAGCATCCCCAGGCCAGCCCAGTGCGTGACGCGGGCACCGCCGAGCTTGTCGGACAGCGGACCGGCCACCACGCGGGCAGCGGAACCCACCAGCGGACCGTAGAAGGCCCAGGCCAGCGGATCGGGCGCACCTTCGAAGCCGCCATAGATCTGCTTGATCAGCAGCGGGAAGGTGGCGGCCAGGCCCGAGAAGGCACCGAAGGTCATCATGTACAGCGAGGTCATGCTCCAGGTGTGACCCGAGCGGAAGATGTCGAACTGCTGGGCGAAGTTGGCCTTGACCGGCACCGACTTGAGCATCAGCCAGGCGCTGACACCGAAGACGAAGGTGAAGGGGATCATCACGGCGGCAGCGTTCTGCAGGTAGACCTGGCTCTGCACGCCCGCCTTGGTCAGCGTCTGCGAGTCACCCATGAAGGCGGCGCCACCCATCAGCGCGAAACCGATGATCCAGGGCGTGACGAACTGGACGATGGACACACCGAAGTTGCCGATACCGGCCTGGATGGCCAGCGCCGTGCCCTGCAGCCGCTTGGGGAAAAACAGGCTGGTCGACGGCATGAAGGACGAGAAGTTGCCGCCGCCCAGACCGGCCAGGAAGGCCAGCAGCATCAGCATCCAGTACGGGGTGCCCGGATCCTGCACCGCGTAGAACCAGCCCACCAGCGGGATCAACAGGCTCAGGGTGGACAGGCTGACCACCAGGCGCGTGCCGAACATGGGCGTGAGGAACATGTGCACCAGACGCAGGGTGCCGCCAGCCAGGCCGGGCATGGCCGCCAGCCAGAACAGCTGCTGCGGCGTGAACTTGAAACCGATCTGCGGCAGGCGAACGACCAGGGCCGAGACCAGGAACCAGACGATGAATGCCATCGTCAGATTCAGGGTGGTGATGGTCAGTGTTCGCCAGGCCAGTCCGGACGCGCCGGCGCTCCAGAATGATGTGTTTTCGGGCTCCCAGCGCGACAGCCAGGTGCCATCGGTGGTGGCCGAAGGATTGAGGGTAGCCATGGTGTTTCCTTGCGGGTGAATGGGGGTGTGAAGCGTCACTTGACCGTCTAGGCCAACGGCGAGGCAGCGGCGTTGCTGCCCATGACCTCGGTGCGGCGCACTTCGGTCCAGTACATCCAGATGAGGGATACCCAGACCACGCCATACATCAGCATGAAGGCGCTGGAGCGGATGCCGGTCAGGTCCATCAGGGCACCGAACAGGATGGGCAGGATGAAGCCGCCCATGCCACCCGCCAGGCCGACGATGCCGCTGATGGCACCGATGTTTTTGGGATAGTCGTCGCTGATGTACTTGAAGACACTGGCCTTGCCGAAGGCCCAGGCCACGCCCAGGATGCCCATCAACGCGGTGAAGGCGTAGACGTTCAGGCCGATGTGGAAGGTCCTGGGCCCGTCGACGGTGGTGACGGTGAAGTCGGTCTGCGGATAGGACAGCAGGAACAGGCAGATCCAGCTGACCCACATCACCCACCAGGTGACCTTGTGCGCACCGTATTTGTCGGACAGCACCCCGCCGATGGCGCGCAGCACGCCGCCGGGCAGCGAGAAGCAGGCGGCCAGCAGGGCCGCGACGCGGATATCCAGCCCGTATTCACCCACGTAGTACTGCACCATCCACAACGAAAGGGCCACGTAGCCGCCGAACACGATGCTGTAGTACTGGCAGTACTTGAGCACCTTGGGGTCCTTCAACGCCTTGAGCTGGTCGGTGAACTTGACGTTGCTGGGCACCAGGTGCGACGGGTCGCTGTGGCTGAACAGCCAGAACAGCACCAGCGTACCCAGCATGATGGCGGCGTAAACCTGAGGCACCATGGCCCAGCCGAAGGCCACCAGCAGCACCGGCGCGACAAACTTGTTCACCGCGGCGCCCGAGTTGCCGGCGCCGTACACGCCCATGGCCATGCCCTGGCGGTTCTTGGGGAACCAGCGGGCCACATACGGGGTGCCCACCGAGAAAGAACCACCGGCCAGACCGACGAACAGGCCGATCACAAGGAAGTGCCAGTATTCGGTGGCGTAGCTCATCAGCCAGATGGCTGGCACAGTGATGGCCATGACGCAGGCCATGACGATGCGGCCGCCGTACTTGTCGGTCCAGATGCCCAGCGGCACCCGGATCAGCGAGCCGGTGAGCACCGGCATCGCGGTCAGCAGACCGAACTCGGTCGCGTTGAGGTTCAGCATCTTCTTGATCGGGATGCCGATCACGCCGAACATCATCCAGACCATGAAGCAGACCGTGAACGCCAGCGTGCTGACAATCAGGACCGACCAGGCCTTTCTCTCGTTTCTCAGTTCTGTTCCCATGGTTCTTCTCCTGAAGACATGCGTGAACTGTCGACGATCCACGGACGAATGCCCATCCACCGATGGCATGTCGACCCGTGTCGGAAGTAGTACGGAGATCTGAGCCCCCTCGTCCGAAAGGACTATGTGGGCATCAAAGCGGGGCTAGTTTGATCTATGTCAAACGATGCCGTGCGTGGTGGCGTACACGGCGGCCTGGACGCGGGACGTCAGGCAGAGCTTGCGCAGGATGTGCTGGACGTGGATCTTCACCGTGGTCTCGGCGATGTCCAGTTCGCGGGCAATCAGCTTGTTGCTGTCGCCCCGGGCGATCAGCAGGAGGATTTCACGCTCACGCGGCGAGAGCAGGTCCAGGCCGGGTGCCACGGGTTGGTCCGGCGGTGGCGCAGGTGCGGGCGCCACCCGTGTGGCGGCAGAATCCGGCACCGGGGCTAGCGGCATCATCGGACGCTGACGGAACACCGCCACCAGTTTGGTCATCATTTCGGGGCTGATGACCGATTCACCGGCCAGCACCTTCTCGATGGAATCGGCCAGCTGCTCCGACTCCATGGTCTTGAGCAGATAGCCGTCCGCCCCACCCTGCAGCGCAGCCGCCAGATCCTCGGCGTTTTCGCTGACGGTGAGCATCAGCACGCGCACCCCGGGCAATGCGTCCTTGAGGGTGGCAATGCCGTCCACACCACGAACACCGGGCAGGTGGTTGTCCAGCAGGATCAGGTCGGGCCGGGCTTGCGCGAGGCAGCGCAGGGCCTCCCCCAGATCGGAGGCCTCGCCGGTGACTTCCAGCCGCTCGTCCTGGGACAGCAGGGCTTTGAGTCCCCGGCGAAACAGCGTGTGGTCGTCGACCAGCAGCAGACGGATGGCGCGAGTGGCGTTCATGATGGCAAGGCTGTCGATTCTGGCAGATTCAGGCCCACGGTCCCGACATTGACCATGGCCACCGGGTAAGGTGGCAAGCTCAGCGTCATGCTGGTGCCCTGGCCGGGATGGGAGTCCACCACCACGCTGGCACCGATGCGCTCGGCCCGCTCTCGCATGATCTTGGTGCCCACATGGGTTTCCCCGTGACGCACCTGGGTGTCAAACCCCCGCCCGTTGTCCCTGACCACGAAGGTCCAGCCATTGCCCTTGGTCACATCCAGGCTGACATGGCTGGCCTGCGCGTGTTTGCGCACGTTGGACAGGGCTTCCTGCACCACGTGCAGCACTTGAACCTGCACATCTGGCGGCAGGGGAAGGCCTTCACCGTCGACCTGCAGGCGCGTGGGGATGCCGGTCTGGTGCTGGAACTTCTGCAGGGTCTCCTGCAGGGCGGCCTCGATGTGCTCGCTGTTGGTGCGGGTCCGGAAATGCACCAGGAGTTCGCGCACGTCGCTGATGCTCTCGCGCAGGCCCTCATCCAGTTCGTCCAGCGTCTGCTGCACCTTGGCAGGCTGGGCCCGGTCGATGGCGGTGCGCAGAAGCTGCACCTGGATTTTCAGAAACGCCAGGGATTGCGCGATCGAGTCATGCAGCTCGCGCGCCAGCAAGGCACGCTCCTCGCCGACCGCCGCCTCCCGCTCCAGCGCAGCGGCCCTCAGTCCCTCCAGGGCACTGGCCAGGTGGGCCGCCAGCGCATCCAGCAGTTCGGTTTCCTCGGTGCTGAGGTGGACCTCGCTGCGAAAGAACAGATCCATCTCGCCCAATAAGCGCTGCTGCAACCGTACCGGCACACTGACGAGGTTTTCGTAGCCGGCACGCGCGCAGTGCCTCATCGGGGCTTCGTCGTGCGCATGGATGGGGATGACACGGGTGCGCGCGTCGGGCTTGAGGTTGCCGCAGGCGCAGGCACCGGCCAGGAGACTGCGCTCCTCATCCTGCATGTCGGACGGGAAGCAGTCGGAGGCCAGCATCAGGTAGCGCTGGTTCGCCTCGTCCGACCAGCGCACCGCCACCGCATCGGCTTTCATGACTTCGCGCACCCGTTGCGAGAAACCCCGGGCCAGTTCCTCGATGTTGTTGGCCTTGGCCAAGAACGCGCTGACCTCATACAGCGACTCCAGACGTGCTCTCTGGGCTTCGATGCGCCGCGTCTTCTCCACCACCTTGGCTTCCAGGCCGCCGTACAGCGACTGCAGGGTCTGCGCCATGTGGTTGAAGCCCGCCGCCACCTGACCGAACTCATCCTGCGTGTCCACGTCCACCCGGGCACTGAAGTCTCCCGACTCCAGGCGCCGCAGGCCCTGGCGCAGGTAGTCCAGCGGGTGGATCACGTACATGTAGCCGGTATAGAGCATCACCACCGCCCCGATGATGGCCAGCGCCATCATCACGAACTGGAACAGGTTCAGGGTGGCGGTCAGACCCGAGAGCTGGAGCTCGATGGCCAGCACCAGCCGGTCAATAGCGTTGACGAAAGCCTCGGCCGCCACCTGCGACGAATTGCCTTCGCTCATGTGGCCATCCAGCCAGGCCGTACGCTGACCGGACCACAGGCGTTCCACCTCGGTGAAACGCTGGCGAACGTCCTGGTCCCAGGGCACAAACAAGGGGCGCGTGGCATCGCCTTCGCGCAGCAGGCTCAGACCCCGGTCAAACTCGCTCACCAACGCCGCAACGTCCTGGGCCGGCAGTTCGGCCTGCACCGCACTGCTCAGGCGCCAGGTCTGCATGCGCATGCGCCCGGCTTCGTTGACGGCGGCCGCACCGCCTTCGAGCTGCCAGGTCACCCAGAGCGTCAGGCCGATCGAGGCCAGCGCCACCACCAGCAAGCCGACCCCGATGCGGATCAGTTTGGTCGACAGGGAAGCGGTTTTTCGCATGCGCTGAGGTGATCTGAAGGGGACACAAACCCGTGGCCATGTCCGGGGATTGTCCCATCAGGATGCCCTTCGCACAAAACATTCATATAATATGAATTATAAGGAGATGACCATGACCCACGTCGTGACCGAGGCGTGCATCCAGTGCCGCTACACCGACTGCGTCGACGTCTGCCCCACCGATGCCTTCCGTGTCGGCAGGAACATGCTCGTCATCGCCCCGGACGACTGCATCGACTGCGCCGTCTGCGTACCCGAGTGCCCTGTCGATGCCATTTACTTCGAGGGCGACCTGCCGGCGTCGCAGCGCAAGTACATCCCGATCAACGCCGATCTGAGCAAGGACTGGCCGCTGATCACCCGCAGCAAGCCCGCCCTGCCCGACGCCGACCAATGGGCCAAGATCGCCGACAAGGCCGATCAGCTGGATCCGCGGGGTGCCGACCATGAGTGAACCGGCGGGGGCCGACGACGCACTGGTGGTGCGTTCGCTGTACGAAAAGCGCAAGAAGATTTATCCCCGCGCCGTGACCGGGCTGTTCGCGCGCTGGCGCTGGGTCATGGTCTGGGCCACGCAGCTGTTCTTCTACGGCATGCCCTGGCTTCAGTGGAACGGGCGGCAGGCCCTGTTGTTCGATGTGACCGAGCGGCGCTTCTATGTGCTGGGCCTGGTGCTGCAGCCGCAGGACTTCATCTACCTGGCCGCGCTGCTGGTGATCAGTTCGCTGGCGCTGTTCTTCTTCACGGCCATTGCGGGCCGGCTGTGGTGTGGCTATGCCTGCCCGCAGACGGTCTATACAGAGATGTTCCTGTGGATCGAGCGCCGCACCGAAGGCGACCGCAGCGCCCGCATCCGGCTCGATGCCCAGCCCTGGGGTCCCGGCAAATTCTTGCGCAAGGGAGCCAAGCAGGCACTCTGGGTGGGCCTTTCCCTGCTCACCGGATTCACCTTCGTCGGCTACTTCCACCCCATCCGGGAGCTGGCGCCCGCCCTGCTGGAGCCAGGCCTGTCCCCGTGGCTGTGGTTCTGGGTGCTGTTCTACGGCCTGGCCACCTACGGCAACGCAGGCTATCTGCGTGAGCAGATGTGCAAGTACATGTGCCCCTATGCCCGCTTCCAGAGCGCCCTGATCGACATGGACTCCCTGGTCATTGCCTACGACACCGCTCGTGGCGAGAACCGGGGTCCCCGCTCCCGCAAGACCGACCACAAGGCGGCTGGTCTGGGCGACTGCATCGACTGCACGCTCTGCGTGCAGGTCTGCCCGACCGGCATCGATATCCGTCATGGTCTCCAGAACGAGTGCATTGCCTGCGCGGCCTGCATCGATGTCTGTGATGACGTCATGGACAAGATGGGCTACCCCAAGGGTCTGATCCGCTACACCTCCGGCAACGCCGTCAGCCAGGGATGGGACAGCACCCGCATGCTGCAGAGGGTGTGGCGCCCACGCGTGCTGATCTACGGCGGCTTGCTGGCGGCCCTGGTCATCGCCTGGCTCTGGAGTCTGGGCCACCGCCGGGATGTCGACGCCGTGCTGATCAAGGACCGCGGGTCACTGGCCCGCATGGTCAGCAACGGCAGCATCGAGAATACCTACCGGCTGCAGGTGACCAACAGCCAGGAAGTGACGCGCCGCTTCGATCTGCATGCGCAAGGCATCCCGGGCCTGCGCATCGACACCGCCACCTCCCTGGAGGTGCAAGCAGCCGGCAATGCGTCGATGCCTCTTCGGCTGGTCATACCCGGCTCGGTGGCACTGGAGCACGCGGGCCAGACCCTCAGAGCCAGCGTGGCCGTGGCGCCTGAGGGACAGGCACCCGACAGCCCGGACGTCGTTCACGTGGAGGCCAGCTTCACCGTGCCGCGCTGATACCGATGCCGTCGGCCTGATCGTCGATCAGGTCGGCAAGGGTCACGCCATCGAGCACGGCGAGGTAGTTGTCGAGTGCCCGACCGATGAGGTGCTTGAGCTGACAGTAGCCATCCATGCGGCATCGGCTGGTCGCTGCATTGAAGCACTCCACCAGATGAAAGTCGGTCTCTGTCTGGCGGACGATCTGTCCCACAGAGATCTGCGCCGCCGGCTTCGTCAGCCGCATGCCCCCTCCCCGCCCACGTGTCGTCTCCAGCCAGCCCGCATGGGCCAGCGTCATCACCACCTTGGTCAGGTGGCTGCGGGAGATGCCGTGCACGCGGGCGACTTCGGCAATGGTGGGACAAGGGCGACGCCCTGCATGCATGGCGCAGTACATCAGCACGCGCAGGCTGTAGTCAGTCCAGTGGGTGAGCTTCATGGTGGCGCCCTCCGTCGTCCCGATGGAAAGCCCTCATCGTTCTTTGGAAATATGCACAGATTCTGAACTTTATTGAATAATACATTCATTACTGATGCATCTTTAAGGAATCACACCATGACCACGATCACCCCAGACCGCGCCGAGCAGGCCATCGGTCAGATTGCCGTCGAACTGCCCGGGGCCACCGCCATCTTCCGTCGCCTCAAGCTCGACTTCTGCTGTGGCGGCCAGATCGCCCTGCGCGAGGCCTGCGCCGGCAAGGGCCTGGCGGTGGATCAGGTGCTGGCGGAACTGGCCACGCTGGACCGGCCGGTCAACCAGGATGCGCCGGTGGAGGCCCCGGCCCTGATCGACCACATCCTGGAGCGCTACCACGCCGTGCACCGCGAACAGCTGCCCGAGCTCATCCGCATGGCCCGGCGCGTGGAGGCGGTGCACCGTGACCACCCGCAGGTGCCCGCCGGCCTGGCCGATCATCTGGAGCAGATGGAAGGCGAGTTGCTGGACCACATGGCCAAAGAGGAAGAGATCCTGTTCCCGCTGCTGCAACGGGGCGAATCCTCACTGGCGGCCTTTCCCATCGAAGCCATGCGGCACGAGCACACCGGCCACGGCCAGCAGCTCGAACGCCTGATGGCGCTCACCTGCGACGCCACCCCCCCGATGGGCGCCTGCAACACTTGGCGCGCGCTGTATGCAGGCATCGCCCAGTTGCAGAACGACCTGATCAACCACATTCACCTGGAAAACAACCTGCTCTTCCCCGGGTTCGAGCAGCACCAGGACGCCTGCTGCGCCTGAGCACCATGGACCTGATTTGCCCGGCAGGCAGCCTGCCTGCGCTCAAGGAGGCGGTCAACCACGGCGCCAGCGCCGTCTACCTGGGATTGCGCGACGCCACCAACGCGCGCAACTTCGCGGGCCTGAATTTTGATGACGCGGCCATCGCCACCGGCGTGGCCTACGCACACGCACGGGGCTGCCAGGTCTTCATGGCGCTGAACACCTATCCGCAGGCGGCCCAGCCCGAGCGCTGGCAGCGCGCCATGGACAAGGCCGTGAACCTTGGGGTGGATGCGGTCATTCTGGCCGACCCAGGCCTGATGCGTTATGCGAACAAGCGCCACCCGCGCCTGCGGCTGCACCTCTCGGTGCAAGGATCGGCCACCAACCACGACGCCATCAATTTCTATCACCGCCAGTTCGGTGTTTCGCGGGCGGTGCTGCCGCGCGTGCTCTCGCTGGATCAGGTGCGGCAGGTTATCCAGAAGACACCGGTGGAGATCGAGGTGTTCGGCTTTGGCAGCCTGTGCGTGATGGTCGAGGGACGCTGCGCATTGTCCTCCTACGTCACAGGGGAATCGCCCAACACCCATGGCGTCTGTTCACCGGCCAAGGCGGTGCGCTGGCAGGAAACCCCCAAAGGACTGGAGTCCCGCCTGAACGGGGTGCTGATCGACCGCTACGGCCAGGGCGAGAGTGCCGGCTACCCCACGCTGTGCAAGGGACGCTTCGACGTCGAGGACGACGAGAACTACTACGCCATCGAGGAGCCGACCAGCCTCAACACCCTTACGCTCCTACCCCAGTTGCAGCAGAGCGGCGTCAAGGCGATCAAGATCGAAGGTCGTCAGCGCAGCCCGGCCTATGTGGCACAGGTCACCAGGGTATGGCGCGAGGCCATCGACGAATGCACGGCGCAACCGCAGCACTACACCCCGCGTGGCAGCTGGATGGCTTCGCTCGATCAGGTGGCCGAAGGCCAGCAGCACACGCTGGGCGCCTACCACCGCCCCTGGAAATGAAATGAAGCTATCCCTTGGCCCCTTGCAGTACTACTGGCCGCGCCAGACGGTGTTCGACTTCTATGAGGCCGTCGCCGGGACATCGGTGGACATCGTCTATCTGGGCGAAGTCACCTGCTCGCGGCGGCATGAGCTGCGCCTGAGCGACTGGATGGACGTGGCGCGCCTGCTGCAGGAGGCGGGCAAGACACCGATCCTGTCGACCATGGTGCTGCTCGAATCGGGCGCCGATGTCAGTGCCATGCACAAGGTGCTGGATAACGGCGAGTTCGGGGTCGAAGCCAACGACATGGGGTCGGTGAGCGCCGTCGCCGGACGCCTGCCCTTCGTGGCCGGACCACACCTGAACCTCTACAACGGCCCCTCCCTGGACTGGATGGCCTCGCTGGGGGCCAGCCGTTGGGTGGCACCGCTGGAGATGCGACGCGACGATCTGGCGATCCTGCAGGGTGAGCGCCCTGCCACGCTGCAGACGGAGGTGTTCGCCCATGGCCGCCTGCCCCTGGCGTTTTCGGCCCGCTGTTTCACCGCGCGCCACCGCAATCTGCCCAAGGACGACTGCCGCTTCAGTTGCATGGACCACCCGGACGGTCTGATGATGCGCACGCGAGAGAAAAGCGAGTTTCTGGTGCTCAACGGCATCCAGACGCAGTCGGCCCGGGTGCACAGCCTGATCGACGTCTGGGATGAGCTGGTGACGCTGGGCGTGGACGTGGCCCGCATCAGCCCACAGTCTGCCCACACGACCGAGATCATCGGGCTTTACGACACGGTGCGCAGCGGCCGGACATCCCCTGCGGCAGCACGTCAGACCTTGCTGGACTGGCTCCCGGACAAGGACTGCAACGGCTACTGGCATGGGCAGCCGGGATTGGACCGGGTAGAACCGACAGCCTCTCTGGTGACCTGAAGCCATGGTGACCGGAGAACGCTTCAACAGCATCAGCCACCTGTTCGGCGCCTTGCTGGCCGTGGCTGCCGCAACGATGCTGATCACCACTGCGTCCCTGCAGGGTGACCCATGGCGCATCGTGAGCTTCAGTGTCTACGGCGCCATGCTGATCGCGCTCTATGTGGCCTCTACGCTCTACCATGCCCTGCAGGGCCGCGCGAAAGCTGTGTTCCAGAAGCTGGACCACTGCAGCATCTACCTTCTGATCGCAGGCAGCTATACGCCTTTTGCCCTGGTGTCACTGCATGGAGTCTGGGGCTGGAGCCTGCTGGGCATCGTGTGGACGCTGGCCGTTCTGGGCATCGTGCAAGAGATCTGGATGGCGCGGGGGGCCAGGGTTCTCTCGCTGGTCATCTATGTGCTCATGGGCTGGCTGGCCCTGGTGGCCGTTGTGCCGCTTTGGCAGGCGCTGGGACCTGAGGGGTTCGCCTGGCTGGCCGCAGGGGGTGCGTTGTACACCGGCGGTATCGCCTTCTACGCCACCGACCACAAGCTGCGCCATGGACACGGCATCTGGCACCTGTTCGTGCTGGGCGGCAGTACCTGCCATTTCTTCACCCTCTTCCTGTACGTGGCCTGAAGGTCATCGCAAGCCCATGAACCAACACGCTGCCCATGACCGTCACCATGCGGTGCCTCCACCGGTCGCCGCCGTGCTTTCACGCCTGCCGGCCTACCCGGGCTCCCTCCTGCTGGTCACCGGCCTGAATCTGGTGCTGGCTCGGCAGCTCCCGGATGATGTGAAGGACCGGCTGCGCGGACAGCGGGTGCGCATCCAGGTGCGCGACGCCGGCCTTCGGTTCGACTTCGTCTGGCAAGGCCAGCAGTTCCGGGCCTGCCAGCCCCATGACCGGACCGATCTGACCATCAGCGCCAGCGCCCACGACTTCATTCGCCTGGCCCAGCGTCAGGAAGACCCGGACACCCTGTTTTTCAACCGTCGCCTGTCGATGGAAGGGGACACCGAGCTGGGTCTGCTGGTCAAGAACGCACTGGACGCCCTGGAGCTTCCCGTGTTCAACCTGGCCGAGTATTCACCGCCCGCCGTGCTGGAGCGATTGCGTCAGCGCTGGCACACGAGCCGTCCCACCCATCCCCCCGCGCACTGAGGAGATCACCATGGACACGATTGCCCGGCAGCAGAAACCCGTGGTCTATTCCTGTTCGGGCTGCTCCAGCGCAGCCCAGCTGGCCAACCACGTCGCGGTGCGCCTGGACCGCAGCGGTGCGGCAGAGATGTCCTGCATCGCCGGGGTGGGTGGTGATGTGCCCTCGTTGGTGAAACTGGCCAAGGCGGGACGGCCGATCATCGCACTGGACGGCTGCCAGCTCGCCTGTGCCCGCCATTGTCTGGAGCGGCACGGCATCACACCCGACCAGCACCATGAGCTTCAGATCTACGGGGTACGCAAGCGCCTGCACGAGGACTTCGATCCGGACCAGGCCGAGATGGTGCTGCTGCGCGTGCGAGCCGACATCCAGCAGCTGATGTCCGCCCCCAGGGAAACGATCCATGACTGAAGGCAGCACTTCGGCCCGGCGGGTGCTGGTGGCCATCACCGGCGCCAGCGGTGCTGTCTACGGCTGGCGCCTGCTGCAGGTTCTGAGCGAGGTGCCAGACGTCGAGTCCCATCTGGTGGTGTCACCCTCGGGCTGGACCACCCTGCGCCATGAACTGGACCTGGGGCCGGAAGCCCTGCAGCCCATGGTTCACCGCCTGCACGATGCGGGCGATCTGGGTGCGGGTCCGGCCAGTGGTTCCTTCCGATGCCACGGTATGGTCATTGCCCCCTGTTCCATGCGGACACTGGGCGCGGTGGCCCACGGGCTCGCCGACAACCTGGTCACGCGGGCCGCCGACGTCATGCTCAAGGAACGCCGCCGACTCGTTCTCATGGCCCGCGAGACGCCCTTGCACCTGGGCCACCTGCGCAACATGACCACGGTCACCGAGATGGGGGGCATCATCTGCCCGCCCATGCCGGCCTTCTATCTGCGCCCCCAGCGCATCGAGGACCTGGTCGACGCCAGCATCGCCCGCGTGATGGATCTGCTGGACCTGCCCCACCAGCTCAGCGACCGCTGGAGCGGTCTGCGGCAGAGCGTCTGAGCGGCATGGCCTACCGGGACCTGCGCGACTTCATCACCCAGCTGGAAGCGGCCGGCGAACTGCGCCGGGTGCGGGAGCCCGTCTCCCCCCATCTGGAAATGACGGCGCTGTGCGACCGGGTGCTGCGATCCGCCGGCCCCGCCTTGCTGTTCGAACGCCCCACCGGCCACCGCATCCCCGTCCTGGGCAATCTCTTTGGCACGCCCGATCGGGTGGCACGTGCCATGGGGGTGAACAGTCTGACCGAGCTGCGGCTGTTCGGCGAACTGCTGGCGCGACTGAAGGAGCCCGAGGCACCCAAAGGCCTCAAGGACATGACCGGACTGGGCAGCATGGTCCGATCGCTGTGGCACATGAGTCCTGCCCAGGTGCGACACGCGCCCTGCCAGGCGGTGGTGATCGAGGGCGACGATGTCGACCTGCATCGCCTGCCCATCCAGCACTGCTGGCCGGGCGACGTGGCGCCACTGCTCACCTGGGGCCTGGTCATCACGCAAGGGCCGCACAAACCCAGGCAGAACCTGGGCATCTACCGCCAGCAACTGCTCTCGCGCAACCAGCTGATCATGCGCTGGCTCGCCCACAGGGGCGGCGCGCTCGACTTCCGCGACCACTGCCGCCAGCACCCCGGCCAGCCCTACCCGGTCGCGGTGGCCATCGGTGCCGATCCGGCCACCATTCTGGGCGCCGTCACCCCGGTGCCCGACAGTCTCTCCGAATACCAGTTTGCCGGCCTGCTGCGCGGCGCCCGCACCGAAATCACTCCAGCCATCGGCGTCCCCCTGCGTGTGCCAGCCCAGGCCGAGATCGTGCTCGAAGGCCATATCCTCCCGGACCCGTTACACCCCAGCGGCTGGCAGCATGCGCTGGAAGGACCCTACGGCGACCACACCGGCTACTACAACGAACAGGCCGAGTTCCCGGTCTTTACGGTCGAGCGCATCACCCACCGCACCGATCCGATCTACCACTCCACCTACACCGGCAAGCCCCCCGACGAGCCCGCCGTGCTCGGCATGGCCATGAACGAGCTGTTCATCCCGCTGCTGCAGCGCCAGTTCCCAGAGATCACCGACTTCCACCTGCCACCCGAGGGCTGCAGCTACCGCATGGCCGTGGTCAGCATCCGCAAGGCCTACGCCGGCCATGCGCGCCGCATCATGATGGGCATCTGGGGCCATCTGCGCCAGTTCATGTACACCAAGTTCATCGTGGTGGTGGACGACGATGTCGACGTGCGGGACTGGCGCGAAGTCATCTGGGCGATCACCACCCGCATGGACCCCGCCCGCGACAGCTTCACCATCGAACGCACCCCCATCGACTACCTGGACTTCGCCTCCCCTGTGAGCGGCCTGGGCAGCAAGATGGGGCTGGACGCCACCAACAAGTGGCCGGGCGAAACCCAGCGCGAGTGGGGCAGAACCATGCAGATGGACCCGGCGGTCAAAGCCCGCATGGATGCCCTGGCTCAAGGTATCGGTCTGTGATGCAGTCCGACGAAGGGGCCCCGTACTGAAACCAACGGCGCCCGATAGCTCCTTCGGACGATGGTGCATGGGGCAGCAAATTCCTACAGTGAACGGCATCATTCACCTACCCGAACTTGCCATGCAACGCCGTCATCTTCTGGTCCTGCTGGGCTCCTCGCCGCTCGCCCGGTACGGCCACGCCCAGCCCACTGAATCCCTGCCGCTGGGCACAGCCATCAACCGTGCCGGTCGCCTGCGCGCGCTGTCACAGCGCATGTCCAAGCTGCATGTCCAGTCCAGCCTGGGTGTGCTGCCCGATCGGGCCCGCGATCTCATGCGCCAGTGTCGCCAACTGATTGAAAGCAGCATGCAGGAGTTGGGACGTCAACCGGCGGGCACCGACACCCAGACGCTCATGCCGCGTTTGCAAGGACACGTCGAACGGCTCCTTGTGCTCACCACCGGCAACACCATGTCCAGCCGGACGGACGACGTGGTCCGCGCTGCGGACGACATGCTCAGGTCGGCCGACGATCTCACCACCGCGTTCGAAAAGCAGAGCAACCAGAGCGGTGCACGGGTGGTCAACGTGGCCGGTCGCCAGCGCATGCTCTCGCAGCGTGCCGCCCGCGCCTACTTCCTGCAGGCGACCGGTGGCGCGGCCTCGGCCGGCCATGCGCAGCAACTGGATGCCGCGCGCCGCGAGTTCGATGACGGGCTGGGCTATCTGAGCAATGCCTCCCTGTCGACCCCCGCCATCCGCCAGCAACTGGAGCTCGCGCGCGGCCAGTGGCTGTTTTTCGAGCAGGCGCTGCGCAAGCCCAGCCAGGGTGACACCCTGCAGACTGTGGCCACCACCAGCGAGCGCATGTACGAGGTCATGGATCAACTGACCCTTCAGTACGACCAGGCGGTGCGCGAACTGTTCCGCTGAACGCTGACACGATTGCATCGGCCGGCACCATCGCTGACTTGCGTCAATCCGGTGACTGATGATTTCAAATATTATTGCGATCGATTCCTATTCGCTTTTTATTTGACTTTCCCATGCGCTTTTCCCGGAACCGTCGCTTTCTGCTGAGCAGGATGTTGCCCGTTGCCACTGCAGCAGCGTCTCTCCCCGCCCTCGCCACGCCTGCGGCGCCCATGCCGGACATGGTCAGGCTCGGTGCGGCCTGGCGCACGGCCGAGGGTGACCGTGCTGTGGATCACGTCGGCATCCTTCAGGTCGACTGGTCCGCCGGGTCGATCCGGATCACCAGCGATATCCGTCTGGACAGCCGCGCACATGGCCTGCTGCCCGAAGCCGGTGGCGGTTTTCTGGCCATCGCCACGCGACCTGGTCGCTGGCTGGTGCGCGTAGACCCCCAAGGGCAGGTCGTCACACGCCGCCGCATCGACAGCGAATCCCCCTTGAGAACCTTCGGCGGCCATGTACTGGCCAGCCCCGACGGCCAATGGCTCTACACCAGCGAAACCGACGTGCAGGATGGCGCCGGCTGGATCTCGGTGCGCGATGCACGCAGCCTTGAACGCGTGGCCGCCTGGCCTTCGCATGGTCTCGATCCCCACCAGATGCAGCTGTCCGATGACGGCCGTTCGCTGTTCGTGGCCAACGGCGGCATTCCCCGGGATACCAGCGGCAAGAAACGCGATCTGGATCGGATGGCGCCGTCGCTGGTACGCCTGGACCTGCAAACGGGACAACGGACAGGGCAGTGGCATCTGGACGATCCGCGCCTGAGCATCCGTCACCTCGCGTGGAACCGCCATGCCGACGGCACACCCCTGCTGGGGATCGCACTGCAGGCCGAGCACGACGACGCCAGCCGCCGACGCGATGCCCCGGTGCTGGCCCTGTGGGATGAGCGCCAGGGCTTGCGCCTGGCCACCCGAGCCGGGGGTGGCGCAGGCTACGCTGGCGACATCAGCGCCGGTCCGGGAGGCGGGTTTATCGTCAGTGGGCAACGCACGGGCGAGGGTCTGCTCTGGCACCCCGATGCCCCCGACGACTGGCTCACCGTGGCCCGCCTGACCGAACCCTGCGCGCTGGCCGCCTGGCCGTCACCCGCCGGTGTGCTCATCGGCGCCGCCCGAGGCATCGCCCGCTGGGGCACGCAGGCACCGGCGGCCATGCTGCCCTGGCCTCAGGCCATGAACCCGGACAACCACTGGGTTGTCCTGGGCTGAGCAGCTGATCGTCCGACTCAGCGCGGGACCAGGAAGGTCGTCTTCTCGTCGACCTTGATCGATGGATCCTGCTGCGCCTGCACGCTGAACCGGATCGGATGCGATCCGGTCTCGGCGCCCGGTGGCACCTGGACCCGCACCGCCACACTGCGGACCTCGGCCGGCAACACCTCCACCTTTGATTCCGACGCCAGGGTGATGCCTTCCATGCCCTCGACGGCAATGGCCACTTCCTGACGCTGTTCGGTCGCGTTCATGATCTGCAGACGGTAGACGTTTTCGATGCGCCCGTGCTCGACCATGCGTGCCATGGAGCCCCGGTCGCGGATCACGTCCACCTTCATGGGCACGCGCAGGAACAGGCTCACACCCACGGCCACCACAATGGCCATGAGGATGGCCGAGTACACCAGCACCCGCGGCCGCAAGGCGCGTCTGATGATCTGCGCCCGGTCCCAGCCCTGCGTCATCGCGTTCTGGGTGGAGTACTTGACCAGGCCCCGTTCATAGCCGAACTTGTCCATCACCTCATCGCACACATCGGCACAGGCACCACAGCCGATGCACTCGTACTGCAAGCCCTTGCGGATATCGATGCCCGTCGGGCAGACCTGCACACACAGGGTGCAGTCCACGCACGAGCCCAGTCCCTTCTCTTTCGGGTCCACCTTCTTGCCCCGCGAACCGCGTGGCTCACCGCGCGCCTGGTCGTAGGTCACGATCAGCGTGTCCTTGTCGAACATCGCACTCTGGAAGCGGGCGTAAGGGCACATGTACTTGCACACCTGCTCGCGCATGAAGCCGGCGTTGCCGTAGGTTGCAAAGCCGTAGAACAGGATCCAGAAGGTCTGCCAGGGCCCCAGGGTACCCATCACCACCTCGGCACCCAGGGTGCGGATCGGCGTGAAGTAGCCCACGAAGGTGAATCCCGTCCAAAGCGCGAACAGGATCCACAGCGCGTGCTTGCCTGCCTTGCGCCCGGCTTTCGCTGGCGACATGGGTGCGCCGTCCAGGCGCATCCGTGCGGCACGGTCGCCCTCGACCCATTTTTCGATCCACAGGAAGATTTCGGTGTAGACCGTCTGTGGACAGGCATACCCGCACCACAACCGGCCTGCCACCGCGGTGAACAGGAACAGCGACAAGGCCGAAATCACCAGCAGCCCGGTCAGGTAGATGAAGTCCTGGGGGTACAGCACCAGGCCGCCCAGGTAGAAGCGACGAGAGAGCAGATCAAAAAGCACCGCCTGACGCTCGTTCCAGTGGATCCAGGGCAGGCCGTAGAACACGATCTGCGTCAGCCAGACGAAAACCCAGCGCCAGCGGGTGAAGAGACCGGTTACGGCCTTCGGATAGATCTTCTTGTGCGACTGGTACAGGGAGATCTCCACCTCCGGCGGCTCTGCGGGGTGGTTGGTGTCGGCGGTGGCGGAAGAAACGTGGGAATTCATCGGATACCTCAAGGGTTTTCCCTGACTTACCAAGATCCATGCCAGACCGGACCACCTCAAAAAATCCAATGCCCACAGCCACTTGCCTCGATGGACCATGCGGCGTCCGCCTGTTCTTTGCCAACACTGGCAGTCATGTCCGCCATTCATGACATACCAAGGGAAAACCGCCCACCCTTGAAAACAGCGACCACCACCCTTATCATTAGCACTCGCTGGAGTTGAGTGCTAACAAGCTGCTCCACATCGTTCGGTGGTCAGTCCTCCTAACTGGCCGCGTTGTCTGATGTCAACCAACCATCCTCATCTGGAGATGCAATGAAACTTCGTCCTCTCGCCGATCGCGTGATCGTCAAGCGCCTGGAAAACGAAACCAAGACCGCTTCGGGCATCGTGATCCCCGATAACGCCGCCGAGAAGCCCGACCAGGGTGAGGTGCTGGCTGTCGGCCCGGGCAAGACCAACGACAAGGGCGAAACCAAGGCCCTGTCCGTCAAGGTGGGCGACCGCGTGCTGTTCGGCAAGTACAGCGGCCAGACCGTCAAGGTCGATGGCGACGAACTGCTGGTCATGAAGGAAGACGACCTCTTCGCCGTGGTCGAGAAGTAATCCTTCCCTCATTCATCCCATTTACCGAAACCGGAGAAATCAAACATGGCAGCAAAAGACGTCATTTTCGGCGGCGAAGCCCGCGCCCGCATGGTCGAGGGTGTCAACATCCTGGCCAACGCCGTCAAGACCACCCTGGGTCCCAAGGGCCGCAACGTGGTGCTCGAGCGCTCCTTCGGCGCCCCCACCGTGACCAAGGACGGTGTGTCCGTGGCCAAGGAAATCGAGCTCAAGGACAAGCTCCAGAACATGGGCGCCCAGATGGTCAAGGAAGTCGCTTCCAAGACTTCTGACAACGCTGGTGACGGCACCACCACCGCCACCGTGCTGGCCCAGGCCATCGTGCGCGAAGGCATGAAGTACGTGGCCGCCGGCATGAACCCCATGGACCTCAAGCGCGGTATCGACCGTGCCGTGGAAGCCCTGATCGCCGAGCTGAAGAAGGCCTCCAAGCCCACCACCACCAGCAAGGAAATCGCCCAGGTCGGCTCCATCTCCGCCAACAGCGACGCCTCCATCGGTGACATCATCGCCAACGCGATGGACAAGGTCGGCAAGGAAGGCGTGATCACCGTCGAAGACGGCAAGTCCCTGCAGAACGAACTCGACGTGGTCGAGGGCATGCAGTTCGACCGTGGCTACCTGTCGCCCTACTTCATCAACAACCCCGAGAAGCAGGCCGCCCTGCTGGACAACCCCTTCGTCCTGCTGTTCGACAAGAAGATCAGCAACATCCGTGACCTGCTGCCCACGCTGGAAGCCGTGGCCAAGGCCGGCCGTCCGCTGCTGATCATTGCCGAAGATGTCGAAGGTGAAGCCCTGGCGACCCTGGTGGTCAACACCATCCGCGGCATCCTGAAGGTCGTCGCTGTCAAGGCCCCTGGCTTCGGCGATCGCCGCAAGGCCATGCTGGAAGACATCGCCATCCTGACGGGCGGCAAGGTCATCGCCGAAGAAGTCGGCCTGACCCTGGAAAAGGTGACCCTGGCCGACCTGGGCCAGGCCAAGCGCATCGAAGTGGGCAAGGAAAACACCACCATCATCGACGGCGCCGGCGCTGCCGCTGACATCGAAGCCCGCGTCAAGCAAATCCGCGTGCAGATCGAAGAAGCCACCAGCGACTACGACCGCGAGAAGCTGCAAGAGCGCGTGGCCAAGCTGGCCGGCGGTGTGGCCGTCATCAAGGTCGGTGCCGCCACCGAAGTCGAGATGAAGGAAAAGAAGGCCCGCGTGGAAGACGCCCTGCACGCCACCCGCGCTGCCGTGGAAGAAGGCATCGTCGCCGGTGGTGGCGTGGCCCTGCTGCGCGCCAAGCAGTCCGCTGGCGCCATCAAGGGTGACAACGCCGACCAGGACGCTGGTATCAAGCTGGTCCTGAAGGCCATCGAAGCCCCGCTGCGCGAGATCGTGGCCAACGCCGGTGGCGAGCCCTCCGTCGTGATCAACAAGGTGCTGGAAGGCAAGGGCAACTTCGGCTTCAACGCCGCCAACGACACCTACGGCGACATGATCGAAATGGGTATCCTGGACCCGACCAAGGTGACCCGCACCGCCCTGCAGAACGCCGCTTCCGTGGCTTCCCTGATGCTGACGACCGAGTGCATGGTCGCCGAGGCACCGAAGGAAGACGCTCCGGCCGGCATGCCTGGTGGTATGGGTGGCATGGGTGATATGGGCGGCATGGGCATGTAATGTCTCCTGCTCTCCTTGCCTGAGGCTCCAGGCCGTTGTTGCAAGGGCTTGCCGTGGCGATGCCACTGTCTGCGCCCTTGCGCCTAGGCCTGAAACCTCATGCAGCGTCGGGATGCCTCTTAGCGTTCTGACAGAGCCCCAAACAAAAAACCCCGCGAAGCGATTCGCGGGGTTTTTTTGTTTTTTGACGCAACGACCGCCAGTAGCGAGGGTGCTCGGACGGGCCGGGCGGCGATTTGCTGGCGCGCAGCGACTGATGAGCCGCCTGGCCCGCCCGAACGCCCTCGCGTTCCATGGGAGAAGAGCGAGCTCAGCGCATCATGGCTTCGAGCTTGATCGTGTCCGCCACAAACGCCCGAATGCCTTCGGCCAGCTTCTCGGTCGCCATCGCATCCTCGTTCAGCGCAAAGCGGAATGCCGCCTCGTCATACTGGACGAAGGGAATGTCCATGGCTTTCGCGGCATCGGCATCCAGGGCCTTGGCCAACGGCGCCTCGGTGCCGGCCAACTGGGCCAGCAGATCAGGGCTGATGGTCAGCAGGTCACAGCCAGCCAGCGCCGTGATCTGACCGACATTGCGAAAGCTCGCGCCCATCACCTCGGTGGTGATGCCGTACTTCTTGTAGAAGTGGTAGATCTTGCGCACCGACTGCACGCCCGGATCGTTCGCACCGGCCATCGCGGCCTCATCCCAGGAAGCCCCAGCCTGCTTCTTGTACCAGTCGTAGATGCGCCCCACAAAGGGCGAAATCAGCTGTACCTTGGCCTGCCCGCAGGCCACTGCCTGACAGAACGAGAACAGCAGGGTCAGGTTGGTGTGAATGCCCTCGCGCTCCAGCCGAGCGGCCGCCTGAATGCCCTCCCAGGTCGACGCGATCTTGATCAGGATGCGATCCACGTGCACACCCTCACCCTGATACAGATCGATGATGCGGCGCGCACGGGTCACAGTGGCTTCGGTATCGAAGCTCAGGCGGGCATCCACCTCGGTCGAGACGCGTCCCGGCACCTGCTTGAGAATCTCCATGCCGAAACGCACCAGCAGCCGGTTCATCACCTCTTCCACGCCATACTGACCGTACATCTCCACCGTTTCCTTGAGCAGGTGAGCGTACTCAGGCTTCTGCACGGCCTTGAGGATCAGCGACGGATTGGTCGTCGCATCGCGCGGCGAGTAAGCGGCGATCTGGTTGAAGTCACCGGTGTCGGCGACCACGGTGGTGAGCTGTTTGAGGGCGTCAAGCTGGTTCATCCGAGCATTATCGGGTGTAATAAGGTTTCACGCTTTGTGGTAACTCAACCCGAAACCATTCCGTAACCATGCTGGACCGCATCAAAGCCTCCCTGCCCTCCCTGGCCCCCGCAGAGCAACGCGTCGGCAAACTCGTGCTGGCCGATCCGCGCAGCTTTGCCAGCCTGCCGGTCTCGGAACTGGCCGACCGGGCGCACGTGAGCAAGCCGACCGTGGTGCGATTCTGCCGCAGCATGGGCTATGACGGTCTGTCGGACTTCAAACTCAAGCTGGTGGGCACGGTCAGTGAAGGCGTGCCCTTCATCCACCGCAGCGTGGACGTGGACGACAAGGTCAGCGATGTGCTGGTCAAGGTGATCGACAACACGGTGGCCGCCTTCCTCAAATACCGCAACGATGCCTCCACCCACGCCATCGAGAAGGCGGTTGACGCGCTGATGGAAACCTACCGCCGCCGCGGGCGCATCGAATTCTTCGGCGCCGGCAACTCAGGCATCGTGGCGCAGGACGCGCAGCACAAGTTCTTCCGCCTGGGCATCAACGCCATCGCCTACAGCGACGGCCACATGCAGGTGATGAGCGCCTCCCTGCTCGGTCCGGGTGACAGTGTCGTGATCATTTCCAACTCGGGTCGCACACGGGATCTGATGGATGCCGCGGACATTGCCCGCAAGCACGGCGCCACCGTGATCACCGTGACCGCCAGTGGATCTCCGCTGGCCACCGCCGGCCACATCCACCTGGCGGCCGACCACCCGGAGGGTTACGACCGCTACAGCCCCATGACCTCGCGCCTGATGCACCTGATGATCATCGACATCATGGCCACCTGCCTGGCGCTGCGCATTGGCGGCACGGCCCTGCAACCGATGCTGCGCGAGATGAAGAACAACCTGCGCAGCAAACGGTACGCCTGAGCCTCAGATCCGGCCTTCCTCGACGGCGTGGCAGGCGATGCGGATGCCACCCAGCGTCTGCAGGGTGGGTCGCTCCTGACGGCAGCGCTCGTTGGCGTGCGGGCAACGCGGGTTGAAGGCACAGCCGGATGGTGGGTTCAGCGGATTGGGCACCTCGCCCTGCACCGGCGTACGCGCCTTGCCGGTGTCGTGCATCTTGGGGATGGCGTCCAGCAACATGCGGGTGTAGGGGTGACGAGGGGTGTCGAACAGCGTGTGCTTGTCCGCCAGCTCCACCAGACGCCCCAGGTACATCACCCCCACCTGATCGCTCACATGGCGCACCACCGCCAGGTTGTGGCTGATGAAGAGATAGGTCAGGCCCTGCTGGCGCTGCAGGTCCTTCATGATGTTCAGCACCTGGGCCTGCACCGACACGTCCAATGCCGACGTCGGTTCGTCGCACACCAGAAACTCGGGATGTGTGGCCAGGGCTCGCGCAATCGAGATGCGCTGACGCTGACCGCCCGAAAACTGGTGCGGGTACTTGACACGATCCAGCGGTGACAGGCCCACCGAATGCAGCAGCTCTTCGACCCGGGTCCGCAGATCGCCCTCGTCGCTGAGAATGCCATGCTCGCGCAGCGGCTCGCCGATGATGTCCTCCACGCGCCAGCGCGGATTCAGGCTGGCATACGGGTCCTGGAAGATCATCTGGATCCGCTTGCGCAACTGCCGGCCCTGCGGGGTCTTGAAGGCCGCATGGGCATCCATGCCATCAAACTCGAAGCCGCCACGCGTGGGCTCATACAGACCCACCAGGAGGCGAGCCACCGTGCTCTTGCCGCAGCCGGACTCGCCCACGAGGGCCAGTGTCTGCCCCTTGGGAATCTCGAAGCTGACACCATCGACAGCGCGCAGAAGCTGGCGCGGCTTGCCCTCCAGCACCCGGTTGAGCCAGGGTGCGGACACATCGAAGGTCTTGGCCAGGTCGGTGGCCTTCACCAAAGGAGACTGGCTCATGCGGCCTCCCCAGTGGTCAGCATGCTGGAGGCGTCGTGCAACCAGCAGGCGGCCTGCGTGGCGCCCGCGGGCATCAGATCAGGGCGTTGCTCGTGGCAACGGTCAAAGCCGCGGTCACAGCGCGGGTTGTAGGCACAGCCTTTGGGAATGGCATTGAGTCGGGGCATGGCACCGTCGATCTGGTGCAGGCGCTCACGGTCGGCAGTCATGTCGGGAATGCAGGCCATGAGACCCTTGGTGTAGGGGTGGGCGGGGTGGTTGATGACGTCGTGCACCGGCCCGATCTCGGCCACCCGGCCCGCGTACATGACCGCCACGCGGTCGCAGGTTTCGGCGATCACACCCATGTCGTGCGTGATCAGCATCACCGCCGCGCCACGTTCCTTGCAAATCGTCTTGAGCAGGGTGATGATTTGCGCCTGGATGGACACGTCCAGGGCGGTGGTGGGTTCGTCGGCCACGATCAGCTGGGGCTCGGCGGCCAGCGCCAGGGCGATCACGACGCGCTGACGCATGCCACCCGAGAACTGGTGGGGATAGTGGTCGATGCGCTGCTCGGCCGCCGGAATGCCGGTATCGCGCAACAGCTGAATGGCGCGCTCGCGCGCCTCCACCTGGCTGACCGGCAGGTGGGTGGTGATGGTCTCGATCAGCTGCCGCCCCACCGAGTACAGCGGGTTCAGCGAGGTCAGCGGGTCCTGGAAGATCGCACCGATCTTGCGGCCACGCACCTTGCGCATCTGCTCGTGCGGCAGGTTGTCGATGCGCTGCCCCTCCAGCAGGATCTGGCCCGACGCCACCCGGCCCGGGGGCTCCAGCAGGCCGATGATGGAGGCACCGGTCAGTGACTTGCCGGCACCGGACTCACCGACCACGCCCAGGATTTCTCCGGGCGCAATGTCGAACGAAATGTCATCGAGGGCGCGGAGGGTACCGCGCCGGGTCGGGAACTCCACGACCAGGTTTTTTACTTGCAGCAGGCTCATGGGATTCTCAGCGCAGTCGGGGGTTCAGGGCATCACGCAGCCAGTCGCCCAGCAGGTTCACGCTCAGGGCAATCAGCACCAGCATCACGCCCGGGAAGATGGTGATCCACCATTCGCCCGAGAACAGGTAGTCGTTGCCGATGCGGATAAGCGTCCCCAGCGACGGCGATGTCGGGGGTGCACCCACCCCCAGGAAGGACAAGGTGGCCTCGGTGATGATGGCGGTCGCCACCTGGATGGTGGCCAGCACCAGTACCGGCCCAAGCACGTTGGGCAGCACGTGCTTGCGCATGATGCGCAAGGGCGCCACACCCGTCACGCGGGCCGCCTGCACATACTCCTTGTTGCGCTCCACCAGGGTCGAACCGCGCACCGTGCGTGCGTACTGAACCCACCCGGTCAGGGTGATGGAGATGATCAGCACCCCGAACGCCAGCGTGTCGTGGGCATTGGGGAACAGGGCCCGGCCCACCCCGGCAATCAGCAGTGCCACCAGAATGGCGGGAAAGGACAGCATCACATCGCACACGCGCATGAGCAGCGTGTCGACCCAGCCGCCCAGGAAACCGGCCAGCAGGCCCAGGGCCACGCCGATGATGACCGACAGGACCACCGAAGCGATGCCCACGGCGAGCGAAATGCGGGCGCCATACATCAGCGCCGACAAGATGTCGCGCCCCTGGTCATCGGTGCCGAGCAGGAAAGAAGTGTTGCCGTCCGGACTCCAGGCCGGGGGCAGGCGTGCATTGGACAGTTCCAGCGTCGCCAGATCAAACGGATTGTGAGGAGCCACCCAGGGGGCGAACAGCGCGGCCACCACGCAGATGAGCGCAATGATCGCCGCCACGATCGCGGTGGGCGAGGTCTTGAAGCTGTAGCCGACATCGCTGTCGAGCCATTGACGGATACGGGAAATCACAAAGTCTCGTGGGTAGTGGGAGATTGGAAGCCGGTGACCTTCTTGTGAAAGGCCACCGGCGACGGAGAAGCGCGGAACTTACTTGACCGACATGTAGCGGAACGGCATCTGGTTGTCGGCCCGCTGGATCAGCTGGACGTTGTTGCCGACGCCCCAGGCCAGTGCCTGCTGGTGCAGCGGCAGGTGCCCGATGTCTTCCGAATGGATGGTGTAGGCCTCCTTGATCATCGCGTTGCGCTTGGCCTGATCGGTCTCGGACGCGATCTTCAGCGTCAGCTCGTCCACCTTCGGGTTGCAGTACGAACCCAGGTTGAACTGGCCGGCGCCCTTGTCGTCCACACAGCGGATGATGGCGTTGAGCACGTTGTGGGCGTCATAGGTCGACGGCGACCAGCCCAGCAGGTAGAAGCTGGTGTCGCGGCGCAGGATCTTGGGGAAGTAGGTGCCCTTGGTCTCGGCCTGCAGGTTCACCTTGACGCCAATACGGGCCAGGTTGGACGCCACCGCCTGGCAGACGTTGGAGTCGTTGACATACCGATCGTTCGGGCAGTTCATGCCCACCTCGAAGCCGTTGGGATAGCCCGCATCGGCCAGGAGCTTCTTGGCCGCCTCGACATCGTAGGGCAGACGCTTGTCGATCGAGGCGTCATAGCCGCTGACCCCGGGACCAATCAGCAGCGCGGCCGGCGTGGCGGCCCCGCGCATCACGTTCTTCTGGATGCCGTTGATATCAATGGCCTGGTAGAAGGCCTGACGGACACGCTTGTCCTTGAACGGGTTCTTGCCTTTGACGTTCGAGTACAGCAGTTCGTCGCGCTTCTGGTCCATGCCCAGGAAAATCCAGCGCAGTTCCGGCCCTTGCATGACCTTGGCCTTGCCACCGGCATTGATGCGGGCCACGTCCTGCACCGGCACAGGCTCGATCACGTCCACCTGACCGGACAGCAGTGCCGCCACACGGGTGGCGTCGTTGCCGATCGGCGTGTATTCCACATTGACGACATTGCCCTCGATCTTGCCCCAGTAGTTGCCGTTGCGGACGAAGCTGGTCTTGACGTTGGGCTGGCGCTCGCGCAAGCGGAACGGCCCCGTGCCATTGGCGCGGAAAGAGGCTGCGTTCTCCACGCCCTTGCGGCGGTCCACCGGGCGCGTGGCCTGGTTCTCCTCCGACCACTTCTTGCTCATGATGTACAGGAACGAGAGCTGGGCGGGCAGGATGGGAAAGGGTGCCTTGGTCTCGATCTCGACCGTGTGGCTGTCGATCTTGCGCACCTCCTTGATGTCGTTGGTGTAGGTGCGCATGTCCGACCCGTCACCCGAAGCACGAGCAATGCTGAAGAGGACATCATCGGCGGTGAAAGGCGTGCCGTCGTGGAACTGGACGCCCTTGCGCAGTTCGAAGCGCCAGACCGTGGGAGACGTCTGCTTCCAGCCAGTGGCCAGCGCCGGGATCAGGTTCAGGTCCTTGTCGCGCGTGACCAGCGGCTCGTAGACGTTGCCGGTCACGCTCAGCTGCAGCGATTCATTGAGCGAGTGCGGATCCATCGACAGCGCATCGCCCTGGTTGCCGATGCGCACCGTCTGGGCGGACGCCGTGCCCAGGGTCGCCAGCGCGGTGGCCACGAGGGCGGCGGACAGTGTCTGCTTGAAATTCATCGATCGCTCCTTGTCGTTGGTGGAAAAACGTCAAACGAAACCGGAAAACCGGTGCCTCAGTCGGTGGCACCAGACAACGGCATGCCTTGCTCGATGAGTCCGGCATGCAGCGCCGCCCCCAGGGGCAGCACCTCGTCATTGAAGTCGTAGCGGCTGTTGTGCAGCATGCAACTGCCCTCGCCGCCCTGCCCCAGCCGCAGGTAGGCACCGGGCTTGACCTGCAGCATGAAGGAAAAGTCCTCGGCACCCATGCTCGGCTCCATGTCACGCACGACATGTTCATGCCCCAGCAGGCGCTGAGCCACGTCGGCGGCAAAGCGCGCTTCGGGCGCCGAATTGATGGTGGCCGGATAGACCCGGTCGTACTGGACATGTGCGGTGGCTCCAAGGCCCATGGCCACGCCGGAACAGACCTCGGCCAGGCGGCGCTCCACCAGGCTCTGGATGTCGGGATTGAAGGTGCGCACCGTCCCGACCAGGGTGGCCTTGCCGGGCACCACACTGAAGGCCCCCGGGTCACCGGCCTGCATCGAGCACAGGCTGATGACCGCGCTGTCGATGGCGCGCACGTTGCGCGAGACGATGCTCTGCACGGCCGTGATAATGTGCGCGGACACCAGCACCGGGTCCACGGTCAGGTAGGGGTGCGCGCCATGCCCGCCCTTGCCGGACACCTCGATCGTGATGCGATCGGCCGCCGCCATCATGGGGCCGGGATTGATGCCCACGGTACCCGGCTTCATCTGCGGCCAGTTGTGCATTGCATAGACCGACTGCACCGGGAAACGGTCAAACAGGCCGTCCTCGATCATGGCCTTGGCGCCGGCAAAGCCCTCTTCGCCCGGCTGGAAGATCAACACGGCCGTGCCGTCGAACTGCCGAGTCTCGGCCAGGTAGCGTGCGGCACCCACCAGCATCGCCGTGTGGCCGTCGTGACCGCAACCGTGCATCATCCCCGGACGGCTGGACTTCCAGGCGAAGTCGTTGTGCTCGGTCATGGGCAGGGCATCCATGTCCGCCCGCAGCCCGATCATGCGACCGCTGGTGCGTTGCCGACCATGAATGACCGCCACGACCCCCGTGCGACCGATACCGGTATGGACTTCGTCCACCCCACAAACCTTCAGCGCCTCCACCACGCGACGCGCGGTGTAGTGCTCCTCGAATCCGATTTCGGGATGCGCATGCAGATCACGCCGCAGCGCCGTCAGCTCGGGATGGAACTCGGCAATGTGGGCAAAGGCCCGCCCATGGGCCCGAATGCGTGGGGAGAGCATGGATGTCACCGGCTCAGTGTCCGCCCGCCTTCTCCACGCGCAGGCGCGGATCGACGGCAAAGTACAGCAGGTCGACGATCAGGTTGATCACGACGAAGATCAACGCGATCAGGCACAGGTAGGCGGCCATCACCGGAATGTCGGCAAAGGTCACGGCCTGAATGAACAGCAAGCCCATGCCCGGCCACTGGAACACCGTTTCGGTGATGATGGCAAAGGCGATCAGACCGCCCAGCTGCAACCCGGTAATGGTCATGACCGGGACCAGCGTGTTCTTCAGCGCATGACCGAAGTGAACGGCACGGTTGGTCAGGCCGCGGGCACGAGCGAACTTGATGTAGTCGGTGCGCAGCACCTCCAGCATCTCGGCACGCACCAGCCGCATGATCAGTGTCAGCTGGAAGATGGCCAGTGTGATGGCGGGCAGCGTGATGTGATGCCAGCCCTTGGCACTCAGCAGCCCGGTGGTCCACCCCCCGATTTCCGTGACCTCGCCACGACCGAAGCTCGGGAACCAGCCCAGGTTCACGGCGAACACCAGGATCAGCAGGATGCCGATCAGGAAGGTCGGCAGTGACACGCCCAGCAGGGAAATGGTCATGAACACCTGGCTGGTGAAGGTGCCCCGTTTCAGGGCGGCGTACACCCCCATCGGAATGCCGACCACCAGCGCCAGCATGGCGGCCACCAGGGCCAGCTCCAGCGTCGCCGGGAAGCGCTCCGCGATCAGGCTGGACACCTTGGAACCCTGGCGCAGGCTAAGACCAAACTCGCCCTGCGCGGCGTTGACCAGGAAATGCCAGAACTGCACGAAGAAGGGCTGATCGAGCCCGAGATCGGCACGCAGCTCACGGATCTGCTCCGGTGTCGCGTCCTGGCCGAGCAGGAACACCACCGGATCACCGACGTATTGAAACAGCATGAAGGCGATCAGCGCAACGCTGACCATCACGACGACTGCCTGGACCAGCCGCCGGAGAATGAATGCAAACATGAGATGTGGGAACAAATAGAGGGTCGCCACCGCTGTGCGCGACCCTCCTGTTATCAGACGTGGATCAGTTTACCTTGATCAGGCGCCAGTCCAGACGATTGTCCGCACGGTGCACCACGTCAATGTTCTTCTTCATCGCCCAGGGGATGACCTGGTTGTGCAGCGGGATGTGGGCTACATCGTCGTTCTGCAATTGCAGGGCCTTGGTCAGCAGCTCGGTGCGCAGCTTCAGGTCGGTTTCCTTCTTCGCGCGCTCGATCAGACCGTCCATCTGCGGGTTGGAGTAACGGCCCACGTTGTAGTTGCCATCACCACCAGCGCCCACCGAGCGGGTGAGGGACTGCAGGCTGTACATCGCGTCAAAGGTAGGCACGCCCCAGCCCAGCATGTAAATGCTGGCTTCGTAGCGCTGGATCATCGGGAAGTAGGTCACCAGCGGCATGGTGCGCAGCTTGGCCTTGACACCCACCTTGGCCCACATGGCCGCCACCGCCTGGCAGATGGCCTCGTCGTTGATGTAGCGGTTGTTCGGGCAGGCGAAGTCGACCTCGAAACCGTCCTTGTAACCCGCATCGGCCAGCAGCTTTTGCGCGGCGGCGGCGTCGAACGGATAACGCTTGTGCACCGCCTCGGTCCAGCCGTTGACCTGTGGAGCCACCAGGGCGCCGGTGGGTTGCCCCAGGCCGCGCAGGGTCACGCGGGCGATGGTGTTCATGTCGATGGCCTGGTACAGGGCCTTGCGCACGCGCTGGTCCTTCAGCGGGTTCTTGCCCTTGATGTTGCTGCCCGGCAACTCGTCGCGGAACTGGTCCATGCCAAAGAAGATGGTGCGGTTTTCCACGCCATCGATCACCTTCAGCGCGCTGTTCTGACGGATGCGCGGCAGGTCCTGCGGGCTTGGGTCCAGCACGAAGTCCACCTCACCGGACAGCAGGGCGGCCATGCGGGTGGCCACGTTCTTGACCGGGGTGTAGACCACTTCGGTCACGTTGGTGTCCGACTTGCCCCACCAGTTCGGGTTGCGGGCCAGCACCAGCTTCTGGTCGGGCTGCCACTCCTTGAGCACGAACGGACCGGTGCCGTTGGCGTTGCGGTGCGCAAAGTTCTCGTCCTGGGTCTTGATGTCCTTGGGCTCGACCGACTTGTTCTTCTCGGCCCAGGCCTTGCTCATGATGCGCAGCTCGGTCAGCTGGTTCAGCAGCACCGGGTTCGGGTCCTTGGTGAAAATGTCGAATGTGAGGTCGTCGACCTTGACCACGCGGTCGATGCCGGCGGCATACACCGCGAAGTTGGACGTCTTGGCCATGGCGCGCTGCAGCGAGAACACCGCGTCATCGGCCGTCAGCTCGCTGCCGTCATGAAACTTGACGCCTTTGCGCAAGGTCATGCGCAGCTGGGTGGGGCTGACCTGCTTCCAGGAAGTCGCCAGCACAGGCTCGGGCTTGAAGGTCTTGCTGTTGTAGTAGACCAGCGACTCATAGACAGCCGCGTGGATACCGTTGGCCAGCGCGTTGTTCTGCGAGTGGATGTCCCAGGTCGGGATATCGCTGGAGCTGGTCCATTTGAACGTCTTGGCGTTGGCAGCGCCTGCGGCCAAGGCCACAGCAGCCACCAGTGCGGTCAGATGAAGTTTCATTGCTTGACACCTAAAAGAATGTGATAACCCGTGACTATGCAACAAGCGTACCCGCGTGTTGCACCGGGCTAACCCTATTGTGTGCACCAATCTGGTACCAATCGGTCCAATCCGGCACGCAAGGGAGGAGCCAGTCTCTTGTGTCTCCCCTTTCGTCCCCTGTTTCAGGATTCCCTGACACCTGTGGTGGGATTAGTCTCCCCGGTGCACCATCCCGCAGAGAGTGGCTGTTACCGCACACATCACAAGGAGGAAACAGAATGCTTCGCCGCACAGGAGTGACCCTGGTCGTGCTGCTCATGAGCCTGTGTCAGGCATGGGCTGCCGTGGACATCAACCACGCCACCGAGCTGGATCTGGACAGCATCAAGGGCATTGGCCCCAGCACGGCCCGAAAGATCATCACCCAGCGTCAGCTCAAGCGCTTTGACAGCTGGCAGGACTTCATTCAGCGGATCCCCGGGATCGGCGAGAAGAAGGCACAGCGCATGTCGGAAAGTGGCCTGACCGTCAATGGCCAGCGCTTTGGCACCGGTGCATCGCCACCGGTGGCCATCGCACCCAGGAAACCTGCCACCTTGCCCCCGGACCCGTTCCCAGGCGGCTCCATGCTGGTCGAATGGCCCCGGCAACGTACCGGTGCCGACGGCCGGGCCCAGAAATGAAAAAAGCCACCGGCTTTCACCGGTGGCTTTCAACCTTGAAGAACCGGATGACCTCACGGTCATCCCAGGGTCATCAGAAGGTGTGCTTCACGCCAACAGCAACGCGGCTCCAGTCGCCAGCGTCCTTGTTGTCCTTGTTGAAGCCGGTGTACACGCTGGTGCGCTTGGACAGGGCGTAGTTCACGGCCATGCCGAAGCGGGTCGGGTTGCCGTCTTCGCCATCGACGTCCACGCGGGTCAGGCCAGCAGACAGCACCAGAGCGGAGGACAGAGGCACGTCCACACCCAGGGTGAAGTCCTTGCTCACGTCCTTGACCTGGCCGTAGGAAGCCAACAGCTTGGCAGCGCCGAAGTCATACGAACCGCTGACGCGGGTCAGCTTGGCCAGATCGCCGGTGTCGTCCTTCTGCTGTTCGTAAGCAACACCCACGAACACCGGACCACCTTCGTACTTGACGTGGAAGGCGTTCACGCGGGCGTTGGTCGCACCGGTCTTGAACGTCGTGCTCACAGCACCGCTGAAGCCACCAAAGGAGGGCGTAGCGTAGTACACAGCGTTGTTCGGGTTGCCAGCTTCGAGAACATAGCTGGGAGCGATGTTGTTGGTCGTCAGGGCGCCTGCGTCGAACAGGGGGCTGGTGGCACCGACGATGTCGTCGTAGGCGTTCCACATCTTGCCCAGCTTGACTTCACCGAAGCCACCGCTGAAGCCGACGAAGGCTTGGCGGTTGAAGCCATCACCACGCAGGGAGCCGTCGGTCAGGTTCAGGCCTTGCTCGAAGTTGAAGTTGGCCTTCAGGCCGCCGCCCAGGTCTTCGCTGCCCTTGATACCCCAGCGGCTGGTGCTCACGCCGCCCGAAGACATCTTGGCGCTTTCGCCCTTGTCCTTGTGGATGACCACGTCGGCGATACCGTACAGGGTCACGGAGGATTGGGCCATGGCGGCGCCGGAAACGGCCACTGCGGCCAGTGCGATCAGGGTTTTCTTCATGACAGGGTTCCTTGAAGTTGGTGCTGCCCCGCAATAGGAGACAGACTGGTGAAACAAAATCACCATGCCATCCTAAACGGCACAAGCCCAGAATCAAGGGTTTTCCCTGAAATGGTGATGACAAGCAGGATTTTTTGTAGCTTGATCGCAACAAATCTCCTCTTTGGTGCATCGCGCGTCAGCTCGGCGCCAGCCTGATGCGATGGAGCAGCAAAAAAAAACCCGCTGCGTGAGCAGCGGGTTTTGCCTCATGATCGCGTCAGACCGGGACAAACCCGGTGGCTGCATCAGAAGTTGTGGCGGATACCGATGCCAAGACCGGTCACGTCGTCGCCAGCAGCGCCCAGAGCACCGGCCTTCTTCTTGCCGTCGCGCAGCAGAGCGACGTAGCTGAAGGTGCGCTTGCTCAGCGGGTACTTGACTTCAACCAGCAGGTCGGTGTCCTTGGCTTCGGTGTCGCGAGCGATGTCCAGCACCAGATCGACCGGGCCAGCCTTCACAGCACCACCGATGGAGAAGCCCTTGGCGTCGCCAGCGGGATCCATGTAGCCACCGGCCAGGGTGAACATGCCGAAGTTGTAACGTGCGCCAACGTGCACGTTCTTCTCGGCGTCCTGGACCTTGTTGTAGCCCAGAGCAACAGCCAGCGGGCCGTTGGCGTAGATGGCGTTCAGGTCAACCTTGGCCTTTTCGTTGGCGCTGTTGCCCTTGAGCACGTAGCCCACGGTGGCGCTGAAACCGCCCATGTTGGGGGAGGTGTAAGCAATCTGGCTGGAGTTGCGGATGCCACCCAGCACGGCGCCGAACTGGCTCACCACGACGGAGTAGTTGGCAGCGCCGGTCAGTTCCCAAGCGGCAGCAGCGTAGAACGAGGGGTTCAGGGTGCGGCCCAGACGGACTTCACCGAAACCGCCGGACAGGTTCATCCAGGCAGCGCGGCCGAATTCACCAGCACCCGACTTGGCCAGCGTGCCGTCATTCAGGCTCAGGCCTTGCTCGAAGTTGAAGCCAGCCTTCAGGCCACCGCCGAGGTCCTCGGTGCCACGCACGCCCCAACGGCTGGTGCCGTTGTTCATGGCGCCAGCGCTGGACAGAGCCGCGGACTTGTCGGTCACCTTGGACAGGGAAGCGTCAGCCACGCCGTACAGGGTCACGGAAGATTGGGCGAAGGCAGCGGTGGAAGCCAGGGCTGCCAGGGCAATCAGGGTCTTTTTCATGTTGAAAGTTCTCCAAGGTTGATAAAGAGGCTGCGGGTCTAGCGCCCCCGAGCCAACCTCCGTTGCGGGAAGCTGAAAGCCATTGCACCAGAACGAGCGCAGGTATGCAAAACTTTCGGCGCGTTTTGTTCGCATTTGTCGCACCCCCACAACATACCGGGCAAACACCCGAAAAGACGCCAAAGTTTTGCTTTCTTTGGACTGACAGGGTTATCCCTAGATCCGTTGAAATACCATCCAAAGTCTCATCCGCCACCCGCCCCGGAGAATCTCATGGACCATCTGATTGCCGCCGCCGATGATGCGTTGCGCACCCTGTTCGCGCAACCACGCGCCACACGGGTTTGCCCCACTCTGCCGGAGACGCCGGATCACCCCCTCTCTTCCGAGGACAAAGCCCTGTCAGGCGCCCTGATGCGGGTCAACCACGTGGGCGAGGTCTGCGCCCAGGCGCTCTATGCCGGACAGGCCCTGGCGGCACGCCAGTCCCCGCAGCCGGACCTGGCCTTGGCCCGCCACCTGGAAGCCGCCGGCCGCGAAGAGACCGATCACCTGGCCTGGACGCGTCAGCGGCTGAACGACCTGGGCGCGCGCCCGTCCCTGCTCAACCCCCTGTGGTACGCCGGCGCCTTCGGCCTGGGCTGGGTGGCGGGACGGATGGGCAAAGCCGCGAGTCTGGGCTTCGTGATCGAAACCGAGCGACAGGTGGAGGCCCATCTGGACGGCCACCTGGACCGTCTGCCCGCCGGTGATCAGGCCTCACGCGCGATCGTGGCCCAGATGAAAGACGACGAGGCGCGCCATGCGCGCGAAGCCCAGCGGGCCGGGGGAGCGGAATTGCCGGCTCCGGTCAAAGGCCTGATGCGCGCGGCGGCCAAAGTCATGACCACGGTGGCCCACCGGATCTGAGCGGGCTCTCAGGCCTCCACCAGATCGAAGCTGGTGGTGATGTCGGCGGTCTTGGCCAGCATGATGCTGGCGGAGCAGTATTTTTCGTGGCTCATGGCAATGGCTCGCTCGACGGCCGCCGGGGGAATGCCCTTGCCCGTGACGGTGAAATGCATGTGGATGCGGGTGAAGACCTTGGGATCGGTCTCGGCACGCTCGCTGGTGAGCTTGACCGAGCAGCCACGCACATCGTGCCGGCCCCGCTTGAGGATCAGCACCACATCGTAGGCGGTGCATCCGCCCGTGCCCGCCAGAACGGTCTCCATGGGCCGCGGCGCCAGGTTGGCACCGCCATTCTCGGGCTTGTTGGCGTCGGGCGCACCATCCATGGTCAGCACATGCCCGCTGCCGGTTTCGGCGACAAATCCCATGGATGAACGGGTGCCGGCGGCGCCGGTCCAGGTGACGGTGCATTCCATAGTGGTGCGTTGTGGAAAAAGTCCGGAAGTTGGGGGCAGCTCTCTAAAAGGGAGCAGGGATCACCCCGAATGTGTTGCATTGCAGCATGAGCACGCTACAATGCAGCCATTGTATTGAAGGTTGTCTCCTCTACCCTCCACGGGTGGATTCAGGCCCGGACCCGCCCTGCGTGTCCGGGTTTTTTTTCGCCCCGCTGCGCCCTGGCGGTGCTTGTGAGGGCCGCCCCTTATGATCGGTATCGAGGAACCGCCATGCCCAGAAGCCCATCCAAGTCCACGATTGCTCCGTCGCCCGTCACGTCTCTTCAGCCGGCCGACTACCTCAAGAAGATCCTGACCGCCCGCGTCTACGACGTGGCCAGGGAGTCACCACTGGAGGTCGCGCGCCACCTGAGCCGGCGTTTGCACAACACCGTGCTGCTCAAGCGGGAGGACCAGCAACCGGTGTTCAGCTTCAAGCTGCGGGGTGCGTACAACAAGCTGGCGCACCTGACGCCGGAGCAGCTGAAGCGGGGCGTGATCTGTGCCTCAGCCGGCAATCACGCCCAGGGCGTGGCGCTGGGGGCTCACAAGCTGGGGTCGCGGGCGGTGGTCGTCATGCCGGTCACGACGCCGCAGGTCAAGATCGATGCGGTCAAGGGCTTCGGTGGCGAGGTGGTGTTGCATGGGGACAGCTACTCCGATGCCTATGGTCATGCCCTGACCCTGCAGAAGAAGGAGGGGCTGACCTTCGTCCATCCGTTCGACGATCCGGACGTGATCGCCGGCCAAGGGACGATCGCCATGGAAATTTTGCGCCAGTTGCAGGGTCTGGGAGGATCGGGTCGGCTGGATGCGGTGTTCGTGGCCATCGGCGGTGGCGGCCTGATTGCCGGGGTGGCCAACTACATCAAGGCCGTACGCCCCGAAATCAAGGTGATCGGCGTCCAGATGAACGACTCGGACGCCATGATGCGATCGGTGCAGGCCGGCGAGCGGGTGAGCTTGCCGGATGTGGGCCTGTTCTCCGACGGCACCGCCGTGAAGCTGGTGGGGGAGGAAACCTTCCGCATCGCCAGTGACCTGGTGGACGACTTCATCGAGGTGGATACCGACGCCGTCTGCGCCGCCATCAAGGACGTGTTTGTGGACACCCGCAGCGTGGTGGAGCCCGCGGGCGCCCTGGCGGTGGCCGCCATCAAGAAGTACGTGGCCAGCCGCAAGACCCGGGGCGAAACCTACGCGGCCATCCTGTGCGGCGCCAACATGAACTTCGACCGCCTGCGCTTCGTGGCCGAGCGCGCCGAGGTGGGTGAAGAGCGCGAGGCCCTTCTGGCGGTCACGATTCCGGAAGAACGGGGCAGCTTCAAGCGCTTCCTGGAGGTGATCGGCACCTTGCCGGGCGGACCGCGCAATGTCACCGAATTCAACTACCGCATTGGCAGCGCCGAACTGGCCCATGTGTTCGTGGGCCTGACGACCCATGGCAAGGGCGAGTCCGGCAAGATCGCAGCCAGCTTCAACCGCCACGGCTTCGAGGCCCTGGACCTGACGCACGATGAACTGGCCAAGGAGCACCTGAGGCACATGGTGGGCGGCCATTCGCCCCTGGCCCAAGATGAACGCCTGTTGCGCTTTGTGTTCCCCGAGCGGCCGGGAGCGTTGCTCAAGTTCCTGAGCCTGATGCGGCCTGGTTGGAACATAAGCCTGTTCCACTACCGCAACCAGGGCGCAGACTATGGCCGCATCCTGGTCGGCCTTCAGGTCCCCCCCAAGGACGACAAGGCGTTCCAGCGGTTCCTGGACACGCTGGGGTACCCGTACGTGGAAGAAACCCACAACCCGGCCTACCGTCTGTTTCTCAAGAGCTGAGGAGCCCGAGGATGAAAGCACCGCCCAACGGTCCGGATCATGGCCTTGCGGCGGCCTTGCCGCCGACGCTGCCCAGCGGATTGCATTTGCCGACGGTGCTGCCGGCCAGCCCCAGCGGCCAACCAAACAGGCCCGAATGGGGTCGCATGGCGAATCTGGCCAACCGGATCGGCGCCGTCCTGCGCAAGGACAGCCTGCGGCGCCCGGGCCTGGTGCAGCCCCAGTTGCTGGTGTTTGCCGCGGACCACGGCATTGCGGACGAGGGCGTATCGCGCTTTGGTCAGGAAGCCACCCGCCACCGGGTGGAAGCCCTTGTCCAGGGCAACACCGACGTCAACCGGATGGCCAGGGACGCCGGCGTGGCGCTGACCGTGGTGGATGCCGGCATTTCGGTACCGCTCACACCGGCCCCGGCGACCGAGGCAGGCGCACCCCTGCTGTCGCGAAAGATCGCGTATGGCACCCGGAACATGGTCCTGCGATCGGCCATGTCGACCGAACAGACCATCGCCGCCATGCGGGCCGGCATGGATGTGGTGCGGCATCTGCCCGGCAACGCCGTGCTGGTGGCTGAGACGGGCGTGGCCAACACGTCATCGGCCATTCTGATGCTTTCACGTTTGTGCGGCGTTCCCCTGGCAGACGCCTGCGGCCACCATCCCGACCTGAACGATGAGATGGCCCGGCACAAGCTGGAGAAACTGTTCGCGGCGGCCACCCGCCACCGCAAGGCGGTGCGGCCCTTCGAGGTGCTGATCACCATGGGCGGTTTTGAGCTGGCGATGATGGCGGGCGCCATGATCCAGGCGGCCAGCGAGGGAAGGCTGGTGGTGGTCGATGGCTTTGTCGCGGGCGCCGCGGCACTGGTCGCACGCGGACTGGTGCCGGCGGTGTCTGACTATCTGGTGTATTCACACCTCTCGGTTGACCCGGGGCACCGCCTGCTCATGATCCATCTGCAGGACAGGCCCCTGCTGGACATGGAATTGCGCCTGGGACAGGGTGCTGGCGCCTTGCTGGCCTGGCCGCTCATCCTTGCAGCAGAACAGCTGGGACAGACCGGCACCTGAGGCCCTCAAGGCGTCGACGGTGGGAGAGTCAGTTCGACCGCCCCACCTGCGCCATCGCTGGCCGACAGGCGGACGCGCTGGCGGTCCACACTCTCGAGCACCCAGGTATCGGCCACCTTGTCACCGACGCGAAACGGACGGGGCGGCTGCCCATCCACCGACAGGAGCGCCGCCCCCTGAGATGCTGGCTGTGCTGCCACGCCCAGCAGGCGAAGGCGCGACACCGGGGAAGGCTGACTCGGCGCAGCGACCGGCGAGGCGTTTTCACGGTAGCCCAGCGCCCTGGCCACCGCGGCAGGGTCCGCCACCACTGCTGGAGCCGGCAGGACGGGCACCGGCTGCCATGAACCCCTCCCGGAGAAGGCCAGAAGCCACCAGACCACCGCAGCCCCAGCCAGCAGCCACGTCACTACTGCGCCGATCATGGGAAGACGCAGGTCCGCCCTGGTCGCCAACAGCTTCCAGTTTCCTCGTCCGGGTAAGGTCTGCAACTTCATGCGGCGATTATGATCCACACCCACTGTCACGCCGCGCGACATCCGGTACCTGGATGCCGCGCCGAAACCTTGACCGGCGCCTGTGGCCGGCTTCCCGGGAGATTGTCTTGCTAATGCCTTCTGTCTTTCCTGCCCGCACTGGACGACTTGCACGCTGGCGACGCCTGGCGGGCTTCACGCTGATCGAGCTGATGGTGGTGCTGGTGATCATCGGCGTGCTGGCCGCCCTGATCGTGCCCAATGTGCTGGACCGCGCTGACGATGCACGGGTGACCGCCGCAAGAACCGATGTGAGCAACCTGATGCAGGCACTCAAGATGTATCGCCTGGACAACCAGCGCTATCCGACGGCAGAGCAGGGCTTGCGCGCTCTGGTGGCCAAACCGGCCACCAATCCCGTGCCCCCCAACTGGCGGCCCTATCTGGACAAGCTGCCCTCGGACCCCTGGAATCAGCCCTATCAGTACATCAATCCGGGGGTGCACGGGGAAGTGGACGTGCTGTCCTTTGGTGCCGACGGCAAGGCCGGTGGTGAAGGCCGGGATTCGGACATCGGCAGCTGGCAATAAGCGCGGGGACGGGGCAGATGCCAAGGCCCTCACGTCGGTGGAGCAGATCCGGTGGGTTCACCTTGCTGGAGTTGCTGGTGGTCGTGGCGCTCATCGCACTGGCCACCACGGGGGTCAGCTTCGCCCTGCGGGACAGCCAGGCCTCTGTGCTGGAGCGTGAGGCAGCCCGTTTGCTGGCCATGCTGGAAACCGGCCGGGCGCAGTCAAGAACGACGGGGGCCACTGTCCGGTGGACACCCGATGCCAAAGGCTTTGTCTTTGACGGCGTGAGCACTCGCGGCGTGTCGACCGAATCGCTGGCAGGTCCCCGCCCCTGGCTCGATCCGGCCATCGAGGTTCAGGTGATGGAGCCCGCGGGCGAACGCAGCCTGGTGCTGGGTCCTGAACCGCTGCTGCCACGTCAGTCGTTCGTGCTGCGCCTGGGGGCTCATCAGCTGCGCCTGGGCACGGACGGACTGGCTCCCTTCGCACTGCAGACCGGTGGAGAGCCTTGATGCCCGCACGCCAGGCAAGCCGCCGCCCGAGGGGCTTCACGCTGATCGAGATCCTCGTGGCATTGTCGATCGTGGCCGTCGCGCTGACCGCCGGCGTACAGGCCAGCGGCGCGCTGATGCGGGGTACCGAGCGGCAGGGCGAAGTGTGGCTGGCCCAGATCTGTGCCGAAAACGCGCTCGGCGCGCTCCGGCTCCAGCGGCAGCTGCCCGCCACCGGCGAGAGCTCGTCACCGTGTGAGCAAGGCGGACGTCAGTTCGCTGTGACGGTATCGGTACAGCCCACCCCCAACCCGAACTTCAGGCGCATCGACGCGCGTGTGGCCTCTGGCGACGGACGACAGGTGGTCAGCGTGGCCACCGTCCAGGGGCGGTTCTGATGAATGCCGCACGCCATCACCGCCCCCCCGGAGGGTTCACGCTGATCGAGGTGCTGGTGGCGGTGGCCATCCTGGCGGTGCTGGCGCTCATGAGCTGGCGCGGCATCGACGGCATGGTCCGCACCCAGACGCTGACGCGCACCCACGCGGATGCCCTGCTGAGCAGCCAGGCGGCCCTGGAGCAATGGGTGACCGACCTGAATGCCCTGCAGGAAACTGGTGAGCTCAACGCCCTGGAATTCGATGGGCAGGTGCTGCGCATGACCCGGACGGCGCCCCCGGACGCCACAGGCACCAGCACGGGCGTTCAGGTGGTGGCCTGGGCCCGACTGACCGCGGCGCCTGGGGCCAATGGGCCCCAGTGGATGCGGTGGCAATCGGCCGCGTTGAACCAGCGTGCGGACCTGGCACGCGCCTGGCAGCGCGCGGCGCAGTGGGGTCGTGGCTCACCCGTGACCGATCCGGACCCACGCGACACGTCCGTGAGACTGATGGGACTGGACAACTGGCAACTGTTCTACCACCGGGGAGAAACGTGGACCAATCCCCAGTCGTCCACGGGCAATGAAACGCCGGGAACGGTGGTGTCCTCGGACGGCCAGATCCCCAACGGAGTGCGACTGGTGATCGAACCGGCGCCAGGTCAGGCCCTGTCGGGCCGGATCGTGCGGGACTGGGTCCGTCCATCACTGGGAGCGGGTCGATGACCCCCAGCGGCGCGACTCCCCCGCGCTGGCGCCAGCAAGGCGCCGCGCTGCTGCTGGCCATGCTGACTGTGACGCTGGTGGCCACGCTGGCGGCGGCCGCTGCCTGGCAGCAGTGGCGATCGATCGAAATCGAAATGGCGGAGCGCCAGCGCAGCCAGGCCTCGTGGATCCTGACGGGCGCGCTGGACTGGTCGCGACTGATCCTGCGCGAAGATGCCCGAGGCAATCGCAACAGCGGCAACGCCGACCACCTGGCGGAGCCCTGGGCCATGCCGCTGGAAGAATCGCGGCTGTCCACGTTTCTGGCGGCCGACCGCAACAACAACGCTGACGACGTGATGGAGGCCTTCCTGTCCGGCCGGATCATGGACCTGCAGGGGCGCCTGAATTTTCGCAACCTGCTGGCCGCCGCAGGCAGTGGCAAGGCGCCCACCCTGTCGCCTTCCGACATGGCTGCCTTCCGGCGACTGTACGCCAGCCTGAACCTGCCTGTGGAGGAACTGGAAGCTGCGGTGCAGTTGCTGCTGGCCAGCATGCGCCAGGCCGAGGAAGACGCCAAGCCCTCGCCGTCACCCCTCATGCCTCAGAGATTTGAACAGTTGTCCTGGCTGGGCATCAGCCCGGAAAGCCTGCGTGTACTGACGCCTCACGTGACCCTGTTGCCCGCCAACACCCGCGTCAACCTGAACACCGCCAGTGCCGAAGTGCTGGCCGCGACCCTGGAGGGGGTGGAAACCGGCCTGGCGCGCCAGCTGGTCGCGCAGCGGGAGGCCACCCCGTTCACCAGCCTGGATGATGTGCGCAGGTATTTGCCCGAGAGCTTGCAGGAGGCGGTCAACAGTGAACGCCACGACGTGCGCAGCCAGTACTTCGAGATTCACGGACGCCTGCGGCTGGGCGATACGGTGATCGAGGAGAAGTCCGTGGTCGTCCGCAGCGGCCTGCAGGTCAGCGTTCGCTGGCGTCAACGCAGCTCCCGGCTGGACCGGCCTCCTGGCCGTATATCCGGGCAGGCGCGTCAGTGAAGGCCCCATACTCCTGTAACACCTTCCGGTTCCATCCGCTCTCTAGAATGGCGTCCATGCGGCAACCGGTCCTCCTCACTCCCCATCCCATTCCGTGCTGATCCTCAGTCCCTCCCTGACCTCGAATGTCGCATCCGACGCCCCTTTCGACTGGGTGCAGTCGGCCAGCGGGCAGGCAGCCAACGAACACGGTCAGACCCAGGCCTCGCTCCTGCCGCGGGATACCGAGGTGGTTCTCGTCATTCCGCCGTTGGCCATGTCCTGGCACCGGGTCAACCTGCCCAAGGTGCCGGTCAAGCGCCTGCGTGCGGTGCTGGACGGCCTGCTGGAAGAAAAGGTCCTGCAAGACATCAACGAGCTCCATCTGGCGCTGGAGCCGGGCAGCCGGCCCGGCCAGACGGCCTGGGTGTGTGCCTGCGACCGGCAATGGCTGCGATCCCTCCTGGAGCGGCTGGAGTCCGCGCAGCGACCTGTCAGCCGCATGGTTCCGGCGGTCTGGCCGGGACGGGCGGGCGAAGGAGATGCCACGCACCTGGCGTTCCAAGCCGCTGGCACCCCCTGGCTGGCCTCGTCCACGCCCGATGGTGTCTCGCTCCTGCCCCTGGAGAACCCTGTTGGCGCCCAGGCTTTGACGGGCCCCGGGCAGGAAGCAGGGACCCCTGGTGATCGGGATCGACCAGGCGCCACCTGGCTGGCGGATCCTTCGGTGATCGCTCTGGCCGAGGACCGGCTGGGGCAGCGGTTTGCGCCCCTGTCCTTGTCAGAACACCTCCTGCGCTGTGCGGCCAGTCCCTGGAATCTGGCCCAGTTTGATCTGAGCCTGTCATCGGGTGCCCGGATGGGGCAGCGCTGGCGGCAGCACTGGCGTGCCTTCTTCAATGCGCCACAGTGGCGCCCGACCCGATGGGGGCTGGCTGTGCTGGTGCTGGCCTGCCTGGGCGGGCTCAACACCGCCGCGTGGATGGAACGCCGGGCGCTGGCCAGCAAGGCCGCCGCCATTGAGCAAACCCTGCGGGCGAGCTTTCCGCAGGTCGCGGTGGTGTTGGATGCCCCCGTCCAGATGCAACAGGAACTGCGTCGACTGCGCAGCGCCAGTGGCGCTTTGGGTCCGCAGGACATGGAGGCCCTGCTGGCTGCGGTGGGTCGCAGCCTGCCTGCCACAGCGCCCCCACCCACCCGCATGACCTACGACGGACGGGCACTGGTGCTCGAAGGTTGGGATGGATCGGCAGACACCCTGGAGTCCGTTCGCGCTGCACTGGCTTCGCAAGGACTGGATGCCCGTGTGGACGCGCAGGCACTGCGTGTGGAAGCGGTCAAGGATTGAGTCGGCATGAGCCAGAATGAACAACGTCCGGGCGTGACTGACGCCATTCGTGCGCGCTGGAGCGCGCTGGCCCCTCGCGAGCAGTTGATGGTGGCCGTCGCCCTCTGGACAGTGTCGCTCGGGTTGATCTGGGCTCTGGGTCTGTCCCCCGCCTGGAAAGCACTCCGTGAAGCCCCCGCGAAACACGAGAAGCTGGATGGACAACTCAGCCGCATGCAGGCCCTGGCCGCACAGGCGCAGGCCATCGAGCAGGAGCGCAGTGGCAGCGCCCCCGACCGCAACACGACCACACGCCTGCTGCAGGATTCAGTCCAGGGCTTGGGCAGCGGCGCCCAGCTGAGCCTCTCGGGATCCCAGGCCGTGATCCGCATGGAGGGCGTTGCGCCGCAGGTGTTGGCCCGCAGCCTGGACCAGTGGCGCCGGGTGGCGCGTGTGGTGCCGACAGGCGCTGACCTCCGGTGGCAAGGGAGTGGCTGGAGCGGGACCGTGACACTGGCTGGTCCGGGTCTGGGAGAGTGACGATGAGCGCTCGCCTCTCCCAAAGCCTGCGGCGTTGGTCCATGGGTGCTGCCCTGGCCGGTGCGCTGGCGGCCACCCTGCTGTTCCTGCCCGCGCGATGGCTGGCCGGGCCCGTGGCGTCGATGACCCGGTCTCATGTACAGCTGGTCAATGCCAGCGGCACGCTCTGGAACGGACGTGCGGACGTGGTGCTCAGCGGAGGTGAGGACAGTCGGACCCGTGCCTCGCTGCCCGGTGGCATCTCATGGCGGCTGCGTCCTGGACTGAGTCCTCTGGCCAGCCTGAGTCTCACCGCCAGCTGCTGCACGGCCGAGCCGCTTCAGCTGGAGTTTCGACTGGGTTGGGGCCTGAGGGAGCTGCGCTGGAAGGCCGGATCCCTGCGCTGGCCCACGGAGTTGCTGGCTGGACTGGGTACCCCCTGGAACACCCTGGGCCTGGAAGGACGCATGGACATCGAGACACCCGGATTGTCGGTGGCGCTGGCCCGGGGACGCCTGGTGGTGGATGGCCAGGTGACGGTTCGGGCCCAGGATCTTTCATCGCGCATGGCCACGCTGCGACCACTGGGCAGCTACCAGATCGACGTTCGCTCAGGAGAGGATGGCGGCGCCACCGAGATTGGCCTGTCGACACTGCGCGGTGACCTGCAGATCCAGGGCACCGGCCAGTGGGTGGGAGGACGGTTGCGCTTTCGGGGCGAGGCCTGGGCATCACCCAACCGTGAAGCCGCACTGGCCAACCTGCTCAACATCATCGGTCGACGCCAAGGCTCGCGCTCGATCATCAACCTGGGCTGACCGGGACCGTCGCACCAGGACAAGGGATAGGATCAAAGCATGGACAAGTTTGACAAACAGAACACGGCAGCACGCCGAGCGCGTGATCACGGCATTCGCTGGCGGGTGTCTGTCCTGGCGCTGATGCTGGCGGGCATGACAGGCCTGACCAACGCACAGACACCCGCACGCAAGGCGACCGAGCCGGTCACGTTGAACTTTGTCAATGCCGACATCGAGGCGGTGGCCCGGACCATGGCCACCCTGACCGGCCGCAACGTGGTGGTGGACCCCAGGGTCAAGGGCGTGGTCAGCATTTCCACCGACCGCCCGGTGCCGCCTGACGCTGCGCTCAACCAGTTTGCAGCGGCCTTGCGCCTGCAGGGTTTCACCCTGGTCGACACCAACGGTCTTTACAAGATCGTGCCCGAGGCGGATGCCAAGCTGCAAGGCAATGTGGTGAGCGCCGGTGAGGGGGTGACGCGGGCCCAGTCCAACCAGATCGTCACGCAGATCTTCCGGCTGAACCACGAGGCGGCCAACAACCTGGTGCCGGTGCTGCGGCCCCTGATCGGACCGAACAACACCATCAATGTCAACCCGGGCAACAACTCGCTGGTCATCACCGACTACGCCGACAACCTGCAGCGCATCGGGCGCATCGTCGCCGCGCTCGATGTGGCGGGTGCCACCGATGTGGACATCGTGCCGCTGGAGCATGCGCTGGCGGTGGACATCGTGCCGATCGTGACCCGTCTGGCCGAGGGCGGAACCGCGGCGGGTGTCCCTGCGGCCGGGCAAGCGGCCGACACCTCTTACCGCACGTCGATCATCGCCGAGCCGCGCAGCAACAGCGTGATCATCCGCGCAGCCAACCCGGCACGACTGGCGCTGGTGCGATCGTTGATCACGCGGCTCGACAGGCCGAGCTCAGACCGGGCCGCGGGCAACATCCACGTGGTCTACCTGAAGAACGCCGACGCCACGGCGCTGGCCACCACGCTGCGCGCGGCCATGGCCGGTGAAGGCAGTGCCAGTACCAGTGCCGCCACCACGGCGAGTACCCCGACAAGGGGTTCGGTCAACACCAGCGCTGCCGCAGGGGCTGCTGCCGGCTCGTCGGACCGCGCGAACGCGGCCGTGGCCCAGAGCGGACAACCATCAACCGGCGGCCAGATCCAGGCCGACCCGGCCACCAATGCCCTGATCATCACCGCACCCGAGCCGCAGTACCGGCAACTGCGCGCGGTGATCGACCAACTCGACTCGCGGCGTGCGCAGGTGTATGTGGAGAGCCTGATTGCCGAGGTAAATGCCGACAAGGCAGCCGAATTCGGCATCCAGTGGCAGGGCCCGCTGGGCAACTTTGGCGACAACACCGTTGGCATCCTGGGTACCAACTTCGGCACCGGTGGCAACAACATCCTGACCAACACACTGCCGATTGCCCAGGGTGACTACACCGGGATCACCGCCCCGGGCACTGGCATCAACCTGGGCGTGGCGCAGCGCCGCGGCGGCGTGTACGTGCTGGGTTTCCTGGCCCGTTTCCTGCAGCAGAACGGCGAAGGCAACATCCTCTCGACTCCCAACCTGCTGACCCTGGACAACGAGGAAGCCAAAATCGTGATCGGCCAGAACGTGCCTTTCGTGACCGGTCAGTACACCAACAACAACAGCAACAATGGCGCGGTCAACCCGTTCCAGACGATCGAGCGCAAGGACGTGGGTCTGACGCTTCGAGTCAAGCCGCAGATCAGCGAGAACGGCACCATCAAGATGACCATCTTCCAGGAGGTCAGCAGTGTGCAGCCGTCATCGGTGAATTCGACCACCGGTCTGATCACCAACAAGCGGACGATCGAATCGACCGTCCTGGTCGATGACGGTGCCATCGTGGTGCTGGGTGGCCTGCTGCAGGACGAATACGCCGGCAATCAGGAGAAGGTGCCCGGCCTGGGCGACGTGCCGCTGTTCGGCAACCTGTTCAAGAGCGAAAACCGCAGCCGCAAGAAAACCAACCTGATGGTGTTCCTGCGCCCGGTGGTGCTGCGCGATGCGCGGGACACCGCCAACCTGTCGCTGGACCGGTACGAGCTCATGCGCGGCGTACAGCAGCGGGCACAGCCGGATGGCAACCGCCTGGTGCCGGTCAACGAAGCGCCCGTGATGCCGGATTCGACGACGCTGCCGCAGAAGCCGGCGAACACGCCGCAGCGCTGACCATGGCACGACATCCCCTGCCCTACGCATTTGCGCGCGAGCACCTGTGGTTGCTGGAAGATGACGGCCAGCAGCTGACGCTGACCGGCTGTTCGACCCCGGCCGCTTCGTCCGACGAACAGCAGCGCCGGCTCTCGGCCCTGACCGAGATCCAGCGCCGGCATGCCGTGCAGCAGGTGCACTGGCTGCCGGCCGACGAGCTGGCGCAGCGCATCAGCGCCGCCTATTCACAGGACGAATCGAGCGCTGCCGCGGTGGTCAGCGAGGTGCAAAGCGACGCAGACCTGACGCGCATGATGCAGGAGCTGCCGGCGATCGAGGACCTGCTGGAAACCTCGGATGACGCCCCGATCATCCGCATGCTCAATGCGCTGCTGACCCAGGCGGCGCGCGATGGTGCCAGCGATATTCACATCGAACCGTACGAGCGGCATTCGAGTGTGCGTTTCCGGGTCGACGGTACCTTGCGCGAGGTGGTGCAGCCCAACCGGGCGCTGCACGCCGCGCTGATCTCGCGCCTGAAGATCATGGCCGAGCTGGACATCTCGGAAAAGCGCCTGCCCCAGGATGGCCGCATCAGCTTGCGCATCGGCACGCGGGCGGTGGACGTGCGGGTCTCGACCCTGCCCAGCGCCCATGGTGAGCGCGCCGTGCTGCGCCTGCTGGACAAGAGCGAAAGCCGTCTGACGCTGGAGGCGGTGGGGATGCAGGGGGATGTGCTCAGCCGCTTCGAGGGGCTGATCGCGCAGCCGCACGGCATCATTCTGGTGACGGGTCCCACCGGGTCGGGCAAGACCACCACGCTGTATGCGGCCCTGCAGCGGCTGGATGCGGGATCGCTCAACATCATGACGGTCGAGGACCCGATCGAATATGAGCTGCCGGGCATCGGCCAGACGCAGGTCAATGCGAAGATCGAGCTGACCTTTGCCAAGGCCCTGCGCGCCATCCTGCGCCAGGACCCGGATGTGATCATGATCGGTGAGATCCGCGACTACGAGACGGCCCAGATTGCGATCCAGGCCTCCCTCACAGGTCACCTGGTGCTGGCCACCCTGCACACCAACGACGCAGCCAGTGCCGTCACGCGCCTGACCGACATGGGCGTGGAGCCCTTTCTGCTGTCGAGCTCCTTGCTGGGGGTCCTGGCACAGCGGCTGGTCAGGCGCCTTTGCCCGCACTGCCGACGCCAGGACGGGGAAGGCCGCTGGCATCCCGTGGGTTGTGCACACTGCAACCAGACCGGCTACCGGGGCCGGACCGGCATCTACGAATTGTTGGTGGCCGACGAGCAGATCCGTGCACTGGTCCACAACCGGGCAGCCGAAGCCGAGATCGCGGCCACCGCGCTTGCCGCAGGCACCCGGCTCATGCGTGCCGACGGGCAACGACTGATCGACGAAGGCATCACCTCCCTGGCCGAAGTCATGAGCGTGACGAGAGACTGACCCGTCAGGAACCGACCATGCCCGCCTACGCCTTCGAAGCCCTGGACGCGCAGGGTGCCTCGCACAAAGGGGTGATTGACGCCGATTCGGCCAAGGCTGCGCGCAGCCTGCTGCGCACGCGTGCGCTGATCCCCTTGTCGGTGGAGCCTGCCACGACCGGCGCCGGAACCCAGGCCCGTGCGGGCTGGAACCTGACCCTTTGGGGTGGCCGTGTCTTCAACGCCACCTTGCTGGCGGTGTGGACCCGCCAGCTGGCCGGGCTGGTGGCCGCCGGTCTGCCTCTGGAGCGGGCCCTCGCGGCCCTGGCCGAGGAAGCCGAGAAGCCAGACCAGAGGGCGCTGGTGGCCTCGCTGCGGTCGGAGGTCAACGCGGGCTCGGCGTTCGCGCGCGCGCTGGCCCAGCATCCGCGCGAATTCTCTGCCACCTATGTGGCCGTCATCGCAGCGGGCGAACAAAGCGGCCAGCTCGGCAGGGTGCTGGAGCGGCTGGCCGACGACCTGGAGGCCCGCGAGAACCTGCGCAACAAGCTGATCGCCGCCTCGCTGTACCCGGCCATCGTCAGTGCGATCGCGGTCATCATCGTGGTGTTTCTGGTCACCTATGTGGTGCCACAGGTGGCCAGCGTTTTCTCGGGCAGTCAGCGTGCGCTGCCGCTGCTGACGGTGATCATGATGGGCATCAGCGATGGGGTACGCGCCCATGGCTGGTTGATGCTGGGGGCTTTGGTGCTGCTGACTGGTGGCGTGATCTTTGCGAGGCGCCAACCTGACCTGAGGCTGCGCATGGACGCCGCCTGGCTGCGACTGCCGCTGGCGGGTCGCCTCGCCCGCGGCTACAACGCGGCCCGGTTCTGCGGCACGCTCGCCATGCTGGCGTCATCGGGTGTTCCGATCCTCAAGGCCCTGCAGACCGCGGCCGAAACGCTGTCCAACCAGGCCATGCGGGCAGACGCCCTCGACGCGCTGGTGCTGGTGCGCGAGGGTGCACCGCTGGCCTCGGCCATCGGCAGCAAGAAGCGCTTTCCGCCACTGGTCGCCATGTTCGCGCGGCTGGGCGAACAGACGGGCCAGCTGCCCACCATGCTGCAGCGTGCCGCCGAGCAGCTATCGGCCGAAGTGCAGCGAAGGGCCATGCATCTGGCCACGGTGCTGGAGCCCTTGCTGATCGTGGCCATGGGCGTGGTCGTCATGCTGATCGTGCTGGCGGTGCTTTTGCCCATCATGCAGCTCAATCAACTCGTCACCTGATCCACACAGGACATCACCCATGGCGGTCAATCTGAACGGGCAACTGGTCGTCGCCATCTCATCCCGGGCGCTGTTCGACTTCGAGGAAGAGAACCGGGTGTTCGAGACCGGCAACGACCAGGACTACATGAAATTGCAACTGGACCGGCTGGAGTTGCCCGCACCACCCGGTGTGGCCTTCTCGCTGGTGCGCAAGCTGCTGGCCTTCAACGATGCGCTGGCGCGCAGGGTGGAGGTGGTAATCCTCTCGCGCAACGACCCGGTCTCCGGGATGCGGGTGTTCCGCTCGGCCCAGCATTACGGACTGCCGATCGAGCGCGGGGCGTTCACCCGGGGTCAGTCCCCGTGGCGTTATCTCAGGCCCCTGCAGGCCAACCTGTTCCTGTCGGCCCACCTGTCGGACGTGCGCGCCGCGCTGGATGCCGGTGTGCCGGCCGCCCAGGTGTACCCGCACTCGGCGCGAGCCACCGATGCGCACCCGCACGAGGTGCGCATTGCCTTTGACGGAGACGCGGTGCTGTTCTCTGACGAGGCCGAGCGGGTCTATCAGGCCGAGGGGCTCAACGCCTTCCAGGCCCATGAAGCCAGCAAGGCAGCGCTGCCCCTGCCGGGAGGCCCGTTCAAGCCGCTGCTGGAGGCCTTGCACCGCCTGCAGACCGAGGGCACGAGCCAGATGCGCGTGCGCACGGCCCTGGTCACCGCGCGCAGCGCCCCGGCGCATGAGCGGGCCATCCGCACGCTGATGGACTGGGGCATTGCGGTGGATGAGGCCATGTTTCTCGGGGGCCTGCCCAAGGGTCCGTTCCTGCGCGAGTTCGAACCCGATTTCTTCTTTGACGACCAGACAGGCCACATTGAGTCGGCTGCCGAACACGTGCCAGCCGGCCATGTGGCAGCGGGCATTTCCAACCGCTGAGGTTCTGCCATGACGCTGATCGAGAAGTTCCGCAGCTTTGGCCAGTTTGCGCGCAAGGTGGGGCACCTGGCCCTGCCGTACTTCAACTCGCAGGAGAAATGGAAAGCACGGGGCCTGCTGGCCGCCATCGTGGTCCTGAACCTGGCGGCGGTGTACATGCTGGTGCTGATCAACGAGTGGAACCGCGTGTTCTACGACGCCCTGCAAAACAAGGACGCACCGGTGTTCTGGCGCGAACTGGGACGGTTCACCTGGCTGGCCTTCGGCTTCATCGTCATTGCAGTCTACCGGTTCTACCTGACCCAGTTGCTGGAGATGCGCTGGCGGGCCTGGATGACCGGCCACTACCTGGACCGCTGGCTGGCCGACAAGGCCTTCTACCGGATGGAGATCACCCGCTTCGCCCGGGAAGGCGACGCGCCGCCGGACAACCCGGACCAGCGGATTGCCGAGGACATGAACCTGTTCACGAGCTATTCGGTCAGCCTGTCCATGGGACTGCTCAACGCGCTGGTGACCCTGGTGAGTTTTGTCGGCATCCTCTGGTCGCTATCGGGCAGTTTTGCCTTCGACTGGAACGGCCAGACCATTGCGATCCCGGGCTTCATGGTCTGGATGGCTGTGGTCTATTGCGTACTGGGCAGCGTGGCCACCCACTACATCGGTCGCCCGCTGATCGCCCTGAACTACGAACAGCAGCGTCGTGAGGCCGATTTCCGCCACCACCTGGTGCGGGTGCGTGAGTACAGCGAGTCCATCGCACTGGACCGAGGGGAACCGGTGGAACGCCAGCAGACCGGTCTTCGGTTTTCCGAGGTGCTGGCAAACTACCTGCGCCTGATCCGCGCGCAAAAGCGCCTGACCTGGTTCACCACCGGCTTCGGACAAGCCGCCGTGGTCTTCCCCTTCATCGTGGCGGCACCTCGATTCTTCAGCGGAGCCATCCAGCTCGGCGAGCTGATGCAGATTGCCTCGGCGTTCGGTCGGGTGCAGGATTCGCTGTCCTGGTTCGTGGACAACTACGACCGGCTGGCCAGCTGGCGCGCCACCACCGACCGGATCACGGGCTTCGAAGCCAGCTTTGCCCGCATTGCCGATGAGGGCGGGCAGGCGCATCAGGAGCGATCGACCCGCGCAGAAGGGCAATGGCACACCAGCCCGCTGCAGGTCTCGCTGCCCACCGGAACACCCCTGATGGCCACCGACGCCTTGACGGTCGCACCGGGTGACCGGATTCTGCTCAGAGGCCCTTCGGGCAGCGGCAAGTCAACCCTGTTGCGGGTGCTGTCGGGCATCTGGCCTTGGGCGCGTGGGCAGGTGCAAGCGCCGGCCGGTGATGACGACGATGTCATGTTTCTGCCCCAGCGGCCGTACTTTCCGAATGGCCCGCTGCGAGATGCACTGGCCTATCCCATGCCCGCCAACCGGTTCAGTGACGCACAGCTGAGAGAGGCCCTGAGCGACGCCCTGCTGCCCCACCTGGGCGATGAGCTGGACCGGGCCGACGCCTGGGGACAGAAACTCTCCGGTGGCGAACAGCAGCGTCTGGCCATCGCCCGGGTGCTGCTCAAGAGGCCGCGCTGGTTGTTCGTGGATGAGGCCACGAGCGCGCTGGACGAGACGGCCGAACGCGTCCTGTACAGCCGCATGCAGTCCATGGTGAGCGAGCGCGGTGGCGCGCTGGTGTCCATTGCCCATCGGCCCAGCGTGGCAGATTTCCACCGCAGCGCATGGGTCATGGAGCCCGAGTCGGGATTTCTGGCGGGGGGTGACCGGCCGGCCTGGCGGGTACGACCCCAGACCTGAATCAGCGCAGACTCAGGAACCGGCGCGCCAGCGCTGCCAGCCCGCGGCGCGCAATTCACAGGCGGGGCACTGTCCGCAGCCATAGCCCCATGCATGCCGGTGCTCGCGATCACCCAGGTAGCAGGTGTGGCTGTGTTCGACGATCAGATCCACCAGTGCCTGACCACCGCCGGCCACGCCACTGGCCTCGCCCAGATCGCAGGCGAGTTGCCACGTCTGCGCCTTGTCGATCCACATCAGCGGTGTGTCGATCAGGAAGCGATGGTCCATGCCCAGCGACAAGGCTATCTGCATGGCCTTCATGCTGTCGTCCCGGCAGTCTGGGTAGCCTGAGAAATCGGTCTCGCAGACGCCGGTGACGATCACGCTCAATCCGCGCCGATAGGCCATTGCCGCCGCCAAAGTGAGAAACAGCAGATTGCGACCGGGCACAAAGGTATTGGGCAGGCCGCTGGCTTCCATGGCAAAAGCCGTGTCGCGGGTCAGCGAGGTTTCGCTGACCTGACCCAGCACGCCGACATCCAGCAGATGGTCTTCGCCCAGCCGAAGCGACCAGGCGGCAAAGCGCTGCCGCAGTTCGGCCAGCACCGCCTCACGCGCCTGGAGTTCGACACGATGCCGCTGGCCGTAGTCGAAGCCGATGGTCTCGACATAGGCGTAGCGCTGCAGGGCATGGGCCAGACAGGTGGTGGAATCCTGGCCGCCGGAGAACAGCACCAGGGCGCGGGAATGGACAGGGGAAGTGATCATGGCGCGATGGTAGCGCGCCATGATCGTGGCATGGACTGTCAGCCTTGGCGATGATCCCGGCTGGTGGCGAGCATGCGGATCAGCGCCTGGTTGGCTGACTCCAGGCTGATGTCGTGCTTCTCGCAGATCTGGGGCAGGCGATGGAGCTGCTCGGTCTGCCCCTGAGCGTCGGACACGTCCAGGTAAGCGTTGTAGGGGCCGGTCTGGCGCAACAGTGCGTCGTACACACGACCTGGCAACGGCAGACGCTGCAGGATTTCAGGCAGTGGCTGGTGCAGCAGACGATCCAGCTGTGCAAACAGTGCCGTGACGTAGACCTCGGAGCGCAGGTTGTCATCCGAGCCCGAATCCAGCAGGTGTTGCGCCAGGCGCGCCTGCATGACCATGGTGTAGCGGACAGGATGCAGGGTCAGGTCGGTTTCAGCGCCTGGCAACTGTTCGGACAACCATCGACCGAGGACGGTGAAGCCCAGCATCATGATGGCATGCCTCAGCGAGTTGATCTCGCGGTCCTTGCCATGCATGGCCGAATTGACCAGCAACAGGACCCGGTAGACCATGACCGGGTCCTGGCGGATGAGACGCTCGAGCTGATCGAGCGAGCACTCGCGCCCCAGCGCCTGGGTCACCTGCTGGATCGTGGCCCGGTCACAGGCGAGCGGTCGCTGCCGGAAGAACCGAAGCGTGTCGTCCACCGGCCAACCCAGCACACCCCAGGCCCCCGCGGTGTCCAGCGCATGCTCAGCCACCACGCGGTTGGCAATGCCTTCATAGATGTGACCAGCCATCAGGGGGCTGCGCCCACGGGGGGCACCGCCGGGCTCGGTCGGCAATGAACGGAGGGTGGCCAGCACGTCCTCGGGAGCCAGGTGCACCAGACTGCGGACGTCGGCAGGGGCCACCACCTCGCCGGCGATGGCAGACAGCGCCACGCGCCGCAGCAGGCGGTGCCCTTGCCGGGCGGCCACCGCCATCCGGGCCAGACCTTCGGGTGTGGCGAACAGGTCACCGGGCACCTCCAGCCAGGTGTTGGGAATCGGCGGCAGGTGCAGCAACTGATCGACCAGATGCAGCGAGCGGGGCGCGATGATCAGGGTCGGCGCCGCCTTGGGCCAGTCGTTGCCCAGGGCGCGGACGAAATGCTCCCCGTCCACCGATTCCCGGTGCAGCACCAGCACAGGCATGCGCACGGCCGCCAGCTGGCGCGATCGGTTCCACACCGGCTGGTAGCCCAGCGCCACGCTGTCGAGCACGGTATGGGTGGAGGTCATCATGGCTCAGGTCAGCCGTTGATCACGCTGAACAGCGACAGGCGCTGGACCTGGGCATAAGCCTTGAGCGCGGCCTCCAGGCCGGTCTGCTTGGTCTGGAAGTCGGAGATGCCCTTGACCAGATCCATGTCTTCCAGGCGGGAGATCTCGACTTCGTAGTCGGCCGATCGGTCCCCCATCAGCTTCTCCAGGGAATCTGCCCGGTTGAGCCACTCGCCGGCGCGGCCTCGCGCCAGCAGCACCTTGTCCAGACCGGCGTCGAGCTCGGTCATGGCACGGCCAAGCTCATGTGTACGAACGGCATTGTCCGGCTTTCTAAGCGTATCAATGGCGTTTTTAACCACCTCAAAAATGTCCGTCGGATTTGCCGACGAAACTGGCGAGACGAGAAGTTGGTCACCGGGTGCAGGACTCCCATCCAGCTGAATCCTTAAGCCGTCGAAGGTCACGGATTTGCCTGCCTCATAAGGCACATTTTGATGTCCCGTGACAGGCAAGCCGGTTGTGGTGTTAGTTATCGTGTATTCGATACCACCGGCGCCGGAAGCAAAGTCAATGCGATATGGGTCTCCCGTGGCCAGGCTGGAATCGACAACCTCACCGAGATCTGAACGGACACTGCCTGCATTAACTGCCGGTGGAGTGGGGAAATTGACGACAAAGCTGCCGTTCCCGCGAGGAATTTCCATCCAGATGGCGTGCCCGTCCAGGGTTTGCGGCAGGCTGCGATCGCCCGCAGCAGTCTGCCCACGCTGCCCGTTGAATTGAACTTCACCCGCAGGTGGCGGATAAGTGTCCACGAACGGCGTGGACGCACCGCCAAGTCCACCAAACAAGGTGCGACCCGCGTTGTCCTTGAGGTTGGCCACGCCGATCAGGCGTTCGCGCAGACCTTCGAGCTGCCGGGCGATGTCCTCGCGCTCGTTGGGACCGTAGGCTCCGTTACCGGCGGCCACCAACAGATCGCGCACCTGTTGAATCAGCTCGCCGGATTCGGCCAAGCCACTCTCGGCCTGCTGCAAGCTGGCGCGTGAAGCTTCCAGCGAACGCAGATCCGCCTCAGTGCGTGCCAGTCGGTTGCGCGCCGTTTCAGACAAGGTGGCCGACACCGGATCGTCGCTGGCCTTTTGGACCCGCTTGCCGGTCGCCAGCTGGCTCTGCAGTTTGGACAGCTCGCTCTGGCGCTTCTGCAGCACATCGATCGTGCGGTCATAGCTGTTGGCGGTGGAAATGCGCATGATGGTTTTCCTCCGTTCGATCAACGACCCACGGTCTGCAGAAGACTGTCGAAGGTGCTCTGCGCCACCTGCAGGAATTTGGCGGCCGCCTGGTAGGACTGCTGGAACTGCAGCATCCGGGCCGCTTCCTCGTCTAGGTTGACACCAGCCACGTTGGCGCGAGCGTTCTCGGCCGTGGCGGCCACCTGTCCAGAAAACGCGGACGAGAACTGGGCACTTTGCACCCTCGTGCCCACGTCGGAGAAGATATTGACATAGCCATCGCCGAAGGGAACCCCCTCGAACATGGCCGCATCGCGCAAGGCCTGGAAGCCCACGGCATTGCCAGCGTTCTGACGAATGTCGTTCGGCCCTGCCGGGGTGACCGTGAACGTGTCGTTGTCGGCCGGCACCCCACGCAAAGTCAGGCTCCAACCGTCATACTCGATCGGCTCTCCCGGCTTGTAAGTCTGCCCGGTCAGCACAGGTGTGCCGCCCACTTCAATGCTGTAGGAGCCGTCTGCAGCAAACACCACCTCGGTGGTGCCATAGCTGGCACCGCCCGGAGGACCATTGGCGTAAAGGCTTTCGATGGAGATGCCACCGGAGTTTCCAGGCTCAGGAGACACCTTGACAGGACTGGCGGCCGCCACACTGTCCGGAGAAGTGATCGCGATCTTGATCTCACGCGCAGCGTTCTCGAAAGGCTTGAAGCGGAAAACATCCCCGGCCGTCGCGGGACCGCTCAAGTTGAAGCTCAGGCCATCGAAGCTGACCGGAACCGCCGCAGCGGGCGCCGACACCGTCCCGTCCGACAGGCGAACGGCGGTGTAGTTGGTGCCGTCATAGCGCAGTTCATAGTCTGATGCCATGAGCTGGGAGGGGTCGCTGACTCCGACACTGGCTGTCAAACCCGAAACGCCGGACGTCTGCACGCCGGATGGCAGGGTCAGTGCGGTGAAAAACTCTCCCCCGGGCAGACCTTTGAGGTCGAGGCCGAGTTCATGCTGGGTATTGACCACCGACACCGTGGCCAGCGCCATCCGCCCCACCATGTTGGACACTTGCGCCAGATCGTTGTGCAGAAAGTTCATCAGGCCACCCAGCTCACCACCCAGGTTGCCATCGGCCAAGGGTGTCTTGACACCGCCCTGCACAAAGCTGATCTGCAATCGTGAGCTGTCCGCCGGGTCCCTGCCCGCTTCGAGCTTGGCCGACTGCGATCCCAGCACCAATGGCATGCTGCCACCGACGAACACACTGACCACCCCCCCTTCACCGGGGATGGAGCTGACCTGCACATGCTTGCTCAGCTCACTCAGGATCTGGTCGCGCTGGTCGAGCAAATCGTTGGGCGTGTTGGGAGAGCCCATCACTTCCGTCAGGCGCTGGTTCACCTTGGCCAGATCTGCCGCCAGCCGGTTGACGTTGTCGACCGTTCCCTTGACCTGCAGTTGCGTGCTTTCGCGCAGGATGTCCAGCTGCCCGGCGGTGTCCCGCAGGCGTGCCGCCAGCTCATCGGCGCGCGCAATCACCACCAGACGGGCCGTCTGGTTGCTGGGCGACGAGGCCACGTCGGCCCAGGCATTGAGCATGCTGTTGAGCGACTCGCCGATACCGTCCTCACCCATGGGGAACGCGGCCTCCAGCTGTTCGAGCCGCGCCAGACGAACCGCGTCGGCCGAGGCGACTGACCGGGTGGTCTGCGCCTCGCGCGTCAGGTAAGCGTCATGCGATCGGGTCACGGTCCCGACCTCGACCCCCTTGCCAAAAAAGCCGTTGGCGTACTGCTGGTAGCCCGAGACCTGCATGGTCACGTTCTGGCGCGAGTAGCCCTCGGTGTTGACGTTGGCAATGTTGTGGCCGATGACCTGCAACGCCGACAGGTTGGCGGTGAGGGCGCGGGAGCCGATGTTGAGTGCGGACATGGGAGTGCCTCGGGATCAGACCTGCGCCCGCTGGAGGTTCAGGGTGGTGTTGATGGCACGGCTGAGCTTGACCGCGTACTGAGGGTCGGTCGCGTAGCCGGCCTGCTGAAGGCTTCGCGCGAATCCCTGCACGGAACCGACCTGGTCCATGACCTTGTCGTAGCGCGGGCTCTTGGTGATCAGGCGGGCATAGTCCCTGAAGGCATCCTCGTAGGAGTCGTAGGCCCGGAACTTGGCCACGGTCTTGCGCGGCACGCCGTTGACGTACTCCGTGGTCGTGACCTCCGCCACCTTGCCTTTCCACGCGGACGTGGCCTTGATGCCGAACAGGTTGAACGACGGGCTGCCATCGCGATGACGGATTTCGCTGCGGCCCCATCCGGTTTCGTGTCCGGCCTGACCGATCATGTAGCTGGCAGGGATGCCGGACTCGCGCGCCACGGCTGCGGCGGCCTGACCATGCCGCTCGACAAAAGCCGCCTGTCGCTCGCGCCCGGAGCCGGTGGTGGCGCGACTGACCGTGCTGGGTGCTGCGGGGGAGGCTGATGGCATTGTGGCCTTGTCACCGCCCGCAGCGGCAGGCGCCATCTGCAGGCCAAGCTGACGCTCGATCGCGGCCGACAGACCGCCTGGCATGCCGCTGAGCTGAACCGCCAGCTGCTGGTCCAGAAGTTCGGTACCCAGGTCGGTGCCACCACTGTCGAGCAGACCGGATTTTTGCGTCGCCTCGCGCATGCTCTTGACCAGCTCGCGCATGAAGAGGGCCTCGAACTGGCGGGCCGCCTCCTTGACCGCGGCCTTGCCCGGCTGACCTTCCTGGCCGGCCTGGAAGCGCAGCGCGTTCAAAGCCCCCGGGTCGATGGCCAGGGACGGCGATCGGGCAGTCATCGGCATGGTCATGTCAGATGACCTCCAGCTCCGCGTTCATGGCGCCGGCGGCCTTGATGGCCTGCAGGATGGCCAGCAGGTCCTGGGGCGTGGCACCCAGGCCATTGAGCATGCGCACCAGGTCCGACAGCTGTGGCGCGGCATCCATCTGGATCAGACTGCCCGCATCCTGGCTGATCTTGATATCCGTTTTCTCGGTGACCACGGTCTGGCCACCTGTGGACAGGGGATTGGGCTGGCTGACCATCGGGGTGGAGCTGATGGTCACCGACAGATTGCCGTGGGCCACGGCACAGGGTCCCAGCGTGACCGCCTGGTTCATGACGATGGATCCGGTGCGCGAGTTGACGATCACCTTGGCCACCGGAATCGTGGCCTCCATCGGGATCTCCTCGATCTCGGCGATGAAGCTCACACGGGAGTGCGGGTCGGGCGGCGCCACCAGGCGCACCGTGCGGCCATCGACCGCACTGGCCACACCCTCGCCCATGCGCTTGTTGATGGCCTCGGCCACCCGGCGGGCCGTCTGGAAATCGGCAGAGTTCAAACCCAGGTCAATGGTGGGACCCAGTGCGAACGGCGTGGGCACCGCACGCTCGACCTGGGCGCCCCCTGGGATGCGGCCTGCGCTCAGGTGGTTGATCTGCACCTTGCTGCCGCCGCCGGAGGCGCCCGCACCGCCCACCAGCAGGTTGCCCTGGGCCAGCGCATAGATTTCGCCATCGACGCCCTTGAGCGGGGTCGTGATCAGGGTGCCGCCACGCAGCGACTTGGCATTGCCCACCGAGGACACGGTCACGTCGATCATCTGACCCGGCTGGGCAAACGGCGGCAACTGCGCCGTGACCATCACGGCCGCCACGTTCTTGAGCTGCAGCTTGGCATCTGCGGGCAGCGTCAGCCCCAGTTGCTGCAGGTAGTTGTTCATGCCCTGCGTGGTGTAGGGCATCTGGCCGGTCTGGTCGCCCGTGCCGTCCAGACCCACCACCAGGCCAAAGCCGGTCAGCTGGTTGGTGCGCACACCCTGCACCGCCGCCACTTCCTTGATGCGCATGGCCTGCGCCTGCAGCGGCAGACAGGACAGGAACAGCAGCGCCAGCGCCGACAACAGGCGCCTGACAAAGGAGAGGGAAGCGATCGGGTTCATGACCTTGATGCTAGGTCTTGCTCAGAACGGGAAAACGTTCAAAAAGAACCGTCCAAGCCAGCCAATTGATTGCGCTTCGCCAATCGCACCCCGGCTCTTGGACTCGATGCGGGCGTTGGCCACCTGGGTGGATGGCACCACGTTGCCCGGCCGGATGAAACGCGGATCGACCGTGCCCGAAAAGCGCAGCACATCAACGTTCTGGTTGACCCCGATCTGCTTCTCTCCGACGACCAGCAGGTGCCCGTTGGGCAGCACATCCTGGACAGTGGCGGTGATCGATCCCTGGAAGGTGTTGTCGTTGATAGTGTCACCCTTGCCGGCGAACTGGTTGTCCGACTGACCACCCAGATCGAAGTTTCGGTCACGTGTCAGTTCCTTGGCACGGATGCCCGGGATGGCGCTGACACTGCCCGATACGCTGCCGTTGCGATCAATCGACGACGAGGATTTCTGCGTCGCGCTGACCTTTTCGGTGATCTGGATGGTGAGCGTGTCGCCAGGCATGCGGGCACGCGGGTCTTCGAAAGCGGGGCGATACCGTGCGGACTGGAACAGGCTGCCCGTGACGGGCACAGCCGCGGGAGGCGTCTGGTAGACGATGGGCTTGGCCGGCGCCACCTCGACGGGGGTCGTCTGGCAGGCGGCCAGCGCCACCATTGCGGCGAACGCAGCACCGGTGCGCATCAGGCGAAACGGGGGAAGATGGTTCATGTTCGACCGCTCCGTGATTACAGCTGCGACAGGCGTTGCAGCATCTGGTCGGACGTCTGGATGGCCTTGGAGTTCATCTCATAGGCCCGCTGGGTCTGGATCATGGTGACCAGCTCCTGCACCACATTGACGTTGGATGTTTCCACGTAGCCCTGCATCAGCTTGCCCAGGCCACCGGTGCCCGGTGCCCCGTTGTTCGGCGCACCCGACGCCACCGTTTCGGCGTACATGTTCTGACCGAGCGGCTCGAGGCCGGCCGGATTGATGAAGCTGGCCAGCTCGATGTTGCCGATCTGCTGCGGATCCGGGTTGCCCGGCAGCTTGGCGCTGACGATGCCATCGGCCGAGATGGTGACGTTCTGTGCCTCGGCCGGCACCGTGATGTCGCCAGCGATGGGCAGGCCACCCGAGGTCACCAGTCGCCCCTGGGAGTCGACCTGCAGGCTGCCATCGCGCGTATAGCCGGTGGTGCCATCGGGCATGGTGACCTGCAGGAAGCCGGTGCCGTTGACAGCAATGTCCAGCTGGTTGCCGGACTGCTGGAGGCTACCCTGGGTGAACTGGCGGCTGGTGGCCACCGTGCGCACACCCAGGCCCAGTTGCAGGCCGGTGGGCAGCTGGTTCTGCTCGTCGGCAGCCGCCCCCACCTGGCGCAGGTTCTGGTACATCAGGTCCTCGAACACGGCGCTGGCGCGCTTGAAGCCGTTCGTGGACACGTTGGCCATGTTGTTGGAGATCACGTCCAGCTGCGTCTGCTGGGCCTGCATGCCGGTCTTGGAGATCCACAGGGAATTGATCATGGTATGCCTCGATCAGAAAATGGGGTGATGGCCTCAGCCGTTGAGGCTGAGCAGCTGGGCCGCACTGCGGTCGTTGGTTTCGCCGTTCTGCAGCATCTTCATCTGCACCTCGAACTGGCGGGCGGCGGCGATCATGCCGACCATGGCCTCGATGGGATTGACGTTGGAGCCTTCCAGTGCGCCGCTCTGCACACGCGCCTGGGCGTCGGCCTCCAGCGGCTGCCCGTCCTTGGGACGGAACAGGCCATCCTCGCTGCGCGCAATCGGTGTGTCCGCGCCGGGGGTGACGAGCTTGATGCGGCCCAGGTTCTGTGCGGCCGCTCCCCCAACCCGGGCGGAGACCGTGCCATCAGCCGCCACATCCACCTGCGCATTGGCAGGCACGGTGATGGGCGCACCACCATCGGTGAGCACCGGCAGGCCTTGCGGGCTGACCAGGGTACCGTCCGGGCTCACCTCAAAGGCGCCTGCGCGGGTGTAGGCCTCGGTGCCATCCAGGCCTTGCACCGTGAACCAGGCCCCACCCTTGGCGGCCACGTCCAGCGGACGCCCGGTAGGGTTGACCGGCCCCGGCGCGTCCAGGTGGCCAGCCGTGGCTTCCAGGGCAAACACCCGCGTGGTCGCGCCATCGCCGCGCACCGGCACCGCCCGGAACGTGGCCAGCTCGGCACGAAAGCCGGTGGTGGACACATTGGCCAGGTTGTGCGCCAGCAGCTGCTGACGGTGCTGCGCGGCGGTGGCACCGGTCATCGCGGTGTAGATCATGCGGTCCATGGCGGGCTCCCGGAAGTCCTTGGTTCAGCGCTTCGTCAGGATCAGCGCATGTTCAGCAGGGTGCTCATGATCTGATCCTGCGTCTTGATGGTCTGGGCGTTGGCCTGGTAAGCACGCTGCGCGGTCATCATGTTGACCAGTTCTGCGGTCAGGTCGACGTTGGAATCCTCGACGGCGCCGGCCTTGAGCATGCCCATGTTGCCCTCACCCGGTGCGCCAGGAATCGGGGCACCCGAGGCGAAGGTGGCGACCCAGCCATTGCCGCCGACAGGCGCCAGGCCTTGCGCATTGCGGAAGTTCACCAACTGGATCTGGCCAGCAGCCTGGGACTCGCCATTGCTGTACCGGGCCATGATGACGCCGTTGTCCTCGATCTGAAGGCTGGTGAGCTCACCGGGCGGGTAGCCGTCCTGGGTCAGGTTGGTGACCGAGAATGGGGATGCGAACTGGGTGATGTTTTCCAGATTTACAGTCACCGGGAAATCAGCACCATTGGCGGCGTTTAGAGAAAGAACGTCGAATTCCACTGGATCAGAGTTAGCCTCGTCAAAGGATCCATCAGGATTGAACGCGATGTTGAAATTCCCTAAGGGTTGAACAACGCCTGCTTCATCTGTCATCGTTGCGGTTATTTGCCATTGATTGTTAGCTTGCTTTTCGAACGCCATAGCAACCGGAATCGCCTTGCCCTGCTGGTCATACACCAGCACCGTGGTGCCATAAGTGCCTGCGGGTTCTGCCCCAGTCGCACGAGCGTCAAGGTTGAACTCAGCCGTGATCGTTTTCGTTTCATTCGCTGGAATTGGGCCGCCCGTCGGCAACGACAAGGCGATTGGATCAAACGCCGTCCGGTTGCCATCCACATCGGTGGGGTAGCCCATCAGCTGCCCACCCTGGTTGTTGAGAATGCGCCCATCCCGGTCCAGCTTGAACTGGCCGTCCCGGCTGTACTGCAGCGACCCGTCGGGCATGCTCATCGCAAAGAACCCGTTGCCGTTGATGGCCACATCCATGTCACGGCCGGTGATGGTCAGGTTGCCCTGCGTGAAGGCCTGGCTGACAGTGGCTATCGACACGCCAATGCCCTGGCTGATACCGCCCGAGGCACCCACCGAACTGGCATAGAGCTCGGCAAATTCGGCGCGGGACGACTTCATGCCCACGGTGTTGGCGTTGGCGATGTTGTGGCCGATCACGTCCAGGTTGCGACTGGCGGCGTTCAGGCCGGAGAGACCTTGCTGGAATGCCATGATGAATGTCCTTTCAGAAAAACTTGTCGGGGGATACGGCCAGGCTCACATGAAGGCCCGGACCTGGTCATAGGCGATGGATCGGCCATTGCTCAGCTGCAGGTTCATCGCGCCGTTGTTCATGCCCACCGACATGACGGGCAGGCGCGCCAGCGGCGTCGCCGTCACCTCGTCACCGCCGCTGGTGGCGCGCACCTTGAACTTGCCCACCTTGCTGACGTCGACAGAGCCGGCGTCCCATTCAAAGGCATGGGTGCCCGCCCCGCGCGCGCCCATGTCGATGGTGTCGATGAGCTCGCCGTTCTTGCCGACGATGTCCACAAACACCTGTTTGGCGTCGGAGGGCAGTTCCAGTGCACCCCGGCCCACGCTGCCATTGAACGAGAGGCTGTCGCCTTCGACCAGGGCATCGCGCCCGATCAACGAGGCGCCCTGCATGGTCTGCAGTGAAGAGAACTGGCCCGCCATGCCCTTGAGCGTCTCGTTGAGCTGCTGGATGCCACTGACCGTGTTGATCTGCGCCATCTGCGAGGTCATCTGGGCGTTGTCCATCGGGTTCAGCGGATCCTGACTGTTGATCTGGGCCACCAGCAACTTCAGGAAGCGGTCCTGCGCCGCCTCGGGGTCGCTGGCGTTGTTGGAGGTCTTGGCCGTGGTGCTGCCGACCGCGCTGCCAAGGGTCGAGGTGTCGATGGGGGATGCATACATGGCTTGACTCCCTGGATTACTGGCCCATCTGCAGCGTCTTGAGCAGCAGCGACTTGGCGGTGTTCATGACTTCGACGTTGTTCTGGTACGAACGCGAGGCGGAGATCATGTTGACCATCTCTTCCACCGGGTTGACGTTGGAATGGGTCACATAGCCCTCGGCGTCGGCCGAGGGGTGGTGTGGTGCGTGCACGCGGCGACCCGGCGCATCGCTTTCCTGGATGTCCTTGACCTTGACGCCTGCGCTGCCCTGCGACCCCATTGGCACCGACTGGAAGATGACGTGACGGGCCTTGTAGCTCTGGCCGTCCGGACCGGCCACCGCATCGGCGTTGGCCAGGTTGCTGGCGACCACGTTCAGCCGCTGGGACTGCGAGCTGATGGCACTGCCCGAAACCCCGAAGATGTTGAACATCGACATGCTGTTCTCCCTGACGGCCCTTACTGGCCGGTGATGGCGCTGAGCATGGTCTTGACATGCCCGTTGATGAAGCGCAGCGTGGACTCGTAGCGGATGCTGTTGTCCACGAAGTTGGCGCGCTCCCGGTCCAGATCGACCGAGTTGCCGTCCTGTGCCGGTTGGGTCTGCACGGTGTAGGCCATCTCGGCCTGCCGCGGATCGGCCGACCCCAGGCGCAGGTGCCGCGCATCGGTGAGCGCCACGGTGGACACGGAAGCGCCGCCCTGCACCGATTTGAGCGCCTGGGCAAAGTCGAAATCGCGGGCGACATAGCCGGGTGTGTCGGCGTTGGCAATGTTGCTGGCCAGGACTTGCTGTCGCTGCGCACGCAGCAGCAGGGCGTTGGCATGGAAATCCATCCTTGCCGTCATCTGCTTGAGCATGATCACCTCCAGTGCCCTGTGAAGGCCATCGATCCATCCACGACATGCGCACGGACTGGCCATGCGCAGAAGTATGGAAAAACTTGAGGGGAAGCAATGTCGGAAACAGGCCCGAGATTGGGCGCCATTTCCCGCCTTTGTATCGGCCGCTGCCGGCCTACAGTGAGAACCTGCAGGCAGTGTCCGCGCCCGGTGGTGCGGCATCGCCGACCGGCGGTTGAGTGGACCGCCCATCGGTTGATTCACGCGCGCCTGCGTGAGGTTTTGTCATGTCCAATGCGTCCCAGTCTTCCTTGAAGCGTCTCTTCCGGGTCTTCAGCCTGGCCCTGTTGCCCTTGATGGTCCATGTCCAGATCCAGGCACAGGCCGTGGTGCCCATGTCGGTCCAGACCGCGCCCAGCGCTTCGGTCGGCGGTGAAACCGAGCTCGAACAACTGGCCGGTCAATGGCTGCAGCCCACCATCGCCTCCGTGCTGGGCCAGGAAGCCAGCGGCGCGCTGCGCCCGGAACTGATCCTGGGGCGGCTCGACCCCCGGCTGAAGCTGGCGCCCTGCCAGCGCGTGGAGCCCTACATTCCGCCCGGTACCCGGCTGTGGGGTCGAAGCCGCATCGGCTTGCGTTGTCTGGAAGGCGTGGTACGCTGGAACGTGTTCCTGCCGGTGACCGTCCGGGCCTGGGGCCCTGCCTGGGTGCTGCGGCGCCCGGTGGCCGCCGGCGCGGTGCTGACTCAAGAAGATGCCGACATTGCCGAAATCGATTGGGCAGAGCAGCACGCCGCCGTGCTGGCCGACACCTCCAGGTGGGTGGGTCAACAGGCGGCGTACGCCCTGCCGGCCGGCCAGGCCCTGCGCCAGAACATGGTGCGTCCTGTGCCCGCATTCGGGCCCGGCGCCCAGGTGCGGGTGGCCAGCCAGGGGAATGGTTTCCGGGTCACGGTGGTCGGCGAGGCGCTGACTGCTGGTATCGAGGGGCAGTCGGTGAAGGTTCGTCTCAAGGGTGGCCGGGTGGTCACCGGAACGGTCAGAGAAGACCAGACCGTGGAAGTCCGGCTTTGAGATTTGACCGGACAATGAAGAAAACCCCGAAATAAGGCTAAAGTTACCCGCTAACCTGTCGATAGTCTTTCCACAAGGCCCCGTCTGCGGGGCTTGGAGAGTGAAATGAAAGTCGAATCATCACCGGATTCCTATATTGGTTCCGTGGCGGGCGGCCCCCAGAAGGCCGCCGAGCAACGACCGACCACTGGCGCTGAAGCGGCAGCGGCAGGCGTCGCTGCGCCCCGTGCCCAACCGGCTGGCGTGCAGGTCACGCTGTCGTCAGCCACCCGGGAAGTGTCGGCCGCAGGATCTGCGGGCAGCGAGGTCTTCAACGCCGAGAAGGTGGAGGCCATGAAGCTGGCCATCGCCAACGGCACCTTCCAGGTCAATGCCGAAGCCATCGCCGACAAGATGCTGTCCAACGCCGCCGAGATGCTGGGCGCTGTGGGTGGCAGTGGTGCGGCCAAGGCCTGAACGCCTCATTCGTCATGAACACCACCGATCACGCACACCCCTGGATCCAGACGCTGAATGCGTCGCTGGATGAACTGGAGGGCGAGCTGCTCAAAAGTAACGCCATGGGCGTTGAAATGGCCAGCGCGCGCGTGCAGTCGGTCCTGCAGCAGGCCCCCAGGACGGCGGAAATCAACCGCCCGGGCAGTTTGCTGCGCCCCCAGATGGAAGCGGCGGCCCAGCGTTTCGGCCGCCTGCGCCAGGCCGTGATCCAGTCCGCCGCACGCAGCCAGCGAGAGGTCGAGAGCCTGTTGCCACAGACGGCCGACGCGGTCACATATGGCAGCAGCCGTGGATCCTCGGGCGCCGGCCGCGCCTATCACCTGTCAGCCTGAAGAAACTCACTCTTCATGCAAAAAGCCGGCTATTGCCGGCTTTTTCGTTGTCAGGGCAGACATTTGCCGCCCAATAACAACAATCAGTGGTCGCGCAACTTGGCCCTCAGGCGGGCGATCGACTGGCTGTGCAGCTGGCAGATGCGGGATTCGGTCACGCCCAGCACCGCCGCAATTTCCTTGAGGTTCATATCATGCTCGTAGTACATGGACATGATCTGCTGCTCACGCTCGGGCAGGTTCTTGATGGCCTCCACCAATGCCATGCGCATGCGCTGGTCCTGCAACAGGGATGACGGATCGGGCTCGGCAGCGCCGCCCATATGGCGGTCCAGGAATCCGTCGTCGTCATCACCGTGACCGCTGATGTCCTCCAGGTACACCAGCTGCGTGCCGCGCACCTTGGCCAGCAGGTGCTGGTAATCGGCCAGGCTCATGCCCAGTTCGGCAGCGATTTCCGACTCCATGGGCGCCCGGTGCAGCTTCTGCTGCAGCTTGTGCACGGCCTGCTCGATTTCCTTCTGGCTCTTGCGCGAACCGCGGCTCATCCAGTCGCCGTCGCGCAATTCGTCGATCATTGCCCCACGGATGCGCTGGCTGGCAAAGGTCTCGAACTGGACACCCTGAGAGGGCTCATAGCGGGCGATCGCCTCGGTCAGTCCGATCATGCCGACCTGGATCAGGTCGTCCAGCTCCACGCTGGGCGGCAGCTTGGCGATCATGTGATGGGCCAGGCGCCGGACCAGCGGCGTGTACTTGCGCAGCTGCTCTTCGCGGTTGAGCGTGCCTTTGGCGGTGTACAGCATGGTCTCAGCTCCAGTAGGTACCAACCTCTGCGTGGGTGATGTTGCCAATGTTGCCAGAGTCATGCAAGTTGTCCATGTCATAGCTCAAGGTCCGGGTGATGGCGCCTTCGCAGGCCAGCTCCCCCCAACGGCGCACGGGCCAGATTTCGGCCCGGACACCCAGATGGCGCCCGGCGCAGTCGGCCACCGACCGCACCACCTGGTTGACGGTGCTGGCCTGGGCCGACAACTGCGCATCGGCCAGCGGCGCCAGCACCGGGCGCAGCCCGGACTGATGCAAGTGCTTGAAGGCCGCGTAGGCATCGATGCCGGCCTGGGGGTGGGCCAGCACCGGGACCATCACCGGGTTGTCGATGCCACCCAGCAGACTGGCAATGTCCTGGGCCGACGCGAACAGCAAAACCACTGTCTGTCGTCCGAATGGCGACAGCAGGCGGGAGACGGCCACCCGCGCCCCACCGGCTCGGGCCGTGACCTGCAGGGAGCGCACCCCTTGGGCGGCGGGCATCACCAGCCAATCGCCTTGGACGGGCCTCTCGATTCGGGCCATGCTGGAGCTCGACAGCGCATGAATCAACCCCAGGGGGCGTCCCGCGCTGCGATGACCTTCAGGCCCTTCGCTGGCGCTCGCGTCCAGAATGACGGGTGTGTAGCCCATGCTGTCCAGCTGCGAGGCCAGTTGGTAGAGCATGTCATAGGCACGGGCAGGCTGAGCAGGGCTGACCACCGGCACCAGCGAGGCCGAGTCGTACAGCGGTCCCGCGTTCAAACCAGCGGCCTGATGGGCATGGCGCTCAAACATGGGCACCTCCCAGATCGATGCCACGGGCGCTGGACTGGCCGAAATACAGGCCCATGTCGGCCTGCACCGGGTCATACGACGACTTGCCGCGTGTGCCCATGGACACACGCACCAGGCTGGCGGCATCGGGGTTCTGCCAGTCCTCGGGCACGCGCTGGCCGTTGGCCACACCGCGCAGCACCACCTGGTGGCGGATCAGCGCGTCCAGCGCCGGGCCCAGCTTGACGGCTTCGTCCACCTTGGACAGCACCACACCGTGCAGGGTGCTGGCCTTGAACGCGGTGAGCACTTCATCGATGGTGTCGCCGTGGGAGCTGGCGTTGAGCACCAGGGTTTTCTTGACCTGGGGCATCTCCAGCATGTCGAGCATGTCCTGGATGCGCTGGTCGCGCTGACCCAGCCCGGCGGTGTCGATGATGACCATGCGCTTGTTGGCCAGCAGGGCCAGCAGATCCTTGAGTGCCGCGCGGTCGTGGGCCAGGTGGGCCACCACACCGAGCATGCGGCCGTAGGCGCGCAGCTGCTCGTAGCCCGAGACGCGGTAGGTGTCCAGGGTGATCAGGCCGACACTGGCGGTGCCATGGGTGCGAACGCACTGGGCGGCGAGTTTGGCGGCGGTGGTGGTCTTGCCCACACCGGTGGCGCCCACCAGGGCAATCACACCACCCTCTTCCGCCAGGCCAGCGCCCGCCGGCGAGGTGCGCAGGTTGCGCGAGAGCACATCCATGATCCAGCGCATGGCGTCCGATGCGGCCACATTTTCCGGCAGGCGCTCCAGCACAGCGCGCGACATGGCGGGCGAATACCCTGCACGGATCAGCTTGAGCATCAGGCTGGACTGCACCGGATTTTGCTTGGAGGAGCCCAGCCACGCCAGGGTGTTGAAACGCTCTTCGATCATGTCTTTGAGTGCAGCCAGCTCGACGGCCACGCGCTGCTCGCCCTGTCCCGATGCAGTCGCGGGGGCGGCGGAAGGCATGGAGTCGTCCCATTCCGGGCGCACCACGGGGCGGGTGCGGATGGGCTGGGGCATCTGCAGGGCGGCCGGGATGGAGAAGGCCGGTTCATTGAAGCGCTGCACCGGCACCTGCACCGAGGGCTGCACCGGCTCGGCGCGCGGCATCGTACGTGGCATCTCGGGTTCGGGTGTGGCCGCACGCACCGGCACGTCGGCCTCCTGCTGCATCGATTCACGGCGCTTGCGCAGCATGCGCTCGCGCACATAGTCCTGGAACGACAGCGTGCTCATGGCCATGGTCTGGGTGTCGCCATCGACCGTGTCGCTGACCGATGCCCGCGGCAGCGGATCGCGCTCGGCCAGGGCCGGCTTGCGGGGAGGCTTGGGTGCGTCGCGCTCGCTGGCGCGGGCAGCCAGCTTGCCCTGGGTCTGCGGCTGCGCCTGGGGCACCAGGTTGGCCAGGTTCTCTTCCGAGGTGGCCATCACCTCGAAGCCGTCATCGGTCTGCCGGGTGGACAGGATCACGGCGGCATCGCCGAACTGCTTGCGCGCCTTGGTCAATGCCTCGCGCGAGGTCGGGGCGGTGAAACGCTGGATATTCATGCTGCAATCTCCCCAAGAATCGGGCCGATACGGATGAGGTGGGTGTCAGGAATTTCGCTGTGCGCCAGCACCTGCAGGCGCGGCGCGGCACGGCGCAGCAGGCGCGCCATGGCGGTACGGATGGGATCGGGCACCAGCAGACAGGCGGGCACGCCCTTTTCTTCCTGCTGGTTGGCCACATCGGTGGCGGACTTGCTGAGCATTTCGGCCACGCCAGGGTCCAGGGCCGTGCCGTTGACACCGCCCAGGGCCTGCATCAGCAGACGCTCCAGGCCAGGTTCGATGGCGATGACTTCCAGCTCCTTGACCGGGCCATAGATCTGCTGGACGATGGCCGGGGCCAGCGAAATGCGCACGCGGCGGGCCAGTTCGGCCGGGTCGGTGACGGCACCGGCGTTTTCGGCCAGCGATTCGATGATGGAACGGATGTCGCGCACGTGCACCCCCTCTTCCAGCAACAGCTGGAGGACTTTCTGGAAGGTGGCAACGGGGACCATTTTCGGCACGACTTCTTCGATCAGTTTGGGGGCCAGGCGGGTCACGTGTTCGACCAGGTCCTGGGTCTCCGTCCGGCTCAGCAACTTGGCGGCCTGGACTTGCATCAAGTGTGAAAGATGCGTGGCCAGCACAGTCTCGGAATCAACCACGGTGAAACCGGCCATTTGCGCGTTTTCCTTCTGGCGTTCGTCGATCCAGTGCGCAGGCAGGCCGAACGCCGGGTCGGTCGTGGGCGTGCCGATCAGCGGCAGGTTGACGCCACCCGGGTTGATGGCCAGGTACATGCCGGGGAAAACCTCGCCCTCGCCCACCACGACGCCGCGCAGGGTGATGCGGTAGGCGCTGGGCTTGAGCTCCAGGTTGTCGCGCACATGCACGGCCGGCGGCAGGAAACCCACTTCCTGCGCGAACTTCTTGCGCACACCCTTGATGCGGGTCAGCAGGTCGCCCTGGCGCTCCTTGTCGACCATGGCGATCAGGCGGTACCCCAGCTCCAGACCCAGCAGGTCCACCGGCTGCAGGTCGTCCCAGGTGGCCTCGCCGTCCGGATTGACCTTGGGTGCCTCGGCCTCCACCGGCTTGGGCCGCTGCTCTTCCTTGTAGCGCCACCAGGCCAAGGTGCCGAAGATGGCTGCAAACACGAGGAACACCGCATGCGGCATTCCCGGGATCACACCCAGCAGGAACAGCACCGACGCGGTGATGGCCAGCACGCGCGAGGAAAAGAACATCTGCTGCACCATCTGGCCACCCAGGTCGGCGTCTTTGCCCACCCGCGAGACCACCATGGCGGCCGCCACCGAGATCAGCAACGCGGGAATCTGGGCCACCAGGGCATCACCGACGGCCAGCAGGATGTAGCTGTCGGCGGCTTCGCCGGCGCCCAGCCCGTGCTGGACCATGCCGATGATCAGGCCACCGATGATGTTGATGAACAGGATCAGGATGCCGGCGATGGCGTCGCCACGAACGAACTTGGAGGCACCATCCATCGACCCGAAGAACTCGGCCTCCTCGCCCACCTCGGCGCGACGGCGCTTGGCTTCCTTCTCGTCGATCAGGCCAGCGTTCAGGTCGGCGTCGATGGCCATCTGCTTGCCGGGCATGGCATCCAGCGTGAAGCGTGCGCTCACCTCGGCAATCCGCTCGGACCCCTTGGTGATCACGATGAAGTTGATGACCACCAGAATGGCGAACACGATCAGGCCGACCGCGAAGTTGCCGCCAATCAGGAAGTGGCCGAAAGCCTCGATCACCGCACCGGCCGCGCCGGGGCCGGTATGACCCTCCATCAGCACCACGCGCGTGGACGCCACGTTGAGCGAAAGGCGCAGCAGTGTGGTGAGCAGCAGCACGGTGGGAAACACCGAGAAGTCCAGGGGACGGCGCATGTAGGCGGCCACCATCATCACCACCATCGCCAGAGCAATGTTCAGCGTGAAGAAGGTGTCCAGCAGCCAGGGCGGCATCGGCAACACCATCAGCGACAGCACGACCACCACCAGCATGGGGGCCGCCAGGCCTGCGGCCCAGCCGGCATTGCGGTCCAGCCACTGCCGGATCATGAGCAGTTGCGCGTTCATCGGGTCTTCTCCTGATCAGACTTCTTCGAATGGGGATCCAGCTCGCGCGGCACCTCGGGCACCGGCACCGCGGCGGGCATGACGCCCTTGCCGGCCATGGCCGCCTTGAGCTGGTACACATAGGCCAGCACCTGGGCCACGGCCGTGTAGAGTGCCGAGGGGATCTCGTCATCGATCTCGGCGTGCGCATACAGGGCCCGTGCCAGCATGGGCGACTGGATGACCGGCACCTGAGCCGCCTTGGCCACGTCGCGGATGCGCAGGGCCAGCAGATCCGCCCCCTTGGCAATCACGCGCGGTGCGTTCATGGTGGCGTCGTCGTACTGGATGGCCACGGCGTAGTGCGTCGGGTTCATCACCACCAGGTCGGCCTTGGGCACGCGGGTGATGCTGTTGCCCATGGCCAGTTCGCGCTGGCGCTGGCGGCGCTTGCCCTTGATGTGCGGGTCGCCCTCGCTTTCCTTGTGCTCGCGCTTGACCTCGTCCATCGACATGCGCAGCCGCTGGCCATGCAGGAACTTCTGCATCGGAAAGTCGATGAGGGCAAACACCGTGACCACCGCCAGCAGCGTGCCCACCCCGAACATCAGCCAGCGGGCCAGTTGACCAAGCGCCCCCTCCAGGGGCAGCATCAGCAGGGTGCCGAAAGGCTCGATGTGGCTGGACACGAACCGCCAACCCACAGCGCCGAACACCACAGTCATGCCGGTGAGTTTGGCGGTTTCAAACAGCTGCTGCTTGGAAAACAGGCGGCCCAACCCAGCCAGAGGACTGAGCTTGGTGATATCGGGCGCAATGGGTTTGGTGCTGATGGCCCAGCTGCCCGAGGCAATGGCCACGCCCACCGCGAGCACCAGCATGCCGGCGCCCAGCGGCAGGTAGATGAACAGCCCACTGCTGAAGGCGGCCATCAGGCGCTCCAGCATCTGGCCCGGCTGCTTCAAACTGCTGCTGTCAAAACGCAGCTGGAAAGCCAGGGCCGTGCGCAGCGCGTCAAAACCCATGGGCAGCAGCGCCATCATGACCAGCGCACCGCCACCCAGCACCGCCAGGTTGCCCAGCTCCTTGGAGCGCGCAATCTGCCCTTCGTCCCGCGCCTTTTGCAGGCGCCGGGCGGTGGCAGGCAGGTTCTTGTCTTGGGAAGAGTCGCTCACGATCGTTCACGCAGTGGATGCGAACGATTGTGCGAGGCGCCCCCAAAAACTAAAGGGGGAAAAGGCGCCCGTAAAGCGCCCTATTCCCCCTGAAGCTCAATCACGAATCAGAAACCGAGGCTGGCGAGCAGATCGTCCACACCCGCCTGATCGCTGACCACATCGGTACGGCCTTCCGCGTTGACCACCGGCCCGGCCAGCTCACTGGGCGGCGGCTCCACCACCGGATGGCTGGCGGGTGCCGATTGCAGCAGCAGCGCCAGCAGCTGTTCCTCGATCTGGCCAGCCAGTTGCACCACCCGCGCAATCACCTGGCCGGTCAGGTCGTGGAAGTCCTGGGCCATCATGATGTCGGTCAGGCGTGCGTCGGTCTTCTCGGCGGTTTCGACCACGTCTTTGGACCAGGCCAGCAACTCGGGCATGGCCTTGCCCAGGCCTGGCACGGCCGCGATGGTGTCGTGCAGCTGGCGACCACGCTGGGCCACGTGCTCCTGCTCGGACTTGCCCAGTTCCACGTGGTTGAGCACCTTTTCGGCCGCCTCGCCCGTCAGGCGGGCGATGTAGGACAGCCGGCTCTGGGCGTCGGGCAGCTGGTCGACGGTGCCCTTGAGCTTGTCGGTGTAACCCAGTTCCTTGAGCGCGTCGTGCAACTGGCGGGTAATGGCTCCCAGTTGCTTGTACATGTCGGGTGCGGAGGCGTTACCGTTGGGATGTTGGTCGCTCATGTTCAGCCTCCGATACCCAGCTTCTGGAAGATGTTGGCCAGCTTTTCTTCCAGCGTCGCCTTGGTGAACGGCTTGACGATGTAACCGGCGGCCCCGCCCTGTGCGGCCCGGATGATGTCTTCCTTGCGGGCTTCGGCCGTGACCATCAGCACCGGCAAGGACTTGAGTTTCTCATCACCTTTGATCGCCTCCAGCAACTCGAAGCCGTTCATGTTGGGCATGTTGATGTCGGTGACGACAAACTGAAATCCGCCGTTCTTGAGCTTGTTCAGCGCGATCGCCCCATCTTCGGCCTCGTCGGCATCGGCGTGGCCAATTTCCTTGAGCAGGTTGCGCACGATGCGGCGCATGGTGGAGAAGTCGTCGACGATCAGAAATTTCATGGGTGTGGCCATTGAGTCCCCCTGGGGATGTGGCATGGTTATTCGGTCAGGTTTTTGACCTCTTGCGGAGGTTTCGGCTGTTCCGCCAGTTTCTGTAGGTCTGGCAGGCTGATCGGGCCTTGCGGCATGGCAGGAACGGCGGGTGCGGTCATGGGCACCATGCGTTCTTCGGCTTCCTTGGTCATCACCAGCAGGCTGATGCGCCGGTTGGCCGGGGCGTTGGGGTCGCGGCTGTTGAGCAGGCGGCTGGATGCCAGACCTTCCACCCTCACCAGTTTGTCATCAGGCAAACCGCCGGCCACCAGCTCGCGCCGCGACGCGTTGGCCCGGTCCGCCGACAGTTCCCAGTTGCTGTAGCCCCGGTCACCACTGCCATAGGGGGTGGCGTCTGTGTGCCCCGAGAGCACAATGCGGTTCTCGACATCCACCAGCGTCAGACCGATCTGCCGCAGAAGATCACGCATATAGGGTTTGACGATGGCGCTGCCCACATCGAACATGGGCCGGTTCTGGGCGTCAAAGATCTGGATCAGCAGGCCGTCCTGCGTGCGTTCGATCTGGATCTGGTTACCAAACTCCTTGAGCGCCGGGTTGTTGGCAATCAGTTCCTGCACCTTCTTCTGCAGCATGTCGATCCGCAACTCGTCCTGACGCTTGGCTTCGGCTTTGGCCATCTGCAGGCCCACTTCCTTCTGGGCGCGTTCCGCATCGCCGCCGTCCACGCGCCCGGCTGACGCACTCAGGTCCTTGCCGCCGCCGGTGACGATGCTGTCGCTGTTGCCCGTGCCGTCACCGCCCAGCAGAGACACCTTCACCGGCTGGTTGAAATGGTCCGCAATGCCTTGCAGATCCCCTTTGGTGGTGGACCCCAGCAGCCACATCAGCAGGAAGAAGGCCATCATGGCCGTCACGAAGTCGGCGTAGGCAATCTTCCAGGCGCCACCATGGGCACCGTGACCGCCCTTCTTGACGCGCTTGACGATGATGGGCTGGAGCTTCTTGCCGTCACCGGCCATAGGTCCCCCCCTGCGCCACTACACGGCTTCCCCCCAGGGGGGCAGCACTGGCACGAAGTCCCTTCACGCGTTTCACTTTTTCCCTTTCACGTGGCTTTCCAGTTCCGCGAAAGAAGGCCGCACATCCGAGAACAGCACCTTGCGGCCGAACTCGATGGCGGTAGCGGGTGCATAGCCCTGCATGCTGGCCAGCAGCGTGGTCTTGATGCAGGTGTATTCCTTGGAGGCCTCTTCGGTCTTCTGCTCCAGCAAGCCACCCAGCGGCTCGAACACACCATAGGCCAGCAAGATGCCCAGAAAGGTACCCACCAGGGCCGAACCGATCATGCCGCCCAGCACCGCCGGCGGCTGCCCCACCGAGCCCATGGTGTTCACCACACCCAGCACGGCCGCCACGATGCCGAAGGCCGGCAAGGCGCCGGCCAGGCGCCCGATGGCCGCCACCGGTGCATGGGCTTCCTGGTGGTGGGTTTCGATTTCGGCGTCCATCAGCGATTCAATCTCGTGGGCGTTCAGGTTGCCAGAGACCATCATGCGCAGATAGTCGGTGATGAACTCGGTCACATGGTGATCGGCCGCGATCGTCGGGTACTTCTTGAACAGGGGGGACTGGTCCGGGTTCTCCACATCCTGTTCGATGGCCATCAGGCCCTCCTTGCGGGCCTTCTGCAGGATGTCGTACTGCAGCGCCAGCAGTTCCATGTAACGCGCCTTGGTGTACTGGCTGCCCTTGAAGCACTGGCCAAAGCCCTTGAGGGTGGCCTTGACCACCTTCATCTGGTTGTTGATCAGGAAGGCGCCAATGGCCGCACCGAAGATGGTGGCCATCTCGAAGGGTAGCGCCTTGAGGATCACACCGATGTTGCCCCCGTGGATGATGAACACCCCGAAGATGCAGATCATCGAGATCACAAAACCAATGATGACAAACATGGGATGGGCTCGCTGATGGGACTTGTCTTTGACGTATCGGCCAACTCTACGGGTGATTGAGGGCGCCCATAAACGCAAATTGGGCCCCTGCAGGGGCCCAATTCATACTTTGGAACGACAGCGGTTCAGTGCAGGCGCAGACCACCCGAGGCACTGCCCTTGCCGGCACGCGCCGGTGGCTCGCACAGGCCACACACATAGTTCTTGGCGTTCTCGTAGGGCTCGGTGACAAAGTGGCCACCGCAGCAAGAGCACTTAGTCAGGGTCAGCATGCCACTGTTGACGAACTTCACCAGGCGCCAGGCCCGGGTAATGGACAGCAGTGGCTCCACCTGGCTGGCCTGCATCTGTTCGCTGTACAGACGGAAGGCCTTGATCACCGCATCAATCTCTTCCAGCTCACTGCTCTTGGAGAGGTACTCGTGGATGTTCAGGAACAGGGACGAGTGAATATTGGGCTGCCAGGTGAGGAACCAGTCGGTGGAAAACGGCAGCTGGCCCTTGGATGGGCTCTTGCCCGCCACTTCCTTGTACAGGCGCAGCAAACGCTCATACGACAGGTTGGTTTCATACTCCAGTACCTGCAGGCGGGCGCCCAGCTGGATCAGCGCAACCGCGCGCTCGATGTCGCGGGATTCACCCAGGATGCTTTTTGCGGTGGCCATGTCCGTTCCCCTTGTCTTGATGTCAACTGTCTGCAGGTGCGTCTGCGCTCAGTGAGCGACGGCGACAGAATCTGCAAAGCGGCCGGCCATCAGGATGCTGGCGTGCAGTTGGGTGGTGGTGGCGTTGTCCACCTTCTTGACGTTGTGGTTGGTCAGCAGGTTCCAGACCAGGTCATCGTCCACGCGGAAGCGGCACAGCAGCATGTTGCTGGAAGCGATCTTGAGCAACTGGGCGGGAGACAGCATGCCCAGCAGATCGGCGGCCTCTTCGGTCAGGCCCAGACGGAACAGGGCTTCGGCGCGGTCCTTGCGGATCAGGTTCTGCGCCAGCATCAGGTAGGTCAGGTTGGCTTCGCGGATCTCGGCCAGCAGCTGTTCGTTGTCCATCTTGATTCCCCTTGGTTGCTGTACCACCCGGCGGGCTTGGCACATAAATTACATACGGTGACTTGATGTATGTAATTGTGTCGAGGGGGCGGAGTCAAGCACCAAGTGCAACACCGATTTATTGAGTTGAGGAATTGGGTTGATTGAGCTTGTCCAACATGGCCTGGTAGACGACGATCGGCGGGTAGAAGCCGTGGACGGCACGCGGGCGGTTGTTGAGCAGGTCGGCAATCGCATCGAGCTGCGCCTGGCT